>JBDGST010000019.1:0-12492 GCA_042217365.1 Haloarculaceae archaeon
TACGAGACCCGCATCGAGCGCCGGAGGACGAGCGCCGTCGCGACGCCGATCCCGAGCACCCAGAGCAGGCCCTCGCCGGCCGTGGCGAGCGCGACCTCCGAGGAGAACCCGGCGTCGACGGCCAGTTCGACGGGGGCGTGTCCCGGGAGGAGGAAGTCGTACTCGCCGCCGTCGGACAGCGGGTTCTGGACCAGGAAGAGGTCGATCATCGTCCCGAACAGGGCGAGGTAGACGCCGGCGAGGCGGTCGACGACGACGCCCGCGAGGACGCCCAGCAGCCCGTAGGAGAGGGCCGCCAGCAGCGTGGCGGCGAACAGGAGGGCCGGGCGCTCGGGGACGCGGACGGTCGCGGCGGTGCCGACGGCGACCGCGGAGACGAGGACGCCGACGGCGACGAGCAGGCCGAAGCGCGCCAGGAGGACCGACGACGGGCGGGCGCCGGCGACGACGAACCGGGCGTCGGCGTCGCGGGTGCTCTGGAGGAGGAACACGCCCGCGAGCGCGCCGACGAGCGCGCCGACGAGCGGCGTCATGAACACCGCGTAGACGTCCGCCATCCCGGTCGCCACGGTCCCGTCGCCCGGCACCGGGAGCGGCACCGTCGTCGAGGGGACCAGGCGGGTGAACGCGCCGATGAGGTACGCGGGCAGGAAGGCGAACAGCGCCAGGAGGACCGGCGTCCGGGCGTACTCCCGGAGGCCGCCGAGGAAGGCGACCAGCGCGGGCGAGCGACCGCTTCCGGTCGGGCGAGCCGTCCCGGAACCGGCGCTCCCGTCGCTCGCCGCGGGACTTGCCCCGCCGTCAGTAGCGAGCGGGCGGGTGCCGCCGTCGGTGACAGTCGGCCGGGCGCCGCCGCTGCCCTCGTCGGCGGTCACGCGCGCTCACCTCCCGTCAGCAGGACGTACGCGCCCAGCACGGCGACGAACAGGACCGCCAGGTAGGCGAGGGCCGCGACGACGTCGCCCGTCGCGACGGTGCCGTCGAGTATCGCCGCCCGGAACAGCTCGTGGGGGTAGTGCAGCGGGAGCAGGTTCACGACGGGCGAGTCGACGTCGACGACGCCGCTGGCGAGGAAGTCGTCGAAGTCGGTGACGAACACCAGGACGAGCGAACCCTCCAGTTCGCGCGGCAGGAGCGACCCGATCAGGACGCCAACCAGGCCGTAGGTGAGCGCGGCGAGGGCGAGCGCTCCGAACGCGACGAGGGGCGCCTCGGGGGTGACCGTCCGGAGGAGCGCGCCGAAGGCCGCGGCCGCCGCCACCAGGCTCACGACGACGACCGTGCCCAGGCGCGAGAGGAACAGCTCCGCCCGGTCGAACCCGCAGATCCCGAGTCGGTCGTCGGCCTGGACGGCGCTGACGACCTGGAACAGGCCGATCAGCCCGGCGAGAAAGGCCGCGGCGAAGACGGCACCGTTGACTCGGCCGAGCGTCCCCGGGGGCGTCTCCATGAACGGGAACTCGGGGAACGAGGCCATCGCGCGGCCGTACCCCTCGACCACGACGGGCGGGAGCGCGAGCAGCAGCACCAGGTGGACCGGCTCGCGGAGGAACTCCCGGAGGTGGGCGCCGAGGCCGGCCCAGAGGCGCCGCCCCCGGGACCCCTCGCGGCGTGGGGCGGCTGCGGACGTCGCGTCCGCGCCGGCACCCATCTACGCCACCTCCTCGCTCGGGTCCGGTACCACCTGGTCGCCGTCCGCGTCGCCTCCGGCGCTTCCACTCGTGCCGGTGTGCCGGGCTCCCTCGGTCGCGCCGCCCGCGCTCGCTCCAGCGTCGGTCGCGTCGTCGCCGGCGCTCCCTCCGGCGTCTCGGCTGCCGTCTGCGCCGTCGCCGGCCTCGGGGACGGACTCGGTGAGTCGCCCGTCTTCGAGTTCGTAGATGCGGTCGAACCGCTCGCGCTCGCTGACGAAGTGAGAGATGATCGCGATGGCGGTCCCCCGCTCGGTGAGTTCGGTCGTCAGTTCCCAGAACGCGAGGTAGGTCTCCCAGTCGAACCCGGTGTAGGGCTCGTCGAGCATGAGCACGTCTGGGTCGTGGAGCAGCGCGACGCCGAGGTTGACCTTCTGGCGGTTGCCGCCGCTGAGGTGGCGGACCTGGTAGTCCAGGAACTCCTCGAAGTCCAGCCGGTCGGCCAGGCGGTCGCGGGCGTCGGCGATGTCGGCGTCGTCCATGCCGTAGGCGGCGCCGAACAGGTCGAACGTCTCTTCGACGGTCAGCCGGTCGTACAGCAGCGGTTCCTGGGGACACCAGCCGACCCGGCCGGCGTGCTCGACCGTGCCAGCGTCGGCCTCGAGCGCACCGACCAGGACCTGCATCAGCGTCGACTTGCCGCTGCCGTTCTCGCCGACGATGCCGACGATCTCCCCCGCGCGGAGTTCGAGGTCCACGCCGTCCAGCACCTCGACCGCGTCCCCGAACGGCACCCACGTGTCGTAGGACTTCTCGATCCCCCGACCGCGCAACACCGGGTCTCTGTCGACGCTTCGTTCCGGGCCGTTCTCTATATTCGGCATGTGCAAAATATTCCGTACAGAACGATTTATTTGTTTCGGTATCCAAGGTCCGGTCACGGGCCGCGTCGCGCCGACGGGGCCGAACCAACCATGAGTGACACGGACGAGAGCGAGACAGGTGACGAATCGGCCGAGACTGGAACGGGCGGCGAGTCCGACGTGACCGAGGGCCACTCCGAGGAGGTGCGAGCGGCACGCGAGGAAGTGATCGGGGCGATAGCCCGGACCGCGGAGCTCTGGGGGGCGAAACGCAGCTACGGGCGGCTGTTCGGCATCCTCTTTTTCGCCGACGAGCCGCTCTCGCTCGACGAACTGGTCGCGGAGAGCGGGTACGCCAAGTCGACGGTCAGCACGGCGATGAACGCGCTGGAGCGGTTCCACCTGGTCCAGCGCCGGTCGGTCCCGGGCGAGGGGAAGAAAGCGTTCTTCGAGGCCGAGACAGACCTCTGGTACGTCTTCCAGCAGTTCCTCCAGCAGGAGGTCACGCGTGAGATCCGGATCATGTCCCGGGCGCTGGACAGCGCCGCCGAGACGCTCGAAGACGCCGAGGGCGAGCAGGCGGAGCGCGACCTGGAGAAGGTCCGCCGGCTCGAGCGGGTCTACGACCGCAGCGATCGACTCGTCTCCGTGCTGACGAGCCAGCCCCTGGACCGCCTCACGGGGGTCGTCGAGCGGCTCACCGGCCGCTCCGGCGAGGACTGAAGACGGTCGGGTGTCCGGGTCGGTCCACCGAAAACCTAAGACAGTGGCTCGGCAACGTGAGCGCGTGACTGTTCGGGTACGTCCCGCGGATCGGAGTGTCGCGTCGCCCACCGACGCGGTCGCCGAGAGGACGCTCGCGTGCGGCCGCCGCCCAAGGGCTCGTCGCCGCGGAGGCGTCGCCGGATGACTGACGCGGCCTACTCGGAGATCCTGGTTCCGACCGACGGGAGCGACCTGGCGCTCCGGGCGCTCGACGAGGCGCTCAGAGTCGGCGGCACCGGCGACGCGACGATACACGTCCTCTACGTCGTCGACGACGCGACGGTCGCGGAGGTCACCCGGAGCTCCGGCGTCGACGACGTGAGCGTCGGTCCCGACGTGAACCGCACGTTCGACCGGTACGAGGCCGCAGGCGAGCGCGCTATCGAGGAGGTCCGGGACGCGGCGGCGGAACGGGGCGTGGACGTCGCCGCCGGGGTCCGGCGGGGGTTCCCCGCGGAAGAGATCCTCGCGTACGCCCGGGAGAACGACGTCGACGTGATCGTGATGGGGACTCACGGCCGCCGCGGCATCGAGCGGTACCTCCTCGGGAGCACGACCGAACGGGTTCTCCGCCGGGCGCCGGTCCCCGTGGTCGCGGTCCGCGACTGACGCGAGCCGCCGGATCGCCCCGTCGTACAGCCCGCTGTGAGATGTTCGGTGCGACGCCCTGTTCGGGGGCGCGTCCGGGAGCACGCGGGCAACCCGGTGAGGGCGAGGGCGGTCACTCCGGGGCGGGTTCCGTCAGGGCCGCCGACGCGACCCGGTCGACGAACGACCGGACGCGGTCGGCGTCCGCGGTCGCCGGGAGGCTCCGGACTGCCCGTTCGGCCTCGGCCAGCCGACGCCGGGCGTACCGCCGGAGGCGCCGGTCGTCGGAGGCGGGGAAGAGCGGCTGCGAGCGCTCTTCGCGCGCGTCGAGAACGAGGCGGACGGCGTGGACGCTCCCGAGGCCACGCCCGAGCGTCGCGTACTGCTCGCGGGCGGCCCCGTCGACACCGGCGAGCGTGGCGCCGATCCGGGCCGCGCCCCGTCCGAGCGCGCCTGCCGTCTCGTCGATCAACGAGCAGTACTCGCCCGACGAGGGGGACGACTGGTCGGCCCAGTCCACGGCGTCGAGGCCCTCGATCACCGATGTCGAGACGTCGGTCGCCGTCTCGAAACACGGTTCGACGGCGGCGTCGTCGACCCGCCCGAGCGCCGCGTACGCCGCCGCGTAGAGGTAGTCCGCCGACAGGAGCGCGGTCGTCCGGTCCCACGGGAGGGCGACCGGGCCGTCGTCGACCTCGGCCAGCAGGCGGGCCCGGAGCCAGCAGTACTCGCGGAGCAGTTCGACCGCCGCCGCCGCGGGGACGACCGAGTCGTCGGCGGAGGGCCCCGCGGCGGAGTCGTGGACGAGCGCGAGGAGTTCGCCGTACCGGCGGTCGCCGCGGTCGCGGACGCTCGCCCGGACCGGGTGGAGGTACTCGCCGGTCGCGTCCGAGAGCACCCGCTCGACGTACCGATCGATCTCGTCGCGCCGTCCGAGAAGCGCGCTGTCACGCGTCATGGGTCTGAATGCGTGTGACGACCCGACGGTCGCCCCGTCGAGTCGCGGGAATCGGTCTCGCACCCGTCGAGTCGCGGGAACCGCTCCTGCCTCTGGCCGGTCGCGTCCGCGTCCGGTGGGTGGCCGCCACGTCGGAGCGTTCGCTCCTGCGCTGGGCGGGTCGACCCCGCGTCGGTCGATACGGTCGGTTACTGACCAATTAGTCAAAAGTGTTTGGGAACGCGATCGGCGCTCCGGGCGGCTGTCGGGGGGAGTTACCGCCGATCGCACCGATCCGGTCAGCCGGGATGGTCCCGCGTCCTGACGGCCGGGTCAAAACAGTTATCCGGCGGACGCCGAACTCACTACGTGATGACTGACCCGCGGGACCGCTCGTTCTCGGGGCCGGACGCGGAGATAATGCGCGCGACGCACCGCGCGCTCCGCGAGCACGGGTACGCGGACCTCACCGTCCAGCGGATCGCCGACGAGTACGGCAAGACGACGGCGGCCGTCCACTACCACTACGACACCAAGGAGGACCTCCTCGCGGCGTTTCTGGACTACCTGCTGGACCGGTTCGTCGAGACCGTCCACGAGGTCGAGACGACGGACCCGGAACGCCGACTGGACCTGCTGCTCGACAAACTGCTCGTCGACCTCGCGGACCACGAGGACCTCCTGGTCGCGATGCTGGAGATGCGGAGCCAGGCGCCGTACGACGAGGCGTTCGGCGACCGCCTCGAACAGAACGACGAGTACATCCGCTACCTCCTCCGGACGGTCGTCGAGGACGGGATCCGGAGGGGGGCGTTCGCGGACGTCGACGCCGAGCGAGCGGCTCGAACCCTCGCGACGATAGTCGACGGCGCTCAGACCCGGGCGGCCGTCCGCCGCGACGGGGAGACGCTCGCCGCCGCCAGGCGGTCCGCCGACGAGTACGTCTCCGCCGTCCTGCGTCCGGGCGGGGGCGCCACCGACGCCGGCGCGACGGATGAAGCGGACGCGACGGATGATGCGGACGCGACGGGGAACGACAGGGGCGGCGCCGACGAGAGCGGCGCTGACGGGAGCGAGGCCGACGGGAGCGGGGCCGACGCGTCCTGACGGGACGGGTCGCTCAGCGCTCGTCGCTCCCGTCGCGTTCGGGGCGCGCGGACTCCTCCCGTCCGGCGTCCGGGCGTTCCGGGAGGGCGTCCGCTGCGTTGCCGACGTCGGCCGTACACCAGTGACAGAAGTCGAGGTCGGGGTCCAGTTCCCTGCCGCACTGTGGGCAGTGTGTCGGCTGGCCGTTCGAGGGGGCCGTCAGCCGCGCGGCCGCGTTCTGGGCCAGCGCGAGGACGTAGGCGTCGACGACGCTGAGGGCGCCGACGACGAGCAGCGGGGCGACCGCCATCGGGTCGACCGACTCGAACCGCGCGAGCGACTCGACGGCCGCGGGGTCGACGAAGACGACGGTGACGACGAGGACGGCCGCGAACCACCCGAGCGCCCGCCGCCACCGGCGGAGGTACAGGTGGCCCAGGCCCGTCGCGAGCGCCGCGAGCAGCGCCGCGAGCCACGGCCGCTTGCGCGAGACGGACTGACTCATACCAGTAACTAACCGGCCAGTCAGTCATAAGTCTTCTCGACTCCGCCCGGGCGTGCCGGAGCGGCCGGTCGTTCCCGGGGTCGGTCAGTCGTCGGAGGCGGCGGCCGGGCCGTCGGTCTCGACGACGTTGTCGGTCCACGTGCCGCGGCCGAACCAGAGCGCGGCGGCGGCCATCGCGAGCACGTTCGAGATGGCGATGGCGTACCAGACGCCGGTCGCGCCCATGTCGAACCACCGGAGGAGCGCGTAGGCGGGCGGGAGGCGAAACACCCACAGCGAGAGGACGGCGAAGGCCATCGCGGTCCGGGTCGACCCGCTGCCGCGGAACGCCCCCTGCACGATCCGGAACACGCCGACGAACAGGAACGTCGGTCCGATGATCCGGAGGTAGTCGGCGCCGATGGCGATGACGTCGGGGGCGCCGGGGATGAACACGGCGGTGATCGGGGCGGCGTACAGGTACGCGACGACGCCGGCGAGCGCGAGGACGGCCCCGGCGATGGCGCTGCTGTACCAGACGGCGCGGCTGGCGCGGTCGGGCTGTTCCGTCCCGAGGTTCTGACCCACGACGGTCTCGGTACCGCGGGCGAGGCCGAGCGCCGGGAGGAAGACCAGCGAGTTGATCCGGTTGCCGATGCCGAGCGCGGCGACGGCGTCGTCGCCGGCGAACGCGACCAGCGCGGTGAGGACCGTTATCCCGAGCGCCCGGGTCGACTGCTCGACGCTGGACGGGGCGCCCAGGGCGACGATCCGCTTCACCATCTCGGGGTTGAGCCGGAGGTCCGACGGCGAGATGTGGATCCCGACGTTCCCGGAGAACAGCCAGACCATCCCGAGTGCCGCTCCGGCGCCGCGGGAGAGCACCGTCGCGATGGCCGCGCCGTGGACGCCGAACCCGGCGAAGCCGGTCGCCCCGTAGAGCCACGACTGGAGGCCGTCCAGCCCGAGCGCGGTCAGGAGGACGTTCCCCTCGAACCCGAGGATCAAAAACGGGTCCAGGAGGACGTTCAGCGCGACGCCCAGCGCCATCAGGTACAGTGGCGTCCGGGTGTCGCCCCACCCGCGCAGGAGCGCCTGGAAGACGAAGAAGCCGAACATGAACACGACGCCGAGGAATATCGTCCGGGTGTACTCGACGGCGAGGGAGTACTCGGTGCTCCCGGGCGCGGCGCCGACCAGCGAGACGAGCCACGGCGCCAGGACGTACCCGAGCGCGGAGAACACGAGCGCGACGACGCCGACGAACGCGATGGTCTGACCGGCGGCGTAGTTCACCCGCTCGTCGTTCCCGGCGCCCTTGTTCTGGGCGACCAGGACGGTCCCGGCGACGGTGAACCCGCCCGCGACCGAGATCATCAGGAACACGAGCGGCCAGGAGTACGACAGCGCGGACACCGCCTCCTGGCCGAGCCGGCCGACCCAGAACGTGTCGGCGAGGTTGTAGCCGACCTGGAGCAGTTGCGAGAGGACGATCGGCAGCGACAGCACGACCAGCGGCTTCAGGAGGTCGCCGTCGGTGACGTTGACGTCGCGCGCGCTCACGGGTCGCGCCTCAGCTCCGCGTCGAGATACGACGACAGCGAAACTCGCGCGGCGGCCGCCGCGTCCTCCCGGTCGGTGGTCGCCCGCCCGTACATCGCGCCGTTGACGGTCGCGAGGACGTGTTCGGCGACTCTCGCCGGGTCGACGTCACGGAACGTGCCCTCCTCCACGCCGCGGTCGACGATCTCCCGGATCGTCGCCGCGATCCGCTCGTCGATGCGCGTGAACCCCGCCCTGAAGGCGTCGTCGGTGACCGCCTGCGAGCGGAGTTCGACCAGGACGGACTGGAGCTTGCGCTGTTCCTCCGCCGGGCGCAGCGGGAGCAGCTTCTCGACCACGTGTTCGAGGTCCTCGTTCGGGTCGTCGCCGATCTCGGTGCCGACCATCGCCTCGAACTGGTCGGCGGCGAAATCGAGGAACGCGACCAGGAGGTCGTCCTTCGAGTCGTAGTGGTAGTACAGCGAGGCCTTCGACTTGTCGAGTTCGTCGGCGATCCGCGATATCGAGAGCCCGGCGTAGCCGTGTTCGAGCAGCGCGCGGTAGGTCGCCTCCATGATCTCCCGCTCGGCGGTACTCCACGTGGTGTCTGAGGCGTCGTGTTCCATGGTTCGAGTGAGTGCGGTCGGCGCAGTCGCGACCGGACGGACGGTACACGGTGTGTGGACGGTACACGGTGTGGGGACAGTACCGACACCTGTGGACGGTCGCTGACGACGGCCCGGGACCGTCGCCCGGCACCGCGACCCGGCCGATCGCCGACTGTCGTCCGCCCGGTCTCCGACCTCGGGCTGCGTCGTTCCCGTGTCTGACTGACCGTTCGGTAAACATAAAGCTGACGCGTCGAGCGTTCCGACGGCCGGGGACGGTCCGACGCCAGGCGACGAAGAAAACGGCTGACGCGGGGATGCGCGGCGAGAATTCGCACCGCGTCGGGGTCAGTTCCCAGCCCGAAGCGGGCGGGAGAGGCGAAAGATTGATGACTACTTGACGGTCATTCGAACACGTGTCGCAGGCCGCGACTGGACCGTGACGCCGCCCGAGTAGCCCTCCAGTAGCTGACTCCGGCCGGATCACTTCCCGGAAACGTGCTCGCCCGGAGTCCCCCCTGCCGGCCGGCGACTTACTGAACGTTCGGTCGCATCGGAAGAGTTAAGCCAGTCTGTTAGTAAGTGAATACAGACACCGAATGAGTTTTGCAATACTCACGCGTAGCGGCGGTGGGATCGGATGAGTCGGTTCCGGCGGTTCGTCGACGTGGTCCTCGACCACTCCCGGGTCGTCATCGCGGTGATGCTCCTGTTGACGGTCGCGGTCGGCGCGGGCGCGTCGGCGGTCGAGCAGTCGTCCTCGCTCGAACAGTTCCAGAGCGACTCGCCGGAGGGCGACGCGCTCGATTACATCGAGTCGAACTTCACGACCGGCGCGGAGAACACCACGACGTCACAGGTGATCGTCCGCGACGAGAACGTCCTGGACAGGGAGTCGCTGGTCGGCATCATCGAGTACCAGCAGCGCCTCCGGGAGAACCGGACGGTCAACAGCACCCTGGCCCCGGAGTCGCCGACTGTGAGCATCGCGAACGTGCTCGCGACGGCGGCGATCCGCGGCGAGGAGGCGCGCGACGTGCGAGCGGTCGCGACGGAGCTCCAGCAGCTGAACGCGACGGTCACGGAGGAGCGGCAGGCCCTCGCGGCGCGCAACCGGACGCTCTCGCGGACCGCGAAGCTGTTGCGGGCCGAGCTGGGGGCGCTCCGGGCGGCCCCGAACGCGAGCGTCGACGCCGCGTTCGCCGACGTGCGCGCGAACACGACGGTCGAGCTGAACGAGACCGACGCGGCGACGTTCCGGGAGGCCGCCACGGCGCTCCGGCGGGCCACGAGTGAGGCAGAGGCCAAGCAAGCGTACAAGCTCGGAACGCGGGGCGTCCTCGCCGACGAGTACCGCGCGCTCGAGCAGCGCTCCGCGGCCCTGTCCGAGAAGGCCACCCGGCTCAAGCAGCTCGCGAGCGAGCTCGAGCGCGAGCGGGCCGACCTCCGGAACGCCACGAACGCGACGCTGGCCCAACAGCGGGCGAAACTGGAGTCGATGAACGAGTCGGAGCTGTCCTCGGTCGTGACCGCGGTTCTCGGAAACGACGGCGGTAACGGCGGCGTGTTCCGGTTCATGCCGACCGACTACGAGGTCGGTTCGACGAGCGCCGACGCGACGATGATGGTCGTGACCCAGCAGGTCGAAACCCAGACGATCCAGTCGATGGCCTCTGAGGACATCACTGAGGCCCAACTCGCCATGGACGCCCTCGCCGGGTCGGCCGGCGGCGGCGAGTACGTCGTCTTCGGCGCCGGGGTCATCTCCGAGGAGATAGACAACTCGATGACGGACAGCCTCCTCATCGTGGGGCCGCTGGCCCTGGTGTTCGTCCTGTTAGCACTCGCGGTCGGCTACCGCGACGTGCTCGACATCCTGCTCGGCCTCTTCGGCATCGGCGTCGTGCTGGTGTGGACGTTCGGCTTCATGGGCTGGGCCGGCATCGCCTTCAACCAGATCTTCATCGCCGTGCCCGTGTTGCTCATCGGGCTGTCGATCGACTACGCGATCCACATCTTCATGCGCCACCGGGAGGAACGGACGATGGGCAACGGCGGTGGCGGCGGCGAGGGCGCTCTCGCCGCCGACGGCAGTTCCGACGGCGACGACGCCCTCGCCGACGGCGGTAGTTCCGACGGCGACGTCGGACCGCGCGGGTCGATGCGGACGGCGCTGGCCGGCGTCGGGATCGCGCTGGTGTACGTCACCGCGACGACGGTCATCGGGTTCCTGTCGAACCTGACGAGCCCGGTCCCGCCGATCCGGGAGTTCGGCGTCGTCAGCGCGTTCGGCATCGCCGCTGCACTGCTCGTGTTCGGCCTGCTGACGCCCGCGATCAAGGTCGAGCTCGACGAGTTCCTCGAAGCGCGGGGCTTCGACCGCCGCAAGCGTGCGTTCGGGACCGGCGGCGGGCGGTTCTCGTCGGCCCTGTCGCTCGGGTCGACCGCCGCCAAGAAGGCGCCGTACCTCGTCATCCTCGGGGCGGTCCTGCTCAGCGCCGGGGGCGCGTACGGCGCGACGCAGGTCGACACGACGTTCGACCAGGCGGACTTCCTCGCCGAGGACCCCCCGGACTGGATGGAGGAGCTCCCGGAGCCGTTCAAGCCCAGCGAGTACTCCGCGAAGCAGAACCTCGAATACGTCAACGAGAACTTCGTCCGGGAGGACTCCCAGGCCCAGATCCTCGTCAGGGGGGCGGTCGCGAAGCCGGCGACGCTGGACCGCCTCGCCGAGGCGCGGTCGCTCGCCGCCCAGAAGGGAGTGACCCAGAAGCTCTCGACGGGCGAGCCCGACATCACTGGTCCGCTGTCGGTGATGCGGTCGGTCGCCGCGAGCAACGAGACGTTCAACGCGACGTTCACGGCGGCGGACACCGACGGCGACCGCGTGCCCGACCGGAACGTCGGGGCCGTCTACGGGGCGCTGTTCGACGCGGCGCCCGACGAGGCCGCGAAGGTCCTCGCGCGCGACGGCGACGAATACGAGGCCGCGCGTGTCGTCATCTCGATCAGGGGCGGCGCGAGCGGCGACGCAGTCACGACCCAGATGCGCGACGTCGCCGACGCCGTCGCCGGGAACGGCCTGGATGCGACCGCCACCGGGAGCAAGATCCTGAACAAGATCGTCCAGGACAAACTGCTCCAGACGGTCATCGAGAGCCTGATCATCACGCTCGTCGCCACGTTCGCGTTCCTGATGGTCGCCTACCGGCTGACCGAGGGATCGGCGACGCTCGGGGCGGTCACCCTGTTGCCCGTCGCGTTCAGCGTGGCGTGGATCCTCGGCACGATGTACCTGCTCGACATCCCGTTCAACGTCCTGACCGGGATGATCACGAGCCTGACCGTCGGGCTGGGGGTGGCCTACAGCATCCACCTCTCCGAGCGGTACAACCAGGAGCTCGACCGGACCGACGACGTCTGGGCGGCGATGGACCGCACCGTGACCGGCACGGGCGGCGCGCTGCTCGGGTCGGCTGCGACGACCGTCGGCGGCTTCGGCGTGCTCGTGTTCGCCATCCTGCCGCCGCTCCAGCAGTTCGGCCTCATCACCGGGCTGACGATCATCTACGCCTGCCTCGCGAGCGTGCTCGTGCTGCCGAGCCTGCTGGTGGTGTGGACCCGGTACGTCGGGTCCGCCACGGTCGAACCGCCCGGCGAGGCCGGCGCCACGGCGGGCGACGGATCGGCCGAGCACACGGGCACGGGCGACGAGCCGGTCGAGCGGCCGGGAGCGGGCGACGGGCCGGCCGTCGCACCCGAGGCGACCCGGCGCCTCGACCGCGACGTCGTCGCGCCCGGCGAGGCGGTGACCGTCACGGTCAGGGTCGACGGCGCTGCCGGCCGGACGGTCCTGCAGGACCGGACGACCGGCGAGGTGTCGAGCCCCGAGGCGCACCCGGCGCCGGTCGACGTCGCGACGGCGCCAAACGCGGTCTACGCGGCCTGGGACGACGACCCGACGCGGAACGGCGGCGGGACCGCGACTGGA
>JBDGST010000019.1:12592-27312 GCA_042217365.1 Haloarculaceae archaeon
TCCTCCGCTACACGGCGCGGGTACCGACCGAGGCGACCGACGGCGATCAGCTCCGTTTCGACGGGGAGGTGCGGACGCCGCGGGGCGAGCGGCCGATCGGCGGCCAGGCGAGCGCAACGGTCGTCGCCGACCTGTTCGAGCGGATCACCGCGACCGGTGATGTCGACGAGAGCGACCTGCGTACCGCCTACTCGCGCTTCCAGAAGGGGGAACTGACCAACGAGCAACTGGACCGGATCCACCGCGCGTGGCTCCGGTCGGAGCGGGGGGAGACCGACGTCGAGCCCCGGGTGGACGACTGAACCCCATGGACGACGACGACGCCACCGAGTCGCTCACCGCGCTCGGGCTGTCGACGTACGCGGCCCGGACGTTCGTGGGCCTGCAGAAGCTGGGCGTGGCGAGCGCGAGCGAGGTCGCACAGGTGACCGACGTCCCCCGGTCGCAGGTGTACGGCGCGACCGACGAACTGGAGGACCTGGGGCTGGTCGACGTCCAGGAGGGATCGCCGCGACAGTACCGCCCGGTCGGGATCGAGGAGGCTCGGGACCTGCTGTACGACCGCCTCCGCTCGACCGCCGACGACGCGTTCGACTACCTCGAATCGATCCGCGAACAGCGAGCCCACGGCGAGGCGGGCCAGGAGGCCATCTGGACGACCCAGGGGCGTGGGAACATCACCTCCCGGATCACCTCGCTCGTCGCGGAGGCCGACGAGCGGGTGCTGTTCGGGACCGCCGACCCGACGCTCGTCGAGGGGGCAGTCGTCGAGGCGTTGACGGAGGCCGCGGACCGGGGCGCCTCGGTCCGCGTCGCGACCGAGAGCGAGCGCGTCCACGAGATCGTGACCGACGCCGGCCTCGACGCCGCCGAGCTACACGACGACCCCAAACCCGAGATCAGCGTCGGGCGCGTGCTCGTCGTCGACGGCGACACCGTCCTCGTGAGCGTGCTCCCGACGGCCGAGATCCCCCACATCACCGTCGAGTCGGCCTTCTGGAGCGAGGGCACCGGCTTCGCGACGATCATCTCGAGCCTGGTCGCCGAACACTTCGGGTAACGTCCCCGATCTACCGCCCCGAACGCGACACGATGTTTTATGCTCTCCCCGATGCAGCGAGGGATCATGGACTCGCGAATCAGCGGCTTCTACAAGTTGAGCATCGAGGACCGCCGCGAGCGGATCCGCGAACTCGCCGACCTCGACGACGAGGCGGTCGAGGCCATCGGCGGCGTCGGACTCGACGACCGCCGGGCGGACACGGTCAGCGAGAACGTGATCGGCACGCTCGAATACCCGATGAGCGTCGCGACGAACTTCCGGATCGACGGGGAGGACAGGCTGATCCCGATGGCCATCGAGGAGACCAGCGTCGTGGCGGCGGCGTCCTACGCGGCGCGGATGGCCCGCGCGACGGGGGGATTCGAGACGGACGTCACCGGCCCGCTGATGATCGCCCAGATCCAGGCCGTCGACGTCGCCGACCCGTACGCGGCGAAACAGCGGATCCTCCGCGAGTCCGAGGCGCTCTGTGCCCTCGCGAACGAGCAGGACCAGGTACTGGTCGAGCACGGCGGCGGCTGCGAGGAGGTCTCCGTCCGGGTGATCGACACGCCCCGGGGCGCGATGGTCGTCACCCACCTCGTGGTCGACGTGCGGGACGCGATGGGCGGCAACGCCGTCAACACGATGGCCGAGGCGCTGGCCCCGGAGATCGAGGACCTCACGGGGGGGAACGTCGAGCTCCGGATCCTCTCGAACCTCGCGGACCGGCGGCTCGGCCGGGCGACCTGCCGGATCCCGCCCGAGCAACTGGACGACGACGACAGCGACCTCTCGGGCGAGGAAGTCCGCGACCGGATCGTCGACGCCTGGGCGTTCGCCGAGGGCGACCCCTACCGCGCCGCGACCCACAACAAGGGCATCATGAACGGCATCGACGCCGTCACGACGGCGACGTTCAACGACTGGCGGGCCATCGAGGCGGGCGCCCACGCCTACGCCGCACAGGACGGCTACGACTCGCTGACGACCTACGAGGTCGACGGCGACGGGCACCTCGTCGGCACCATCGAGCTCCCCGTCCAGGTCGGGACCGTCGGCGGCGCCACGCAGATCCAGCCCGCGGCCGGCGCCGCGATGGACATCCTCGACGTGGACTCGGCCGACGAGTTCGCGGGCGTGCTCGCCGCGGTCGGGCTCGCGCAGAACCTCGCTGCCCTCCGCGCGCTGGTCAGCGAGGGCATCCAGCGGGGCCACATGAGCCTCCACGCGAAGAACATCGCCATCCAGGCCGGCGCGCCCGGCGACCTCGTCGACGAGGTGGCCGAGCGCATGGTCGAGGAGGACGACGTCCGACAGGACCGCGCCGAACAGCTCATCGAGGAACTGAGCAAGTAGCCGGCGTCCCCGCCGGGCCGGTTCACTTTCACTTTCGCTCCGGCGCTGGCCGGCGTTTCGCGTGCAACTCGCCTGCTGCGGCTGGCGAAGCTCGCGGCGACGACCCTCGCCGCGCTCGCCGCGACGGCGAAGGCCCTCGGTCTCGTCTGACGGGACGCGACTCCGCCGCCCGGCAGAGTTATACCTCTCGTTCCCGCTCACCCGGCAATGAGAAACCGGACGCCGGTCTACGCCGCGGTCGGCACCGTCCTCGCGCCGGCGGCGACCATCCGGCTCGCCGGGTTCGCGGTCGCGGCCGGCGCGGTGAGCCGTTCCCTCGCGCTGGCGCTGCTGGTCGCCGGACCGCTGGCGCTGGGGGGTTCGCTCCTCGCGACCGGCTGGCTGCTCGGCGTCAGCGGCCGCGACCCACTCGACGGGATACGGACCCGCCGGACCGTCCGCGACCAGCTCCCGGCAGACGCACGCGAGCACCTCTCCGAGAAGACCCTCGACCGGCCCGCGACCCCGGGGACCGTCCCGCGCGGGCTGTTCGTCTACGGGCTCTGCTACGCGGTCGTCGTGCCGGTCGTCTCCCTCGTCGTGATGACGTGACTGGGCGTCGTCACACCAGACGGTAGACGCCGCGGTTCTCGGTGACCTCGCCGGCCCGGACGAGCTTCCGGAGCGCCGTGCGGACGTACTCCTCGTCGACGCCGTGCTCGCCCGCGTAGGCGACGACGTCCGACCCGGTCGGTTCGTCGAGTTCCCGCAGCGCCGCCCGGACGGTCTCCTCCCGACTCCGGCTCGACCCGGACCGGGACTCGCCGGCCCGCTCCCCGGCGGCGGTGACCGCGTCGGGGTCGACTCCGGACGCCTCGAGGTATTCCTCGTCGTCGGGGCCGGCGTCGTCGACCCGTGCCTCCATCTCGGCGAACGAGTCCAGCTCCGCGAAGGCCTCGTCGTGGCCCTGGCGGGCGGCGAGCATGGAGGCGCGCACCTCGCGGGCGTGGTCCTCGTCGTCGGTCGTGACGAACTTCCGGCGCTTGGCGTACTGGCGACGGGTTCCACACCGCGGGCACTGGCTCGTCTCCGGTCGCCCCTCGACGATCCAGAGCGTCCCGCAGTCGCTACAGCCCACGACGGCGTACATCGCCGACCACTTTCGCCTCCTGGGGGATGAATCCTTGGTCCGCCGTGGCTGTGTGGCGCAGGGGACCAGCCCGCCGTGGCTGTGTGGTGCGGGGGACCAGTCCGCGGTTCTGGGGAGTCCGCCCGCGGCGAAGAAAACGAGTTCCCTGGACGGAATGGATCGCGTCGGAGGGCCGAAGCGTCGCGGGAACCGCGACGACGTGTACGGCCGGGGCGGTCCGGCCACACGTCGGCTGTCAGGGGCACGTCTCCCACGTTCGTGGGAGTGCGCAGACCGGTGAGCGGCGGGGCGTCTCTGCTCGAAGCGTCGGGGGACCGGGCGACTTCGCGCGCCCCCAATCCCACCGCCCTGCGCACCTTTCGGTAGCACCGGCCGGTTTGTAGTTTCTATCCAGATACTATTTTTACTATCATAACTATCAGTACTACTGTACCGAATGTAGTTTCGTTACTATTCGAATATTCTTCGGATAGCCACGAAGCATCCTCGCAGGTTCGGTTTCGGGGTCTGCCGTGAGAGAGAGAGAGTGCAGCGCCCGAGAGACGCCGGGGGAGCCGATCGTCCGGGGGCGGGGACAGGACCGCTACAGTTTGTGCCTGAAGGCGTGCAACACGTTCTTCCCGGTCTCGGTGAGGAGGACCTGTTTCTGTCGGCCGACCGTCTCGACGTCGATGTAGCCGTCGTCCTGGAGCGGATCGACGACGTTCGCGTTGAGGAGGGCGAACTTCGCCTTGTCGTTGGCCGGGTCGGAGTCGGTCATGAACGACAGTTCGGCCGACTCGGCGTACTCGATGAGGTCGGACTTCTTGGCCGTGTAGGTCTCGTCGTTGGTCTCTTCGAGGTACGCGAGGATCGCGACCTGGTCGCGCGAGACCGTCTCGATCGGGTAGGAGGGGAGGACCTCGGCTTCGACCATGCCGCGGGTGCGGGGCTGGGATTCGAGGTCGGGGACGCGCTCCTCGACGTGAACGTAGTAGGCGGTCGCCGCTGTCGCCATGCAGGCGATCGCCGCCCCGATCGCCGCGAGTTTGCCGCCGCTGGAGACGTTGACCCGGACGACGTCGTCGTCGTGGTCCGCGGCGATCGTCGTGACGACCGCGAGGACGTCGTAGAGGTCGCCCATGTCGACCTCCCGGAACTCGATCGCCCGGTTTTCGTCTTCCAGTTCGTCGACGAGCGCTTCCTGGTACGGGGTGAGGCGGCGTCGGCCGCCGTCCCCCGTCAGGAAGTAAACCAGGTCCGCGTCGTGTCTCCGGACCGGTTCGAGGATCCGGTCGTGCTCGTACCCCAGCGGTACGATGTGGACCTCGTCGATGGTACGCATGGCGATACCCTGCCGTGGGCCGTCCATGGGTTTTTCGGTCCGGCCACCGTCGGGACGCGACGGCCCGCCGGGACGGCGGTTTCGGGCGCAGGCGGCGGTCACCCGCGCCCGAACGGCCCCGGGTCCGGTCGAGCGAGCGTTTTTTGTCGGAACCGAGCGAACACTGCGGCGAGCGACCGATGGACGACGACGAACGCGAGCGCCGCCTCGAACGCGCCGACGCCGGTGAGATCGAGACCGAGGACGTCCCCAGGCAGATAACCGTCGGGAGCAAGCCGTTCGACCTGCGCGAGTTCGTCGCGGAACTCGAAGCCCGCGAGACGGTCCCGCACGAGGAGCGCAAGCACCTCAAAGAGCTTCGGGCGGAGCTCGAAGGCGAACGTCACAAGCAGCGACGGCGCATCGAAACCGAGGACATGAGTCCGGCCGTCGCCGACCGGGTCGCGGACGTCGTCGCGGGCATCAACCGGGCGATCGACGAGGTCGAGTCCGTCTCCCCGGAGAACCGGAAGAAGCAGGTCGACGAGAGCCGGATCGAAGACCACAAGCGCTGGCTGGCGTTCCTCGACCAGATCCGGTAGCGCCTCCGACCTCCCGCGGACGCGGTTGCCGCTTGGCGCCCCCCGTCGTGCGCTTCGAATCGGTCCCTCCGCTTCCCGGACGACTCGCACCGCCCAGTGCGTTCTCCGGTTTGACTGTTCCGGCGGGACGAGCAGCGGCGTCAGCCCCGTATCTCGATGCCTGTGCGGTTGAGATACGCGTTGAACGTCTGCTGGTCGCCGGTGATGACCCGGCCCAGCGTCGCCTGGTAGGGCGTGATAGTGTAGGGCTGGTTCGGGCCGGCGGGCTCCTGTGGCAGGGGGATGTGCGCCCGGAAGTCGTCGACGCCGACGACCGTGTGGTACTCCACGGGGGCCCCGTCGTAGTAGACGACGTACCCGTGGCTCTGACACTGCGACTGGATGTTGTGGGTCCACGGCGCCTCGAAGCGGGCGTCGAGCTTCTCGTGACTCTCGACCCGGAGGGCGACGTCGTCCCGGAACGTCCACGTCCCCAGCGAGCTGAACTGGATCCAGTCCGCCGGGTACGTCCCCGCGACCATCTCCCGAACCTCGTCCGCCGTCGTCATAATGGCGGGAATTTCAGTACGGGGTCACGTAAATCCTGCTGGTGCGGTCGTCTCCTCCGAGATCCGATCCGTGACCGTCCCGGGCGGCGGGCCGCGGCCGCGTCGGTGTCGGCGTCGGCGTCTCCCGGCCGCCTCCCGTAGGACGGGATCGCCCGGCCGCCTCCCGTAGGACGGGATCGCCCGGCCGTCCACCGATCACGCCCCGACTGCACACCACCACCTACGCTTAGGTGGCCGGGCCCCGTGTCCGGCGAACATGGAGACAGTGCCCCACTCGGCGCGAGAGACGGTCGAGGCGGTCGACGGCGTCCACCTCACGCAGCTGGCCGTCGGCGAGGAGATGAGCCTCCAGTTCTTCCACGTCGAGCCCGGCGCGGTCGTCCCGGAGCACAGCCACCCCCACGAACAGGTCGGGTACATCACGAGCGGGTCGGGCGTGTTCGTCGTCGACGGCGAGGAGTTCCCCGTCGGCCCGGGGGATTCGTACGTCCTCCCCGGCGGCGAGCCCCACAGCCTGGAGAACCGGACCGACGAACCCCTCGACGGCATCGACGTCTTCGCGCCGCCCCGCGCGAACCCAGACTGGATGGAGTGAACGCGCTCACCGGGTGAAGTGAACGCGTTCGACCCCGTCGTGGCGGGACGACTGCCCGGACCGTCGCGGGGGTGAGCGAACCGGTCCCGACGACGACTGCCCGGACCGTCGCGGGGGTGAGCGAACCGGTCCCGACGCCGGCTGGACCGGCCAGCGAACCGCGGCAGAAGCGCTCACTGTCCGAGTCCAAAGGCCTAAGCGTGGCCATCACTAACCGGGAGGCACGATGAGTACCGAGACAGATGACGGGGACGACCTCGAGGAGCGCATCACGAACTTCCTCCGGCGGAACTTCCCGCAGATCCAGATGCACGGCGGCAGCGCGGCCATCGAGAGCATCGACCGCGAGGAGCAGTCGGTCACCATCCGCCTGGGCGGCGCCTGTTCGGGCTGTGGCATCTCGCCGATGACCATCCAGGCGATCAAGACCCGCATGACCAAGGAGATCCCCGAGATCGAGACCGTCAACGCCAACACCGGCATGGGCGGCCAGGAGGGCATGGCCGGCGGCGCCTCGCCGTCGATGCCGGGCGAGTCCCGCGGCGGCAGCCTCGACGACGACGGCGACGACGAAGGTCCCCAGGCCCCGTTCTGAGTCCGGCGTTCCCGATTCCGGCCCCGATTTCTGTTCCCGTGGCGCGCTCCCGGGAGTACCGTCAGTCGGCTCTCCGCCGCGTTTCGCCTACGGTCCGTCCCGGTCGAGTCGCTGACAGCCGCGTCAGGGCGCGGGGGACGAAATCAAGGAGTTTAATTCCGTGGACCGCAGTCGGGCCTACATGAGCGGGACAGACGGGCCGGCGAACGTCCTCGTCGTCGTCATGGACACGGTCCGCAAGCGCAACCTCTCGGTGTACGGCTACGACCGGCCGACGACGCCGAACCTGGAGGAGTTCGCGGCCGACGCGACCGTTTTCGAGGAGGCCGTCGCGCCCGCCCCCTGGACGCTGCCGGTCCACGCCTCGCTTTTCACCGGCCTCTATCCCTCCCAGCACGGCGCCACCCAGGAGAACCCGTACCTGGAGGGGGCCACCACCCTCGCGGAGACGCTCGGCGCCGCCGGCTACGACACCGCCTGCTACTCCTCGAACGCCTGGATCACCCCGTACACGAACCTCACCGACGGGTTCGACGACCAGGACAACTTCTTCCAGGTGATGCCCGGGGAGTTCCTCTCCGGGCCGCTCTCGCGGGCCTGGCGCGCGCTCAACGACAGCGACGCCCTCCGGCGCGTGGCCGACCGCCTGGTCGAACTCGGTAACGCCGTCCACGAGTACTTCGCCCGCGGCGGGGGCGGCGACTCCAAGACGCCCGCCATCGTCGACCGCGTCGAGTCGTTCGTCGGCGACGCCGACGGCGAGTGGTTCGCCTTCGTCAACCTGATGGACGCGCACCTCCCCTACCACCCGCCCGAGGAGTTCGCCGACGAGTTCGCGCCGGGCGTCGACTCCACCGAGGTCTGCCAGAACTCCAAGGAGTACAACTGCGGCGCCCGCCCGATCGGCGACGACGAGTGGGACGACATCCGGTCGCTGTACGACGCCGAGATCGCCCACATCGACCACCACCTGGGACGGCTGTTCGACCGACTACGCGCGGCCGGCGAGTGGGAGGACACGCTCGTCGTCGTCTGTGCCGACCACGGCGAGCTCCACGGCGAGCACGACCTCTACGGCCACGAGTTCGCCGTCTACGACCCGCTGGTGAACGTCCCGCTGCTGGTCAAACACCCCGACCTTCCCGCCGCGCGCGACAGCGAGACGCAGGTCGAGCTCCAGGACCTCTATCACACCGTGCTCGACCACGCCGGGGTCGGTGTGGCCGACGGGGGCGAGCCGCTCGACCCCGCCCGGTCGCTGCTGTCGGCCGACTACCGGGACTTCGCCGCCGTCGACGCGACCGGCCGCGCGCGATTCGAGGCCCACGACGCGGGCGACCTCGACGGGGTGGCGTTCGTCGACTACCACCGGCCCGTCGTCGAACTGCGCCAGCTCGAGAGCAAGGCGGGCGCGGCCGGCATCTCCCTGGACCCCGACTCGCGCTTCTACTCGCGGATGCGGGCCGCGCGCCGGCCCGACGCGAAGTACGTCCGCAACGAGCGCATCCCCGACGAGGGCTACCGGCTCGACGCCGACCCCGGCGAGCGCGAGGACGTCGCCGGGGAGGACGACCCGGCGCTCCGTGACGTCGAGGCCGCGCTCGCGGCCTACGAGCGGGCCGTCGAGGGGAAGTGGGCCGACGACGCGGGTGGGGACGTCCTCGAGGACATGGGCGACGACGCGAAAGACCGGCTGCGCGACCTGGGGTACATCGAGTAGCCGTGACCCAAGACCGCCCGGCGCTCGACTTTCTCGACCGGCGGAACGCGGCACAGATCGCCGTCGGGTTCGTCGTCGCGCTGGTTCTCCTGTCCCTGCTCGCGGTCGGTATCGGCACCGAGGACATCGCCGCCGAACTGGCCGACGCCGACCTCGGGTGGGTCGCGGCCGGCTGTCTATCGACGGCCGTCGGGCTGGTCGCGTGGGCGCGGGCCTGGCAGGTCGTCCTCGGCGTCGCCGGCGTCGGCGTCCGCTTCCGGAAGCTCGTGGTCACCTACTACGCCGCGACGTTCGCCAACTACGTGACGCCGCTGGGCCAGGCCGGGGGCGAGCCGTTCATCGCGTACGTCCTCTCGCGGGACACCGACGCGAGCTACGAGGACTCGCTGGCGTCGGTCGTGACGGCCGACCTGCTGAACCTGCTCCCCTTCTTCACGTTCGCCGCCGTCGGGACGGTCGTCCTGGTCGTCCGGACGACGCTGCCCGACGAAGTCAGGGGCGTCGCCGCGGCGCTGGCCGTCTTCGCGGTCGGGGCCCCGCTCCTGACGGTCGTGGGGTGGCGGTTCCGGTTCCCGATCGGGCGGTTCGTCCTCCGGCTGGTCGCGCCCGTCGCCCGGCGGACCCGGTTCGTCACCGTCGAGGGGATCCACCGGCGGCTGCGCGAACTCAACGAGGCGTTCCAGCGGATCGCGGCCGAGCCCCGCTCGCTCGTCCGCGCGCTGGTCTTCTCGTACGTCGGCTGGTTTTTCTTCACGCTCCCGCTGTACTTCGCGGTCGTCTCGCTGGGCAACACCGTCTCCCTGTGGCTCGTGCTCTTTATCGTCCCCGCGAGCACGCTCGCCGGCCTCACGCCGTCGCCGGGCGGCCTCGGGGGCGTCACGGCCGCGCTCGTGGCGCTACTGGGCGTGCTCGCCGGCCTGCCGACCGCTACGGGCTACGCCGTCGCGACGGTGTACCGCGTCGCGAGCTACTGGTTCGCCGTCCTCGTCGGCGGCGTGGCGGCGCTGTTCGTCGTCTCGCGGTCGTGACTCGAAACCCAAGCGTTCAAGCCCGAACAGCGTGACCCGGCGGGTATGAGCCGCTCACCGCCCGCCTCGGTCGCTGACGTGCCCGGTCTGCGTCGGCTCGACCGGCTCACTCGACGCGTGCTCGGCGTCGCGCTCGTGGCCGCCCTGCTCCGGCTGGTCCTCCTGGGCGCCCGGGTCTCTCACTACGACGAGGGCCGCGTCGGCTGGTGGACGCTCCACTTCCTCGACACCGGCCAGTTCGAGTACCGCTACATCATCCACGGCCCGTTCGTCCAGCACGTCGACCGCGTCGTCTTCGCCCTCGTCGGGGCCAACGACGTCACGATGCGCCTGGTCGTCGCCGTCGCCGGGTCGGCGCTCCCGCTCGCGGCCCTGCTGTTCCGCGAGCACCTCGACGACGACGAGACACTGGGCGTCGCCGCCTTCCTGGCGGTCAACCCGGTGCTGGTGTACTACTCGCGGTTCTTCCGGAGCACGCTGCTGGTCGCGGCGTTCTCGTTCGTCGCGTTCGGCCTGCTCGTCCGCGCTGTCGACGAGCGCTCGGTCTGGCGCGCACAGGGGGCGGTCGCCTTCGTCGCGCTGGCGTTCGCCGCCAAGGAGAACGCCGCCGTCTACCTGCTGTGCTGGGCCGGCGGGCTCGCGCTGCTGGCCGACCACGCGCTGTTCCGGACCGGGAGCGACGAGTCCGGGGTCGACTGGGTCCGCGCCCGCCTCCCCCCGCGGGAGCGGCTCGACCACTACCGGTCCCGGTGGCTCCGCTACGTCGGCCACCTCGCGCTCGGCGGCGCCCTCTTCGTCGCCGTCTCGCTGTTCTTCTACGCGCCGCGCTCCCCCGACGCCTCCGCGGTCGGCCTCTGGCAGGGGGTCACGAACCCGACGCAGTTCCCGACCGTGCTCGACCGGACCCTCGACGACGTGGTCACCGGCTACGAGTACTGGTTCGGCGGCTCGACGGACCCCGTCTGCCGGAAGGACAACGTCATCGACGGCTACCTCTGCTTTCTCGGTCGGTCGGTCGAGACGCTCAAGAACTACGCGCTGCCGCTGATGGTCCTCTCGGTGACCGGCTTCCTCGCCGAACGGTGGGGCCGACCCCGCTCGCGGTGGCTCGTCCTGTTCGCGGGCTACTGGGGGTTCGTCTCCGTGCTCGGCTACCCGCTCGGCACCGACATCTACGGCGGGTGGATCACCGTCAACGCGCTCGTTCCCCTCACCATCCCCGCGGGCGTCGGCCTCGCCCTGGTGTGGCGGTGGACACGCGACGCGCTCCACGGCGACGCGCTCCGGTTCGGCGTCGCCGCGTTCGTCGTCTTCCTCGTCGTCGGCTTGATGGCCCAGGCGCTCGTCCTGGGGGTCTACGTGAACCCCACCGGGGACGGGAACGAACTCGTCCAGTACGCGCAGCCGGCCGACGACTTCCGCCCCGCGATGCGCCCGCTCGACGGACGCGCTTCCACCCACGAGGGCGCCGACGTCCTCGTCGTCGGGTCGGACTACGTCCGCGACAGCAAGCGCAACGACGGGATCGAACCGCTGTGTACGAGCATCCGCGAGACGCTCCCGTTGCAGTGGTACATCGAAGCGTACGGCGCCGAGGGCGAGTGCGCCCAGTCGGTCAGCGACGCCGCCGAGGTGATCGAGTCGGACGACCCCATCGTCGTCATCGCGCCCGCGAGCTACCAGAGCCGGCTCTCGAAGCACCTCGACGGCTACGACTCCGCCGTCCACCGTCTCCGCACACGCGGCCGCGCGACGGTCTTTTTCACCGACCGCGGGGCCGGGAGCCAAACCGCCGACGGCGGGTGAGCGGCCGCGTCGACCTCCGCCGACGGCGGCTCTCCCGTCCGGTCACCGTAGTCCCCGCTCGCGCTCCCAGGCCCGGACCAGCGCGGCGAGCGTCCGGTTGACCGGCGCTTCCCCCTCGGTGTGGTCGACGACCGCGCCGTTTATCGCGTCGACCTCGGTCGGGCGCTCCGCGCGGACGTCCTGGTACATCGAGGACGCGTTCGCCGCGGTCGTCCCGGCGACCCGGGTCACCGCGTCGGCCGCCGCCGCGTCCGAGAGGGCTACCCCCTGCTGGCGCGCGGCGCGGGCGGCCTCGCGGGCGGCCTCGCGTGCCGTCTCGCTCGCCGGGCCGTCGACCAGGGCGCCGTTCTCCACGCGGGCGAGCGCGGTCACGGCGTTGATGCCGGCGTTGACGGCGACTTTCTCCCAGAGCCGCCGGGGCATGTCCGACGCGACGGTCGTCTCGACGCCGGCCTCCCGGAACGCCGCGCCGACCTCGTCCGCGACCGGGTCGGTTCCGCCCTCGCGCGCGCCGAGGGCGACCTCGCCGACGCCGGTGCACTCGACGCGTCCGGGTTCGGCCAGGCGCGCCCCGTAGGTGCACGTCCCGGCGAGGACCGGACAGGAGAGAGACGCGGCGAGGGTCGCCTCGTTCCCGAGGCCGTTCTGCAGCGAGAGGACCGCGCTCACCTCGCCGTCGGCCAGCGCCCGCGCCGCGGCCGCCGTGTCCCGCGACTTCACGGCGACGACCGCGAGGTCGAACGCGGCGTCGGGGAGTTCGGTCGCCGCCGCTGGCGATCCCTCCGTCTCGACCGCGCCGACGACCCGCAGTCCACCCTCGCGGACGGCGCTCACGTGCGGGTCGCGGCCGACCAGCGTCACCGGGTGCTCACGCGCCAGCAGGCCCCCGACGAGGCTCCCGAGGCTGCCGGCGCCGAAGACGACGATGTCCACACTCTTCCCTCAGTCGTCGATCCAGTAGTAAATGTCCTCTCTGGGCGCCCCGCAGGACGGACACCCGTCGGGCACCGCGTCGATGTCGCCCATCTCGCCGCAGGACCAGCACCGCCACATCAGCTCCGCCTCCCCTGCGACCCCCGTGTTCACGTGCTCCGCCGACAGGGCCTCGATGCCCTCGTCGGTCGTCACGTAGAACCCGTGCTCGTCGAACCCGCGGACCGTCCCCAGCTGGTTCCCCTCGTCGTCGTACACTGCCTGGCCGAGGCCGACGTCGATCACCTCCCCGGTGTCGTCTGTGTCGCTCATACGTGTGTTACCACGCCCCAGGAAGAAAAAGCCCGCTGTCGTCGTTCGGGACCGCCCCGGTTCGGCGCGGGCGGTCGCCGCGAATCCGTCGAGAGCCGGCGGGATACGGCCTCTCAGTCCTCGGGCCGGTCCAGCGCGGCCTCGAACAGCGACAGCGTGTCGAGGCGGTCGTGCGTCTCGTCGAGGCGCTCCCGGAGCCGTTCGAGCTGTGCCTCGATGCGTTCGAGTTCCGCGCTTCGGTCGGTTTCTTCGGCGCCGTCGCTCCCTCCGCGGTCGGGGTCGCCAGTACGGTCGGGGCCGGGGTCGCCGGTAGGGTCGGGGTCGGGGTCGCCGTTCACGCCGTCATCGGACGCTTCGACGTTCAGTTCGGTCGGCCTCGCGTCGGCGTACGTCCGCGCGAGTTCGTAGTACTCCTCCAGGGCCTTCCGGTAGGACGCCCGGGTCGCGAGCCACTCGACCGTCTCGCAGACGTGCGCCCGCGGCGTCGACGGCGCGACGACCGCGTCGATGCGGGGCGCCGACGGCCCCCGGTTGCGGTCCTCGGCGAGAAGCGCGACCTGGCAGTCGAGCTCCCGAGACTCCACCGCGTCGACGACCGCATCCGCCGCGTCCGGCGACAGGTCGGGCGAAACGAGCACGACGTCGACCTCTCCGTCGAGTCGGTCGACCACCTCGGCGACGTCGTACGCGGTCCGCACCGTGCACGTGTCGCGTAGCGCGTCGGCGAGCGCGTCTGTCATCGACGGCCCGGCTCCCGCGACGACGACCAGGTGCCGAGCCGTGGTCATGTGAGTGGGATGGGGTGCCTGGTATATAATGGAACCTCTTCGCGTACGGCGATTGTCACCAGTCGAGCTACGGTTTCGTGACGGTCACTCCGCCGTCGAGTTCGGCGACGGCGTCGCAGGCCGTCTCGAACATGTCGAGCGTGTCCGCTTCGTGCGCCCGCGAGTCGAAGTGGAAGTACACCTTCCCGTCGGCACGCCGGACGACTTCCCCGAGCGTGTAGACGAACTTGAAGACGGTCGCCTCGTCGGAGTGGTGCAACAGGTCGCTCACGGAGTGGACGACGAGGGCCGCCCGGTCGCCCTCCTCGTTCGCGCGCTCCAGGGCGTCGCTCATCGCCCGGCCGAGTTTCTCCAGGTCGGTGGGGTCGGACACTTCGGCGTCGGGCGGCAGCGCCGCGCCCTCCGGACCGGCGTCCGCGGCCGACCGGGTGTGTCCGTTCACGTCGATGCGCGACACGCGCATTGGGCAGTCGTCCTGGTGTTCCCAGTCGGCCGGCGGCCGGGACACCGTCGCCGCGATCACCCGGTCGAACTCGTCGCAGTCGATCAGGTTCGCGTACGCGTCCACGACGGCGCTCCGCACTGCCAGCGCCAGTACCAGTACTGACGTCGCGTCTTCGAGGTCTCCGGTTTCCGTAGTTGTCATTGGCTCCCCCCTCCGGCACGCCGACAGATCATCTAGCAGTCGGCTATGACTCGCCACGAAACCATGAGTGTTATCGTTCGGTTACCGCGGCGAACGGCCAATGTCAGCTATGTGTTTCATCTTCGAGAAAAATATTACCCTTAATTTATCCCCAAATTTTAGATAAATCTAATATAAATCGAACTGAAGAAATAGGTGGCTATGAGCCAAGAACAATCGCGACTCCGAGCGTTCCTGAAAGAGAACCCCAAGTGGATCGGCATCCTGTTCGCGGCGCTGACGCTGCTGTCCCAGGTCGGGACGGTGGCGGCCGG
>JBDGST010000019.1:27412-45389 GCA_042217365.1 Haloarculaceae archaeon
AAATACGGCGTACCCGACTGGTTCTCGACCAGCGACGTGCTGCCGTCGCCGATGACGATGTAGTGGTGACCGATCTGTTCGTACTCTTCGACGATCCGGAGGGTCGAGGCGAGCGAGAACCCCTGGTTCAGGAGCTTCGCGACCGTCCGCCCGACTGAGGTCGCGGCCTTGTTCACGACGTCAGTAACGGTAGCAAGACCGGCCATCGCGCCGTTCGCCACGAGGCCGCGGCCCTGGTCGTAGGAGTCACACGCGTTCAGCAGGAACGCGCTGACGTTGACCTCGTCCAGGTCCCGGGTGTCGAGATAGCCGTCCGAACAGCGGATCCCCTCGTCGTCGACGTGCCCGATGTAGTGGAGGAAGTGCGTGTCGGTCCGGAGCACGTCTCGCATCTCCGCCGTCGTGAGGTGATCCCGGAAGCCGATGTCGAACTCGATCCAGTCTCTGGTGCCGTAGATGTCGGAGACGACGTTCTCGTCGGTCATCTCCTCGTCGTTGCAGACGACGGACACGCGGATCCGCGGGTCCGTGGACGGCGAGTACTCCAGTCGCCGGTAGTAGGCGTCGACCGTCATCTTGCTCGCCCCGACCGGGATCCCGTCGCCGATGTAGGCCTGTTCGATGCTCTCGGACGCCGCCGGACGAAAGACCCGCTCGTCGGCGGACGACCGCGAGGTCCCCGCCCGGGTCGCCCGGACCGGCCGCGCGCTGGCCCCGCGCACCATCCCCCGTCGGGGACCCCGGAAGATCCGCTCGACCCGTTCGGTCACTTCGTCCGTGCCCGGTTCGGACGCCGCGGACGCCGGACACCGGACGAGGGCGAGTTCGTCGGCGAGGAAGGGCAGGGCGCTCGCGTGCTCCGCCCGCGGTTGCACGTCGGCGGTCAGCTTCCAGCGCGGCGTGACTGCGGAGAGCGCGCCCCGGTCGACGTCGAGATACGTCTTGACCTGTTCCCCGACCGGTCGCTCGTACAGGCGTTCGAAGTCCAGGTCGACGGCGTCTTCGAGGACCCGCCGCTCGTGGAGGTCGACCCGGTAGTACCCCTCCGTTCGCGTCACGCAGTCCAGGAGGAAGACCCGCTTCAGGACGCGGGCGACGGTCGTCTCGAACCCCTCCTCCCGGTCGAGCCGGTACTCCCAGCCGTCGGTGACGAGTCGCGGGCGGTCCCCCGGTTCGATGCTCGCCCCGAGGTAGTACGCGAGCGTCGACACCGGATACACGTAGTCGAGCGACGGCGGGACCTCGATAGTGACGCCGGTGTCCGGGACGTCGAGCCAGTCCGGGATCCGGAGCGACGCGCCGGTCTCGACGAGCGGCGGGTGGCCGCGGAGCGAGGGGAACGACCGCTCGCAACTCGTCGTCTTGAGCGCCGACCCGAGCGTCGAGAGCGCGCGCATCACGTCTCGCGGGTCCTCTGTCGTCGTGACCGTGGCCGCGGGCGCCTCGTGGACCGACCGGGCGCCGAGATGGACGCGGTCGGACTCCGCCAGCCGGAACCGGAGGTGCTCGCCGTCGGCCTCGACGGCGAATCCCCCGTCGATGACCAGCTGGACCTTGACGTGGGTCGTCGCGAGTTCGACGTTGTGGCGACCCGACGAGAGCGCGGTCGCCTCCCCGTCGCTGACCTCGGTCTCGACCGCGCCCGAGTCGTCCCGCACCCAGGCGCTCATCAGGTACGGCGTCTCGACGGTGTCCGTCGGGACCGTCGCGGCGACGTCGACCGGGAAGTAAAACAGGTCGGTATCGCAGGCTGCCGGCTCGACGGGGTCGGGCGTCAGCAGCGTGAACTGCGCGTCCTGGATCGGGTCGACGACCTGGACGCCGTCGCGGCTGGGGTGGGGGCGGATCTGCGGGGTCGAGGCGTCGAAGTCGCCATCCATGGTGGGACCACCTGACACGCTGGGGCGGCGCGAACAGTGCCGTGTCTCGCGGGTCGGTACGGATAGCCAGTGCTTACTGGCAAAAAAGGCTGTTGGCACCGTTCAGACCGACGACAGCCCCCGCGTTCGTCGGACGGGTTCCCGGCCCGTCACGAGCACCGTCACTGGGCTCCGTCCCGTCACGAAAACAGGCTCGTGTGGACCGGCGCGAACGAGGTGTCGCCTTCCTCGGGGGGTTCGTCGGTGTCGGTGACGGCGGTCCCCTCGACGCCGTCGGCCAGGAAGTCCGACAGCGGCGGTCCCACCGTCTCGGGCTCGACGAGGAAGGCGTCGTGACCGTGTTCGGAGTCGACGACGTGGTGGGCGGTGGCGGCGCCCGTCGCCCGGAGTGCGTCGGCCAGTTCCTCGGCCTGGGCGGGGGTGAAGTGCCAGTCCGCGGTGAACGACATCACGAGCGCGTCGCCCTCGAAGGCGGCGAGGGCGTCCTCGTCGGACTCGAAGCCCGCCGAGAGGTCGTAGTTGTCCATCGCTCGAGTCAGGTAGAGGTAGGAGTTGGGGTCGAACCGCTCGACGAACCGCTCGGCCTGGTAGTCGAGGTACGACTCGACGTCGCGGTACGGGAAGAAGTCCGCGGCGGGGTCGGCCGGGAACGACCGGACGGCGTCGCGGCCGGCGGCTCGCCGGTCGAACTTCTGTTCCATCGAGGCCTTCGAGAGGTACATCACGTGGCCGATCTGGCGCGCGAGCGCGAGGCCGTCGTCGGGGTCGGGGTGGTCCGCGCCGTAGTAGTCGCCGCCGTCCCAGTCGTCGTCGGTGGTGATGGCGCGGCGGGCGATTGCGTCGAGCGCGAGACACTGCGCGTCGAGGCGGGCGGCGGCGGCGATGGGGACGATCCGCTCGACGTGGTCGGGGTGCTGTTTGGCCCACTCCAGGACGTTCATCCCGCCGACGCTCCCGCCGACGACGGCGTGGAGGTGCGGGACGCCCAGTTCGTCCAGCAGGCGCCGCTGGGCCTCCGTCCAGTCCCCGACGGTCACCGCGGGGAAGTCCGTCCCGTAGGGCTCGCCGGTTTCGGGGTTCTCGCTCGCGGGCCCGGTCGTGCCGTAACACGACCCCGGGACGTTCGCACAGAGGACGTAGTACTCGCGGGTGTCGATGGCCTTGCCCGGGCCGACGAAGTCGTCCCACCAGGCGCGGGCCTGGTCGGTCTCGCGGTCCTCGCCGCGCTGCCCGGCCACGTGGGCGCTGCCGGTGAGCGCGTGACACACGAGGACGGCGTTGTCGCCGGTGAACTCGCCGTAGGCCTCGTAGGCGACGTCCAGTTCGGGGATCGACCGGCCGCACTCGAACTCGAACTCCCCGAGCGACACCGTCTCGCGCTCGACGTCGACGTCGGCGTCCATCAGTTCTCGCCTCCCGGGTCCGGCCCCCGGGAGTCGTCGCCGTCGCGCTCCTGGCCGGGCCCGTCCGCGTCGACGTCGCCGGCGTCCCCGTCGCTCGCGGCATCGTTGGCCCGCTCGATGGCGCGGTCGAGGTCAGCGACGACGTCGGCGGCGTCCTCGATGCCCACGGACAGGCGCACGAGGTCGGGCGTCACGCCGCTGGCGCGCTGTTCGTCGGGCGAGAGGTGCGCGTGGGTCGTGCTCGCGGGGTGGATGACCAGCGTCTTCGCGTCGCCGATGTTCGCGAGGAACTGCGCGAGGTCGGTCTCCTCGCAGACGGCCTTGCCCGCGGCGAACCCGCCGGCCGGGCCGAACGCGACCATGCCGCCGTAGCCGCCGTCGAGGTACTCGGCGGCCAGGTCGTGGGTCTCGTGGCTCTCCAGCCCGGGGTAGGACACCCACGCGACGCCGGGGTGGTCGTCGAGGTGTTCTGCGACGGTCCGGGCGTTCTCGCAGTGGCGCTCCATGCGGAGCGCGAGCGTCTCGGTCCCCTGGAGCGTGACCCACGCGTCGAAGGGCTTCTGGCCGTCGCCCAGCGAGCGCACGGCGCGCTGGCGGGCGGCGACGGCGAACGCGCGGTCGCCGAACCGCTCGGCGAAGGTCACGCCCTCGAACGCGGGGCTCTCGGCGCCGAGTTCGGGGAACTTCTCGGGGTACTCCCCCCAGGGGAAGGATCCGCCGTCGACGAGCACGCCGCCGACGGTGGTCCCGGAGCCGTGGATCCACTTGGTCGTCGACTCCCAGACGATGTCCGCGCCGTGGTCCAGCGGGTTACAGAGCGCGGGCGTGGCGAACGTGTTGTCGACGAAGACGGGGACGCCCCGGTCGTGGGCGACCTCGGCGATCGCTTCCATCGGGGGCGTCACCAGCGACGGGTTCCCGATCGTCTCGTAGTGGACGTAGGCGGTGTCGTCGTCGATGGCCTCCGCGTAGGCGTCGGGGTCGAGCGTGTCGACGAACCGCGCCTCGACGCCACGGCGGCTCGCCATGTTCGAGAGGTAGGAGTGGGTCCCGCCGTAGATGGACGAGGCCGAGACGACGTTGTCGCCGGCGCTCGCGAGGACCGAGGTGCCGGCGTCGAGCGCGGCCATCCCGGACCCGGTGGCGACGGCCGCGGTGCCGTTCTCCAGTGAGGCGAGGCGCTCCTCCAGCGTCGACACCGTCGGGTTGTCGAACCGCGAGTAGACGTCGCCCTCGGCGTCCAGCGAGTACAGGTCCGCCGCGTAGTCGGCGTCCTCGAACACGTACGACGTGGTCTGGTAGATAGGCGGCGCGCGGGCGCCCGTCGACTCGTCCGGCTCCCCCTGGCCGGCGTGGACGCAGCGCGTCCCGAAACCCTGCTCGTCGGTCATGTGCTACATGCATATTCCCGAAAATTCATATAACCAGGAGTTACGGCAAAACTCTCAGTGTGAGAGAGTGTCTCGCGCGGGCGGCGCGGACGCTCCGGTCGGGCGGCGTCGGAAACCCGGGCCCGGCTGTCGGTCGCTGTCGCGACTGTCCGCCTGGGGGCGACGAGGGGACTTCGCGGTCGGGGCCGCGGCCGTCAGCCCGGCGGCGGCTGGCGGACTTCGCGGTCCGACTCGTCGGTCGGTTCCGTTTCGTCGGTCGGTTCCCGTTCGGTCCGCCAGTACGGTTCGGATCGTTCGCCCTCTGGCTCGAAGACGTGTTCCTTCAGCCAGATCCGCTTTATCTTCTCCTCGCGTTCGCGCTCGTCGAGGCGCCGCCGGACGTAGTCGCGCCTGGAGCGGAGGTCCGGGAGGAGCGTGTGTTCGAGCGCGTTGACCCGTCGGACGGTCCGCTCGATCTCGTCGATGAGCAACTGGAGCGTCTGGTAGATCTCGGCGTACGCGGCCACGGCCTTGAGGAGGTCCTCGTAGGCCTTGGCGACCTCGTCCAGCGACGCGCTCGTGCCCAGGAAGCCGTACCCGCGGTCGGCGACGTTCGCCTCGACGGTCGTGTACTCGATCTCCGGGACGGCGACCCCCATGAGGTTTCGCGTCGTGACGCTGACTGCGGGATGGTCGCTCCGGGCGCGCGCCGCGCTGTGCATGACGACGTCCCCCTCGGTGGCACGCACCAGGTCCGCGCGCCGCTGGGCCGTGTCGTACGCCGTCGAGAGGTCCCCCTGCATCGCCTCGTGCTCTTCGAGCAGGTCGGAGAACTCCAGGATGAGACCGTCGCGCTTCCGTTCGAGGACGTCGTGACCGCGCTCGGCGAGTTCGATGCGGTCTCTGAGTTCCATCAGGTTCTTGCGCGTCGGCTTGACCTGCCGCATAGGTCGGTCTACTCGGCGCCCACGGTTAATTCTCGTGCTCGGACCGGTGGATGGACGCGGACGGGTCGGCGACGGGATGGGGACGAGTCGGCGACGGGATGAGGACGGGGGGCCGACGAGTCAGCGACGGGCCGAGGACGAGGGGCCGACGAGTCAGCGACGGGCCGAGGACGAGGGGCCGACGGGTCAGCGACGGGACGAGGGGACGGCGCTACCGCCGGTTCCCGATCCCGTCGCGGAGCAGTCCGGCGACCCGGGCGGCGGTGAGGCGCTCGGCGCGCCTGTCGGCCCACACTTCGCGCGCGCTCTCGACGGCCGTCTCGTCGACCCGGAAGTCGACGCCGGCGCCGTAGCTCACGTCCCACAGGACGAGCGGATACGCGGGCGCCGGCGGGACGCCGTCGGGACCGTCGAGCGGGTCGGAGGCGAGGACGCGGTCGACTTTCGCGGGCGGGGACTCCCCGCGGCTGACGGCGGCGACGAGGCCGACGACCCGGCGGACGAGTTGCCGGGCGAACCCGCCCGCGCGGAGCGTGACCACGAGGAACGACCCGTCGCGCTCGGCGCTCGCGCTCAGGTCCCGCACTGTCCCCTCGTCGTCGGGCGTGAGATTGTGGAAGTCGTGCTCGCCCGCCAGTCGCCCCAGGGCGTCGCGGGCGCGACCGTCGTCGAAGGCGTCGCCGGGGGTGTCGTCGCAGTCCGTCCCGCCGGTCGGGACGGTGTCGCCGCCACCGTCGCGTGACATGTCGATCCCCCCGTCGCCGCCACGGGGCGCGTAGAGGAAATAGACGTACTCCCGGTATCGCGCGTCGTGTGTCGCGTGGAAGTCACCGGGCACGTCGGCGCCGGCCCACGCGCGGACCGACTCGGGCAGTTCGCTGTTGAGTGCCGCCGGGGTGAGCCAGTCGGGCCCCTCGAACGCGACGGTCTGTGCCCGCGCCGAGACGCCGGCGTCGGTGCGACCGGCCGCGGCGTACCCCGCGGGCTTGGGTGCGTCGGCGTCGAGGACGTCCAGGTCCCGGAGCGCGTCGAAGAGCGCGCCCTCGACGGTCCGGACGTCGGGCTGGCGCTGGAACCCGTGGAACGGTCGGCCGTCGTAGGCGACCCGGTAGGCGCGCATCACTCCAGCTCGGACAGCCGGTCGCGTTCGTCCGCCGCGCCGACCGTCCCGTCGAGGTCTTCGGTTTCGAGGAGGCGTTCGAGCTTGCGTTCGAACTCGGCCTCGCCGATCTCGCCGCGCGCGTAGCGGTCGCGGAGTTTTGCGACCGCGTGGTCCCGTTCGCCGTCGGCGGCGTCCCCGGCGACGCGGTCCGCGCCGGTCGTCGCTCCCCCCTCGTCGGCTTCGGACGCGACATAGGGCAACCGCTCGCCGAGGACCGCCGTCAGCGGCAGGAGGACCGCGAACCCGGCGACTGCGAACACGCCCGCGAGCGGGCCGGCGTCGAGGGTGCCCGCCAGCGCCGTGAGACCGATCGAGAGCACGAGGACCACGCCCATGGCTTCCCCCTTCTCGAAGGTCGGGAGGCCGTTCATGAGTGCCTCGTGGCACGCCGCCGGCATAGATGTTGTTGCCGCCCCGTTTCGTTCGCCCGGCGGGTCGGACGCCGCGCCGGGCGGCGCTGCCGGTTCCGCGTCGGTCCTCCGGAGTCAGAGTCCGTGAAAGCGGCTCGCACGAGCGCGAAACGCTCTCTCGGCTCGCTCCCGGTCAGTACGAGTAGGTCCTCTGGGCGAGCCGGAGGGCGCCGTCGTCCGGGAGTTCGGTCCCGGCCCAGCGGTCGTCGTCAAGGTCGCCGACGCGGACGGCGTAGTCGAAAGACACCCCTTCGACGCCGTCGAGTGCCCGCCGGAGTGATACGGACCGCTGTCAGTCATTTACCTGGACGACCGCACGCAGTCGTGCGGTCGATCCGGTAATGACTGACAGCGATCCGTATGAGTAAACGATTCGGAGAACGCTCGGTGAAATGAATCGTCCGGTGGACTCTGTGTCGCGCATCGCCAGAGTGCGACACCGCCCGGAAAAGCCCGCCGGGTCGGGGTCGACTCCTCGCAAGCCCCGGTCGGCGACGCCGCGACGTCGGCCGAACGTCTACGTATCCGCAGACTATTGGACACAGATGTGAGTAGCAAGAACATCAGCGTCAGGGAGGACGTCTATCGGGCGCTGAAACGCGAGAAGGGGGACGACGAGAGTTTCTCGGACGTGATCGAGCGGTTGCTGGAGCGTCGCGACGGCGACCATCCGCTGTACGACCTGGTCGACGTCCTCGACGAGTCCGAGGCGGCGAGGGTCAGGAAACGCGGGGTGCGGTTCCGCGAGAGCGTCGACGAACGGATGGACACCGAGTCGTGATCCTCGGCTCCTGTTTTCTCAGCAACCTGATGGCGGGCGACGAGGGCGCGGTCGCGAAACTGGACGAACTCGTCGCCGAGGGACGGCCGCTGTCGGTCTCGACGCCGAGCGTCACGGAGGTCGAACGCGGTCTCGGCGCCCGCGGACGCGAAACCTTCGACGACGTGATCGCGGACGTCGACGTCGTGGCCTACGAGCGAGAGATGGCCCACCGTGCGGCGACGCTCCTCCGGTCGCTCGACGACGACGGGAGGCCGGTCGGCGCCGTCGACGCGATGATCGCCGCCACGGCGCTCGAACGCGACGGCGCCGTCGTGACGCGAAACGTCTCCGAGTTTCGCCGCCTCGACGGCGTTCGACCGGTGCCGTACTGACCGCGACCGCGCGGCCCGTCCGCGTCGTCAGCCCCCCGGAGGTCACGCGAAGTCCCCGTAGGTCGGCTTCTCGCGGTCGCCGGGGAACTCGTCGACGGGGACCTGCGCCTGGTCGCCGCTGGCCATGTCCTTCACCGTTATCTCGTCGTCTTCGAGGTCGCGCTCGCCGACGATGACGACGGTGTCGGCGTTGATCGAGTCGGCGTAGTCCATCTGCGCGCCGAACGAGCGGCCCGACACGTCCGTCTCGACGACGTGGCCCCGCTCGCGCAACTCGCGGGCGATCCGGGCCGCGACCGGGCGCGTGTCGCCGACCTGCAGGACGTAGTAGTCGGTCGAGAGCTCCTCGGCGGGCAGGGCGTCGTGGACCTCCAGCAGGAGCGGGAGCGTCGAGTTCATCACGCCGGGCGCGACGCCGACCGCGGGGGTGGGCTGGCCGCCGAACTCCTCGATGAGGTCGTCGTAGCGGCCGCCGCCGAAGATGGCCCGCGACACCTGCCCGGACGCGTCGAAGCACTCGAAGACGACGCCGGTGTAGTAGTCCAGCCCGCGGGCGGTCGTCAGCGAGACGTCACAGAACTCCCGGACGCCGAAGTCCTCGGCGGCCGCCAGCACCGCCTCCAGGTTCTCGACCGCGGCGGCGAGGTCGTCGCTGTCGGCGAAGTCGGTGAGCGCCGAGAGGTTCTCGTCGCCCGCCAGGAGCACGTCGTCGAACTCGCGGGCCTGGTCGTAGCCGAGGCCGGCCTCGAACAGGAGGTCGAGGTACTCGCCCTCCTCGACCTTCGCGCGCTTGTCGACCGCGCGGATCGCCTCGCGGACGTCCACGTCGGCGTCGAACGACCGGAGGAGTTCCCCGAGGATGTCGCGGTGGGAGACGCGGAACTCGAACTCGGAGCCGTCCAGGCCGAGGTTCGTCAGGGCGTCGGCGGCGAACGCCAGTATCTCGGCGTCGGCGTCGGGCTCGCTCGACCCGAAGATGTCGACGTTGGTCTGGTAGAACTCGCGGAAGCGGCCCTGCTGGACCGCCTCGTACCGCCAGAACGGCCGCGTCGAGAACCACTTGATCGGCTTCGAGAGCGCCTGCTGTTTCGCGACGACCATCCGCGCCACGGTCGGCGTCAGTTCCGGCGTGAGCGTGACGTGGCGCCCGCCCTTGTCCTCGAAGGCGTACAGCTCCTCGACGATCTCCTCGCCGCTCTTGTCCGTCCACATCTCCGCGGGTTCGAGGGCGGGCGTGGCGACCTCCCGGAAGCCGTACTCGCGGGCGGTCGACTCGATCCCGTCGATGACCGCCCGCCGGGGCGCCATCTCCCGGGGGTAGAAGTCGCGAAACCCTTTGAGTCCGTCGTACATGTCCGCCCGTTCGGGCAGGGGTCGCTTGAAACTGTCTTTCCCGCGGGCCGGGGCGGACGGGCCCGCACCGACGCCGAACGGCGGGACGCGAGCGGCCACGAACTGTCCGCGAAGGCCGGAACGCGAGCGACCGCGAACGAGCGGGGCACCGCGGCGAACGAGAAGAAGAACCCTTAACCGCCCCCACCGGGAACGGGCGGGTATGCCCAAGTTCGAACCCGCGGAGGAACGCGTGCTCTCGAAGCAGATCTGCATGCGCTGTAACGCCCGCAACCCGCTCGGGGCCGACAACTGCCGGAAGTGCGGGTACGGCAACCTCCGCCGCAAGAGCCGCGAGCGCCGCAACGCCTGAGACGGTCCGCTGTCAGTCGTTACCGGATCGACCGCACGACTGCGAGCGGTCGTACCGATATCCAGTTTCAGCACTCCGTGTGCCCCGGTTTCTGTTCTCTCCCCCTACCTGCCGAGTCAGCGTCCGACGCCCGCGTCTCGTCTCCCTCCCACCTGCCGAGTCAGCGTCCGACGCCCGCGTCCCGACGCAGCCCCGTCGCGCACCGTCGCACCGCGGCCCCCTGATCGGCCGCGCCAGTCAGGCGGTCTCGAACTCGAAGCGCGCGCCGCCGGCGTCTCCCTCGGTCACGGACACCGTCCAGCCGTGCGCGTTCGCGACGTCGGCCACGATGGGGAGGCCGAACCCGGTCCCGCCCTCGCGGGAGGTGACGCCGTGCTCGAACACCTCGTCCCGTTTGGCGGGCGGGATCCCCGCGCCGTCGTCCTCGACGTAGAATCCCGGGGCGTCGGACAGCGGACCGAGGGTGACCGTCACGTCGGCTCCGCCGTGCTCCACGGCGTTCCGGAACAGGTTCTCGAACAGTTGGGTGAGGCGCCCCGCGTCGGCGGCGACCGCGGGCGTCCCCTCCGCGACGGTGAACGTCGCCTCGCGGGTGTCGACGTAGCCCCACGCCTCCGTCGCGACGGGTTCGAGACCGACCTGTTCCGCGTCCTCGACGGTCGCCTCGCCCCGCGCCAGTGCGAGGAGGTCGTCGATGAGCCGCTCGATCCGGTCGTGCGCCGATTCGATCTTCTCGAAGTGGGCCTCGTCGCCCGTCCGCTCGGCGGCGTCCAGAAAGCCCATCGCGACGGTCAGCGGATTCCGGATGTCGTGGGCGACGACGCTCGCGAACTGGTCGAGCCGTTCGTTCTGTCGGCGCAGCGTCTCCTCGCGGTCGGCCCGCGCCAGCGCCGCCTCGACGGTGGCGCCGAGGATCCGGAACAGGTCCACCTCCGCTTCGGAGAAGACCCGTTCGTCGGGCGAGCCCGTCGATATGAGGCCGTACTCGCCCAGCGGCACCAGGATCTCGCTACTGATCTCCGTCTCCGGATTGTACGCACGACTCTCCGCGTGGACGTCGTCGTACACGCGAAGTTCGCCCGAGTCGAACGCCTCCCACGCGAGACTGTCGCCGGGGGTGAACCGGGGAGACTCGCCCAGCAGCTCCCGGGCCGCCTCGCTCTCGGTGATCGGGACCAGCGCGTCGCTCACTCCGTCGTATTCCCAGATCCCGGTCACTTCGAGCCCGAGCACGTCGACTGCGGCGTCGACGGCTATCTCCCCGATCTCCTCGGTCGACCGGGCCACGCTGAGTTCCCGCGCAGTTTCCTGCAGTTTCCGGAGCCGGTTCTCCAGGCGCTTCTGGTCGGTGATGTCCTCGAGGACGGCGATCACGCTGGTCACTTCCCCGTCGGGGTCCGTGATCGGCGCGGCCGACAGCAGGAGGTCCAGCCGGTCGCCGTCTTTCGTCTCCCGTCGTATCTCTTTCCCCCGTATCTGCTCGCCCGCCAGCGCTCGCTCCCGGTGGGCCGAGAACTCAGACTGTTTGTCCGCCGGCACCATCGGATTGAACTCGCCGACGACTTCCTCGCTCGACCACCCGAACATCTCCTCCGCCCCGCTGTTCCAGAGGAGGACCTCCCCCGTCGGGTCGATCTCCATGATCGTCAGCGGCGCCGCGTCGATGAGCGACTCGAGGCGCTGGTTCGCCCGTTCGAGCGCGCGTTCCCGTTCGACCTGCTCGGTCACGTTCCTGGCGATCCCCACGATTCGCAGGATCTCCCCGTCGACGACGACCGGTGCGAGGCTCGTCTCCCAGAACCGCGCGTCCTCGGCGACCTGGAGCTCCTCCCGGTAGGAGATCGGCTCGCGCTGCTCGACGCAGCGCCGATAGTTCGCTTCGAGTTCCGCGCCGCGCTCGTCGCCGAACACCTCCCGCGGCGTCCTGTCCCGGACCTCCTCCGTCGTCAGGCCGGTCTGGGTCTCGTACCCCGGACTGAGCCGTCTGAAGCGAAACCCGACGTCGCCGCCCGCCGAGTCGACGTCGAGGAGGAAGATCGCGTCCCCGGAGTTGTCGAGCAGCGCGTCGTACTCCTCGACGAGCCGCCGACGTTCCCGCTCGCGGTCTTTCCGCTCCGTGATGTCCTCGAACGTCGCGATCACGCTGGTGACGTCACCGTCTGGCCCCGTCGCCGGTGCGGCCGAGAGCAGGAGGTCGAGCCGGTCGCCGTCGGCCGGCGCTCGCTGGAGCTCCACGCCCCGGACCCGTTCGCCGTCCAGGGCCCGCCGGAGATGGGCGGAGAGTCCGGACGCCTCCTCCGCGGACCCCGGCAGGTCGAACAGCTCGCCGGCCTCGTCCCCCGTGAGACCGAACATCTCCTCCGCCCCCCGGTTCCAGACCTGAACGTCGCCGTCGGGGTCGAATTCTGCGATCCCCAGGGGCGCCGTCTCGACGAGCGACGCGAGCCGCCGGTTCGTCCGTTCGAGTTCGGTCCGACTCCGGCCGCGCGACAGTTCCGTGCTCACGAGCTCCGCCAGCAGTTCGACGAACGTGCGTTCGAGCGCGTCGAACGGGTCCGGCCGCGTCGTCGGACTCGAGAAGTTGAGCGTGCCGTAGCGCTCGCCGTCGACGACGAGCGGGACCCCGATGTACGACCGGGGGGCAGACTCGACGAGCGCGGGGTGGGACGCCAGGTCGGCCGTCTCCGGGTCGGTGAACGAGCAGACCGCGTCCTGGCGAACGACCCGCTCGCAGTAGGTCGACTCGAGGGCGAACCGGTCGCCCGCGTCGACGTCAGTGCCGGGGGCGTGAGCCGCGCGGACCACGCACTCGTCGCCCTCGACGCGGGAGATCAACCCGGCGTCGAGACCCAGCGTCCGGCACCCGACCGCGAGCAACTCGGACAGTCGCTCGTCCGTCGAGAGCCCGCTGTCCGCGATGACCCCCTGCAGCTCCCGGAGCGCGTCTCGCTCCCGTTCGAGTTGCTGCTGGGCCTCGCTCTGTTCGGTGACGTCCCGCCCCACGAGGAGGACCTGGCGGCTGTCGGCACTCCGGAACGGCGTCAATCGAACGTCGAACGTCCGCTTCCCGGACCCCGGGTCGAGTCCGAGTCGCAGGTCGGAGTCGTACAGCCCGGTGACGCCGCCGTCCGCCTCGGCCCCTTCGAGCGTCTCGTCGACCGCTCGCACGAGGCGGTCCGCGTCGGATTCGGAGAGCGGACCGCCGACGAGAGCGGCGAGTCGGCTTCCGACGAGACGGTCGGCCCGCGGCTCCCCGAAGACCCGCGCCGCGGCGGAGTTGGCGAACCGGACGGTGCCGCTCTCGTCGACGACCAACACGACGTCGTGGACGTTCTGGAGGATCGTCTCGTCCCGGTCCAGGTGGAGCGCGCGCTCGCGCTCCTCGGTGACCTCCCGGGAGAACACTGTGATGCCGTCCTCGTCGGGGAAGGCCCGTATCTCGGCCCAGTAGTCGGACGGCTCCTCGAAGTGCTGCTCGAACGACACCGGGTCGCCGGTCTCCATCGCGGTTCGATACCGGTCTTCGAGCTCGGTCCCGGTGATCTCGGGGAACTCGTCCCAGAGCGTGGCCCCGACGACGTCGTCCGGGTCGCGGTCGACTCGATCCGCCATCGTCTCGTTCATGTACTCGATTTGCCACTCCCTGTCGACGGCGTAGACCGCGTCGGTCGTCCGCTCGAGCGTCCGCCGGAATCGGTCGGTCGCCCGTCTGGCTCGCTCCCGTTCCCGGGCCGCGTCGACGAGCGTCCGGACGCGACTCGCGAGGAGTTCGAAGTTCGCCTGCTGGGCCCGGACGGGGACGTAGTCCGAGACGTCGGCTCGCGTCGCCCGGCTCGCGATCTGTTCGCTCCCGCTGGCGGTGAACAGGACCGTCGGGAGGTCCTCGTTGCGGTCCTGGACCCGTTCGACGAGGTCGATCCCCGTCCCGTCCGGGAGCGAATACGCAGTCACGAGGCAGTCGACCGCGGTCTCGGCGACCCGGTCCACGGCGGCGTCGGCGTCGGCGACCGTTTCGACGTCGAATTCGGGCGCGCGTCGACCGAGTTTCGCCTCCACGAGGTCCGTGAACGCCCGGTCGTCGTTCACATAGACGACCCGTAGCGACTCGCCGCTCCCGTCCGAGTGAGCCATGTTGCCGTGGGTACGTGACGGCGTCTTATGAATCACTCCCGGCAGTTCTTCCTCCTGATAACGGGTTCGCCCGCGTCGTCACAGCAGCGCGCCGGGCCGGGTAGCGGGTCGTTGCACCCCGGGCCGGGCCGGGTACCCCCTGCCGTTCTCACGACGCCACGGCTACACCAGCGTGTCGGGCCGGGTGGCGAGGTACTCGAAGACGAACCCGAGCGAGGCGCCGTACACCCAGTGGGCGACCAGCGTGACGACCAGGTAGCCCACGAGCGCCGGGCCGGCGAACCCCTCGTAGAAGGCGAAGACGAAGCCGGTCCAGAGGGCCGTCCCGAAGAAGAGGCCGGCGACGGGGTCGCGCTCCCCGGGGAGATACCCCTTCAGCGAGGCGAACAGCAGCGGCCAGGGGACCATCCCCGCCGCGACGAAGATGACGTACCCGGCGGTGATCTCCGGGACGACCCCCTCCAGCCCGACCATCCGGGTCACCGTCGCGAACGAACCGCGCTCGAAGACCCCGAACTCCTGGCCGATCAGGAGCACGACCGTCATCGCGACGGTCCCGACCAGCCCGCCCGCCGCCCCGACCACGCCGTCGGCGAGGATACCGACCAGCCTGTCGAACTCGAACTCCTCCTCCGCGTCTGTCACGGCCGGGTCGTCGAACTCTGACGCGTCTGCCATGATGTGTGATAGCATGACACGAAGAGGTAAAAACCCCCGGTATGAGGGGTTCGGAACGTCAACAATCCCCAAACGATAAGACCGAGGAACGTCATTGGTTCTGGAAATGCCAGCGTCAGGAGTGGCGGTGGCCGTCGCGCTGGCGGGCGCGTCCGGGGTCCGGGCACCGGCGGCGGTGTTCCGGGACATCTTCGTGGTGTTCCTGCTGCTCGGGACGCTCGTCGGCGCCGTCGTCATCGCGTACACGCTGTACAACGCGCGCTCGGCTCGGTCAGCCGGGAGGTCGCGTTCTCGCGGACGATGCTCGACGGCGCGACGCCGATGCGGACCGCGCTCTCGGCGGCGGCCAACGGGACCGCCGACGCGTACACCGCGTCGGTCAGGGCCGACCAGTTCGGGGATGTCCTCGACGGCGTGGACGCCGGCGGCGACCGGACGCTGACGGTCGGCTACGAGGTCCGCCGCGGCTGGGCGAGCTGGGCGTCCGTCACGGAGAACCGGACGACCGTCCGGTTTCACTTCCTCGTTCACAACCCGGGCGACGTGCCCGTCCCGGCGGCGCCCGACGGCGTCGGCGTGACGGTCGACATGAACGACGTCCGCCTCTTCGAGGGCGAGACCGACGAGTTCTCGCTCGGGAGCGTCGACCGGGACGCCGTGATCGAACCCGGCGGGACGCGCGAGGTGACGTTCACCGTCCGGATGGACAACGAGAAGGTCGACGAGTGGTTCACGAGCCACGTCCGCCGCGACGAGGTGACGGCGGTCAGTGCGGGGTTCCGGCTCGTCTTCGAGGAGCCGACCAGCGGCCGGACGTTCCGCCTGCCGGCCGACGGGCCCGCCACCTACGACTGCCAGTTCGCGACGACCATCCTCGTCGACGAACAGCCCGCCGAAACGACCTGCGGAAACGCGACGGCTTCGGCGGGATGACCGACGTTCGTCGGTAGGCCCTCCGGGCCGACCCCGCCTGCGGCTGGAGGGCGAGGGCCGGACCGCTGCCTCGACTGCACGGTACCGGCCGGGGATGAGCGTCGTGCCCCAGACTGACCGCCAGGGTGCCGGGTCGGGCCGGCGAGTCCGGGACCGACCGTGACGTTAACCGTTTCCAGCCCTGAAGACCGCCGATGACAGACAACCGGAGAGCCCTCGCGGCGCGGGTCGCGCCGGTAGTACTGGCCGCCGTCGCGCTCGCGCTCGCCGCCGCCGCGGCCACGGGCGTCGGCGCGTTCGCCGCCGCGGACGGTCCGCCCGACGGCGAGGCGGTCCTCGACCGGGTCGAAACGCGGTACGCGAACGCCGAGAGCCTCGTCGGCGACGCGACCGTCACCGTCGCTAACGGCACCGAGTCGAGGACCCTGTCGGTGTCGTTCGCGGTGGCGGGGAACGAGTCCCGCGTCGCGGTCAGCGGCGACGGCCGCCGGTACGTCGCCGGCACCAACGGGACCCACGCCTGGGTCTACGACGAGACCGGCGGGACCGTCCGCGTCCGCGAGCTTCCGGCCAACTGGACGGGTCACGACGCCGCCGGAGTCGACGGGACGCTCCCGGACGCGGCCAACCTGAGCCGGGCGTTCGACGGCAACACCACCGCCCGGACGGTCCGCACGGAGGCGCTGAACGGGACCGAGACCTACGTCGTCCGCGTCGAACCGGCAGACGAGTCCCTGGACGGGAACGTGACGATGTGGGTCGACGCCGACGACTACCGCGTCCACCGGGTCCGCGTAGTTCGGGGTGACAACCGGACGACCGTCGCGGTCGACGCGCAGTTCAACGTGAGCGTCCACGACAGCACCTTCGAACCGCCCGGGAACGCGTCGGGCGTGACCGTCGTCGACCGCGACCGGTACGAGACGTTCGCCGCCGCGCAGGCCAACACCTCCGTCGAGTTGCGCCGACCCGCGAACGCCACCTTCGAGTCCGCCGCCGTCGTCACCCGGAACGGGCGGACCGTCGCGCTCCAGCGCTACGCCGGGGAGGGGGACCTCACGCTCGCCGCGACGGCCGACTCGCTCCCCTACCCCGTCGAGAACGGGACGACCGTCACCGTCGCGGGCGAGAACGCCACCTACGTCGAGGTCCGCGACCGCGCGGCCGTCGTCTGGCGAGACGACGGCACCACCCGGGCGGTCGTCGCCGACCTCCCGCGGGAGCGACTGATCGAGGTGGCCGAGAGTGTCCGCGACGGGGCCAATTGAAACGACAGCGGACGCGAGCGCGTCGTACCTCCTGTCACGTCCGTTCTCCCACGACCGCTCGGCAGTGACGGAGAACGTTCCACTCGAACGTCGCGACCGGCGTCGTCCGTCGCTATCGTAGAAATTGAAACTGTTTACACATCGAGCGGCGCCCCGGTCGCCGCTCGAGTGTGTCATTGCGTTCAATTTCTACTATAGACCGACCCGCCGGTGTTCGGGGAGGTGAGAGCGACCGAGTCACACTCGGAGAAAGGCCTTTGTGAGTCTGCATACGACTGTATGCACATGTCGAAGAGCATCCGCCTCTCCGAGGAAGCGTACGAGCGCCTCGCCGCCCACAAACGCGAGGACGAGACCTTCTCCGAAGTCGTCCTCCGACTGGCTGGAGAGCGCTCGTTGCTGGAACTCGCGGGCATTCTGAGTGACGACGAGGCCGACGCTCTCCGGGACGCCGTCAGCGAGCGCCGCGAGCGCCGCGGGGACGATCTCGAAGAGATCGCCGACCGGACGCGGGGGGCATGACGTGTTACTCGACACCTCGTTTCTCATCGACCTGATGAACGGCGAGGAGGGCGCCGTGGAAACGGCCCGCGAACTGGAGGCGGATCTCGTCCAGCAGCGGCTCTCGTCGATGACGCTCTTCGAACTGTACTACGGCGTCGCCCGGGCGACCGATTCCGAGGCCGAGCGCGAGACGGTCGAACGCGTCCTCGCCTCGAAACCCACCCACCCCGCCGACACGGCCGTCATGCGGAAGGCCGGCCGACTCTCGGGCGAACTACAGAACGACGGCACACCCGTGGGAGACGGCGACGTGATCGTCGGTGCGACCGCCGACGTCGTCGGGGAGCCCGTTCTCACCCGGAACGTCGAGGACTTCGAACGCCTCGGTGTCGAGATCGAGACTTACTGAACCGCGCCGTCACTCGGACGAA
>JBDGST010000092.1:0-42783 GCA_042217365.1 Haloarculaceae archaeon
CGTCCTCCCACCGCGAGGGGGTCGGACTCGCTGCGGCGCGGGGAAAGCTTCCGGGCGTCGGCTGGGCCGACGCCGGCCGACCGATGGATCGCGACCCAGGCAAGACGCGGTCGCCCGAGACGTGTCGGGACTCGAACGGTACGCGTCGCTACCGTCTCGATTAGGCGCTCAATACTTTTAGCGTCAGCCGGGTAACCGGCTGGCGTGCAACGGAGACGTATTCGACGCCGTACATTTCTCGGGGGTGTGACCGGGTCGATGATAGGGCTAGCGGGCTGTGGTCGGCTCGGTTCGGGCGAGGACGCGACGCCGGACCGAACCGCCTCAGAGAACCGGACCCCGACTCGCGGCGCGCAGGCACGGCCGACCGACACACCGAGGCCGACGGACACCCCCGAGAGCCCCCCGGCGGACCCCACCGTCAAGAAGTCCCGGCGCGGGCTGGTGGTCCCGATCGCGCCCGGGCTGGACGAGTCCGACGCCGTCGATCCGGACGAGACGTCGACGCCGGTCGCCGACGCGGTCGCGACGATAGACGAAACCGGCGACCGGAAGGGGTTCGGGACCGTCCTCCTCCCGCCGACCGAGGTACAGGAAGCCGAGCCCGTCGTCCCGTCGCAGTTCGTCGAGTTCGTCGGCTGGGGGGCACACACCAGCGTGATCACGTTCACGGACCGCTCTCGCGACGGGTTCCGGATCACGGACTTCACGGACGCGAAGTTCGTGCTGCTCGACGGCCTCACGCTGAACGGCGTCGACCCCGAGAGCCGCTCGGCCGGCTCGGCCATCCACTTCGTCAATGACTCCGGGACTCACCCCAAGCAGTTCAACCTCGGGACCGTCGCCTTCCGCAACTGGGCCGACCCGGTCGTCCACTGCGAGCGCGGCTCGCCGTTCGACTCCACCTGGGAGCACCTCGATTTCGGGTTCGGCCGAAACTACGGGCGGGAGATCGTCCTCGAACGGGGCCAGTCGCTCCTCGGGACGCAGATCGGCTACGTCAGCGCCGGGAACGCGACGAAAGACACCGTCCTGTACACGGATTTCGCCGGCGCGAAGATCAACATCGGGTTCATCAACATCGGTGGGTCCGCGGGCCGGGCAGTCAAGATCAAGGCCGCGAGTAACGGATACGTCCACATCGGAGGGATCAACTTCGAACCGGTCCAGGCCGTCGACGGACCGATCGTCTCGGTCCAGGGGGACGCGTCGACCCAGCTCGATTACGTCCAGAACACCGAGTCGGAGGCCCGGTCGATGGTCCAGTTGCGATACAACAACGGGAACAACATCATCGGGACGCTCCGCAACAACGGCACGCTGCGTGAAGGGAAGATTGAGGTGGTCAACGGGTCGTCGGAGCCGTCGTACTACTTCGGGCAGTCCGAGGACGTCGTCGTCGGCCCGGACGTGTCGAGTGACGTCCTCGCGGTCGCCGACGCGGCACGGAACAGCGGCCTCTCGCTGTACTCGAACGCGTCGTCGTCGGACATCTCGACCGGGGAGGTCGCCCTCGACACGAACGTCGGCGACGGCGGCGGCGCCGCGCTCCTGTTCAAGGGCGAGGACGGGACCGTCTATCGCTGGGAGGCGGACGGTACTGGACTCCCCGAGTGACCGCGGGAGTACCGTCGCCAGTCCCGAACCGGAACCGTCTCGCGAGCGTCCGTATCATACGGACCGTTGTAACCATTTTCGACAGGGCTTTCGATCACTGGTAGTTTCGCGACCCGCACGAACCGATCTCCTCCGCCATAGCGGTAACGAATTACAACGGTCCGTATCAGAGGTAACCGAGGTCCTCGAGCCTGGCCTCGACGTCGCCCTCGACGGCGTCCTCCCACCGCCTGTCGTCCAAATCGAGTTCGTCGAACCGCTCGGCGACCGCCCGCCTGACGACCGCCGACGCGGCCTCGTGGGCGTCCACGGGAACGCGCTCGGGGCCGCCGTCCCGGAGGTCGTACAGCCGGTGTTCGTCCCGGATCTCGTCGCGCTCGTAGAGCCACGCCGCCGAGCGGGCGCCGGCGACGACGTCGCCCTCGACCTCGTGTTCCGCCATGACGTACTCCCGGGGAGCGTCGACGCCCGGGCGGCGCCCCTGGTAGGCGGCGGGGACGTCTACCCCGACCGCGTCGTGAACCAGCGGCGGCACGTCGAGGAGACTGACCAGGTCGTCGGCCGCCGCGTCCAGACGGGCCGGACCGTTGGCCACGACCAGGGGGACGTGGAGGAGTTCGTCGTACATCCGCTCGGGCTTGCCGTACTGCCCCCAGTCGCCGAACAGTTCGCCGTGGTCGGAGGTCAGGACGACCAGCGTGTCCTCGTGGCGCCCCGTCTCGCGCAGGTGGGTCAGGATCCGGTCGACCTGGTCCGCGGTGTAGGCCACGGCGGCCCGGTAGAGCCGGCGGAGCCGGTCGCGCTCCTCGTCGTCGAGCGCGTCCGGGTCGCCGAGCACCTGCGAGTACCACTCGCCGACTTCCGACTGGGTCACCGACCCGACGTCGAACCGCTCGCGGTAGGTCGCCGGCGGGTGGCAGGGGTGGTGGACGTCCATGTAGTGCGTCCAGCAGAAAAACGGCGCGTCGACGCCGTCCAGCCACTCGATCGTGTCGTCCGTGATGACCTCGGCGCTCACGTACGGCCGGGGCTTCCCCCTGACGAGCTGGTAGGACTTCCGGATCGCGTCGGTGAGGTGGAGGTACTCGTCGACGCGCCTCAGACGGGGGTTGTTGATCTCGATCCCGCGCGGGAAGATCTTGGTCGCGATCCCCATCAGCGGGTTCTGGTAGTCCTCGAAGGCGTCGAACCCCACGTCGTAGTCGAAGTGCGTCGAGAGGAACGGGTTACACTGGAACCCGCCGGTCGCGTAGCCGGCGTCCCGCAGGTTCGCGGCCACCCGCGGCCGGTCCGCCGAGAGCGGGCCGAGCCCGCCGTACGAGAGGGGCATCGTCCCCGTCAGCAGCGCCGGGAACGACGGCGTCGTCCCGGGTCCGGTCGCGAACGCCCGCTCGAACCACGTCGTCGGTACCTCGGTCCCGAGCGCGTCCGAGAACAGCTCCGGCCCGAACCCGTACCGGGGGGCTGCGTCCGTGCGGAGCGAGTCGACCGTGATCACGAGGACGTTCGTCGGCCGAGCGGTCGCTCCGGGCGAGTCACCGCGCCTGCCGCGGGACTGTCGCTCCGGGCGAGTCATTGTGCGACCTGCTCCTCGATGATCTCCTCGTACGGTGCCAGCGTCGCCGACCAGCTGAACTCCGAGACCGCCAGGTCGCGGGCGTTCCCGGACAGCGTCTCCCGGAGGCCGTCGTCCCGGAGCAGCCGGACGGTCGCTTCGGCGACGTCTCCCGGCTCGGTCACGAGGGCGTTTCGCTCGTGGTCCAGGGGAAGCCCCTCCGCGCCGACCGGGGTCGTCACGAGCGGGAGCCCGGTCGCCAGGTACTCCAGGACCTTGAGGTTCGTCCCCGACCCCGAGAGCATCGGCGCGACGGCCGCGTCCGCCGCGGCGACGTGCCCCGGGAGGTCGTCGATCACGCCGGTCGCGACGACCCCGGGGGGCGTCGACTCCGGGGGACCGGCCCCGACGAGCAGCAGCGAGGCCTCGGGGAACTCCGCGCGGACCGCCGGGAACACCTCGTCGAGCAACAGGTCGACCACCTCGGCGTTCTGCGCGTTCCCGAGGTTCCCGTGGAAGACGAGAACCGGCGGCGTGAGCCCGTAGCGCTCCCGGATCGCGTCGGCCTTCCGTTCCTGTTCGGGCGAGTACCGCCCGACGTCGACGCCGTTCGGGGCGACTCTGAGGACGGTGTCGCCGTCGAGCTGGGGCGCGAGCGTGTCGCGGTCCGCCTCGGACACCGTGAGGACGGCGTCGGCCTGGTTGCAGGCGAACACCTCGTACCGGCGGAGTAGCCGCCACAGCGGGATGTCGAGCCGCCTGGCGAACCTGTACTCGACGTTGTGCTCGCTGAGGACCACCGGACAGTCCAGCCCGCGTCCGGCGGCTTTCGCGAGCGGCAGCAGGTACGGGAGCTCGACCACCAGCAGGTCCGGCCGGTTCTCCCGGAGCCGCGACCGGAGCGGGCCGTACAGCCAGGGATGGAGGTGGTACAGCCCCTTCAGCGGGGAGTACTCGGGAACGACCTGTTCGAGCACGTCGATGGCCCCCGACTGGAGCCCCGTCCGTTCGAACGGCTGGTGGTCGGGGACTCGCCCTTCCTCCGTGGCCAGTCGCTGCCGTTCGTACGGGAAGTACACGTTCACCGTGTGGCGCTCCCCCAGGTAGCGACAGGTCTGGTAGGTGCGTTCGAGGAGCCCGGTGTAGACGGGGACCGGGCTGCGGAGTGACAGGACCGCGATTCGCATTGACGGAACCGTTGGGGGGTACGCGACATTAGTTTACGGCGAATACCGCTCGATTAGGAGCCGCCTTCGTGCGGTCTCGCCCACTGGAACCAGCGTGGTCTCGGAGTTCCCCGCCCGCCAGTACAGCCGGCCTGCGCGGAGTAGACGCTTCTTAACGGCCGTACCGGGCATATACTATTACCAGTCTGAAATGTATGGGCCGACGTGACCGACGAGAACAGCCAGCGGCAGTCGGGGAACCCGAGCCGGCGAGCGCTGCTGAAGTCGGCCAGTCTCGCTTCCCTCTCGCTGGCCGGTTGCCTGGGAATCGCCTCTTCGGAGGACTACGAGACGCCGGCAAAACCGACCCAACACCGGGAACCGACGGGGACGCCCACGGCGACGTCGACCCGGACGGACCCGTCTGCGCCGACGGCGACATCGACAGCCGCGGCCACGCCCACACCCACGCCGACGCCGACGCCGACTGCCAGGCCGGCGCCGGACCACTACGTCTACGTCAGCCACTCCGAACTGGAAGCGATCGCCGAGTGCGTGCGCGACGGCCAGAAGCCCTGGACACCGGCCTACCGGCAGGCGATGAAAGACGCGAACGACGCGCTGGAGATGAGTCCACGGAGCGTCGTCGACGACGGGGCGCCGAAGTGGGACGACCCCCACCAGTTCGGGACGGACGAGGACCGCCACGACTACGGCGCCGCTATCGACATGACGACCGCCGTCCGCGACGCGGCGCTGGCCTACTGGTTCACCCAGCAGGAGAAGTACGCCGAGCGGGCGATCGACCTCCTCTATCACTGGTGTCTGGACCCGGAGACGAAGATGAATCCGAGCGGCGACATCGCGAAAAACGGCACCGAGATCGAGCTGTACGTCACGATCCCGAAGCTGTGGTACGGGGCGGCGCTCCTGGGGGACCACCCCTACTGGACCGAGAAGACCGGGGAGGACCTCGAAGCGAAGTTCGAATCCTGGGTCAGGTCGTTCGTCGAGACGCTCGCCGACCCCGGGTATTTCCAGTTCAACAACATGTGGGCCTGGCGGATCGCGACTATCGCGGGGGCGGGGAGCTACCTGGACGACCAGGCGCTGGTCGACCACGCGTTCTGCATGTGGCGAGCGAACTGTGAGACGGCCGCACACGGGAAAGAGAGGCCCCGGCCCTGGGGACAGTACGGTGCCCGGAGACCCGGACAGGGCGCCCTCGAACGGGAACTCACCCGCGAAGACGGGTTCGGGTACCACGTCTACGGGATGAAAGCCCTCACGACGACCGCCGAGATCGCGCGACACCGGGGGGTCGACCTCTACAGCTACAACGCCCCGACCGACCCGAGGGACGGGTCGACGCTGAAGAAACTGTTCAACTTCATGGCGCCGTACATGAAGTCCCCGTCGGCGTGGAAGTGGGGGACTGGCTCCGACGGGGTGACCAACTACGAACTGGGGACCTACGCGTCACTCTACGAACTCGCGTACTCCCGGTGGGGGGACGAGAAGTTCCTCGACGTGATCGAGACGATCGGTCGCCCCAACTACGAGATCCGGATCCTCGGCTGGACTACCCTGACCCACGCGAACCTGCCCGAACTCCCGGACGGGTAGTCCCGGGCCGCAGCCGGTCTTTCGGCCCGGCGGGCCCGTTGCGCTGCAGGATACCCTGTCGAGCCGCCGGTGCCCTCCACCGGCCGTGACTGTCTCCGCGTTCGAGGAAACACCGAGTTCGTACGGTCAGTTCCGGCGGGACAGCGAGCACACCGGTACCGGAAACGCCAGGTCGGCCGATTCGAGGAGACGATGGCGGAAGAGACAGTTTCGATCTACTCTGGTTCCACCCCGGTATCGAGTGATTACTCTCGCTTACGACGCTATTACTCTCGCGTAAAACACCACTAATTCGATACGTCCGGGGCGCGCTCCCGGTCGCTCTCCGGTAGGAAGATATTATACTCGCTCTCGGATGGAAATATCATAACCATCCGTTACTGAAAAAACGAAAGGGGCCCCTATCGCTCGGTAAACTGAAGCCTACCCGCAACGACGCCGACAGAATCCTCATTACGTGAAATTAGAGTTTGCCTAGGGCATGGACGAAAGTCGCAGTCGTCGGATGGACGACCCTATCGGGACTGTCGGACGCGGAAAGGACTCCTTAACGAGGGCTTTCGGCGATTCGGCAGCTGCTGAGACGAGTGGCCACGAGAGAGAGTCGGAGCGGGCCAGTAGCAACAACGTGGACCTCGGCGTGTCACGTCGCAGCCTGATCAAGGCGCTCGGTGCGTCGGCCGGTGCGGCGACGCTTGGCGTCGGGGTCGCCTCCGCCAGCGACGGCGCCCGCCACATCCAGGTGCCCGAGCCGTCGGACCTGTGCGCAACGGTTCCGGGGGACCACAACCTCGCCCTCATCGAGAGGGACTCGCACCAGCGGGGCCGCGGGTTCTACGCCGGGACCAACAGCCAGACGTGGGCGTTCGTCGGGTGGCTCGAACAGACCCGCCCGAGCGAAACCGCGAGGGGCAGCGTCTCGCCGAACGACGACGCGTCCCGGCCGGGCGAGCGCCTCCTGCAGGTCCGGAAACCGGGCGATCTGAAACAGTACGAACCGGGCGACCACCACCTCGCCTTCGTCGAGGACCCGAGTCACGAGAAGGGACGCGGGTTCTACGCCGGCGGGTCCGGGGGCAAGTGGTACTTCGTCGGGTGGCTCGCACAGAGCGGGCCGTCAGGGACCGCGTCGGGTTCGGTGTCCGCCGGGAAGGACAGTAGCCAACCGGGCGACCGGATCCTCCAGGTCCGGCAACCCGACGCGCTGAAGAACCACGACCCCACCGACCACCACCTCGCCTTCATCGAGGACCCGAGTCACGAGAAGGGACGCGGGTTCTACGCCGGCGGGTCCAAGGGCAAGTGGTACTTCGTCGGCTGGCTCGCACAGACCCGACCCGAAGGGACGGCCAGCGACACGGTCGATCCGAACGCGAGCGACTGCGGGTCCGGCAGCACCAGTGATAGCGGGGGCGACAGCGGCGGTGACACCACCAGCGGGAGCAACCTCACCTTCGAGACCGACAGCGTCTCCAACGGCGCGTGGTGCTGGTGGGCCGACGAGGTCGACTCCTACGAGTCGTGGCTGGCCGACGACGTCAAGGTGGCGTCGATCGGTCACGGGAAACACAAGTGGGAGAATTTCGTCGACTTCGCCTGCCGCGACTTCCCCGAGTGGGTCGACGGCGGCTCAGGCCGCGTCTTCCTGCCCCACATCCCGATGGTTCCGTGGGAGGAGGTCGACTCGGTCGGGCGGACGACGGCGCTCCGGAACCTGGCGGAGGGCCAGTACAACGACAAGTTCCGGACGATGGCCGAGAACTTCAAAGCGGCCGGGTTCACCGCCGGCACCCTCGCCCTCCGGATCGGCAACGAGTTCAATATCAAGGTCGCGCCCTACACTACGATCGGAACCGACGTCGGGCCCGAGACCTGGATCGAGGGGTACCGACAGATCGTGGACACCTGTCGCGACGTGCTGGGCAACGATCTGCGCACCGTCTGGGCGCCACTCGTCCACTCGGCCCAGATGCCGAGCGACAGAGTGGTCGCCCACTACCCGGGCGCGGAGTACGCGATGGTCGGCGCCGATATCTACGACACCGCGCCGGCCTACGAGAAGACCTCCAAGGCGCCCCAGGGCATCGACTACGACACCGGGAGCGCGTCTGAGCGCAAGACCGTCCAGGAGTACGTCTGGAAGGAGAACCACCTCGGGGGCGACAAGTGGGGGAACGACGGCGTCGGCCTGAACGACATCGCGGCGCTGGCCGACGACGTCGGGCGACAGATCGTGGTTCCCGAGTGGGGTCTCACCTTCGACGAGTACGAGTGGGGCGGCGACGTCAACCCCACGTTCGTGCAGAACATGTACGACTGGATGAACGAGCACGACGTCGCGTTCCACTCGTACTTCGAGCACGACACCCCCAGCGACGACCACGCCCTCGGCAACGACGGCGAGTTCGACTTCGCCGAGGCCGGGGAGACCTACCAGCAGACGTTCGGCGGCAAGTCGTCCTCGTCGGGCGACAGCTCGGACGGGTCGACCGACGACGGCACCGTCGACTCGACGAACTACGTCTTCGTCACCGAGAGCGAGATCGAGACGCGGAGACAGCGCGCCGAGAACGGGACCGACCCCTGGAAGACGGCGTACGACAACCTCGTGTCGGACGCCGACAAGGCGATGTCCGCGTCGCTCAGGTCGGTCACAGACGACGGCGACCACGAGTTCAAGCGGGACAGCGACCGCCACGACTACGGCGCCGCCATCGACATGTCCGAGTGGGCCCGCGACTGCGCGATGGCCTACCAGTACACCGGCAAGGACAAGTACGCCGAGCGCGCCGTCGAGATCATCCACCACTGGTGCCTGGGCGGGGACACCTACATGGTCCCCACGGTGAACATCGTGAACAACCGCACCACGATAGAGCAACACATCACGATCCCGGCACTCGTGTACGCCGCCGCGCTCGTCCGCGGCCATCCGGCGTGGGACAGCTACGGCGGGAAGCGCCCGTGGGACGGCGGCGACTCCGGCGACGCCGAGTCGGCGTTCGCACAGTGGGTCAGCGACCGCCACGACACGTTCGCCTCCTCGCGGCCGGGCTGGTGTGAGTACAACAACAAGTGGGCCTGGCGGATCGCCGACAGGGCGGCGTCGGCGGCCTACCTGGGCGACGACGCCAAGGTGGACACGGCCAAGTGCATGTGGAAAGGCCAGTGTGCGTCCTGCGACGGCAAGGAGCGTCCGTGGAACGACTTCGTGAACAACTACCGGGACAGCCGGGCGTACGACGGGTCGGCGAACCCGCGGAAAAACGGGCTGTTCAAACACGAGATCCACCGAAGTACCGCGTTCGGGTACTCCGCGTACAACCTGAAGGCGATGACGCTGTCGCTGCTCGTCTTCAAGCGGTACGATGGGACGAACCTGTACGACTACAACGCCCCCTCCGACAACAAGACGGGATCGTCCCTGTGGAAGGCGTTCAACTGGCTGGAGGAGTACACCGAGGACACGTCGGCCTGGAAGTGGGACGACGACCCCGTTTCCCGGTCCGCCGTCGAAGGTGCCACGACGGCGTACGAACTCGCCTACGCCCACTGGGGCGACTTCGAGGGCGCGCTCAAAGACCCCGACAAGATCGGCGGGCGACCGTACTACGACGGTCGCGTGCTCGGTCACCTCACGCTCACCCACGGCGCCAAGTGACCGTCGGCCGCTGCCGCCGGTGACGACCGGCGGGCCCCCGATAGCGACGATCTGTGCGATCGGTCCCGACGGCCGGGGTAGCGTCGGCGACCGGGTCCGGGTCAGATCGCCCGGTCAGCCGACCGCGTTGACGACCTCCCGATCAGCCGACCGTGCTGACGACCTCCTGGATGTTCTTCTCGATCCCCCACTCGAACTGGAACGCGAGCAGTCCGACGAGCGCCGAGTACACGACGACACCCACGCCGACGAGCAGGAGGAACTCGGGGACGCCCGTTCCGAGCGGCGACTGGGCGTCGACGGTCACGACCGCCGCGAACATGGCGGCGCTCGCGACCAGGGGATAGGTGACTTCCTTCACGAACCGGCGGTACGAGCCTTCGATGGAGTTGATGATCAGGTACGTGTCGAGCGGCATCATCGGGAACGCGTACACGCCCACGATGAGGGCGGCGGTCCCCACGATGCCGTAGGTCGTCGTCGCCGGGATGACGAACAGGGCGATGAGCGTCACCCGCACGAGCGAGAGTTTCGTGACGTAGTCCGGGCGGCCGATCGCCTTCCAGAGCGGCCCCATGGTCTTGCCGAGCGAGCGCAGGAGGCCGTAGGCCGCGAGGATCTGCATCGCGGGTATCATCGGCTCCCACTCCGGCCCCATAAACGTCATGACGAACGGGTCCGCGATGGCCGCGATGCCGAACGCGATCGGACACGCGATGAACATCGTCACCTGGAGCACCCTGTAGTACGCCTCGCGGAGCGCCGCGACGTCGTCCTGCAGGGTCGAGAACGCGGGGAACATCACGTTCCCGATCACCTGCGATATCTCGGTGGCCGGCGCGTTCGACAGCCGGTAGGCCGTCTGGTAGAACCCGAGCGCCGTCGCGGAGAGGAGCCAGCCGACGATGGCGTCGTCGCCTTCGCCGTACAGGAAAAACAGTATCGAGTTGCCCGTGATCCACTTGCCGTAGTTGATGAGTTCCGCCGCGCGCTCGCGGTTCAACGCGGGCCAGGGTCGGTACCCGTGCCCGACGAACGAGAAGACGGACTTCACGAACTCGGAGGCGATCAGGCCGAACACGAGCGCCCAGACCGTCGGCGAGACGAGCGCCCAGCCGACCGAGACGGCGAACCGGACGACGGACCCGCTCATCTGGTAGAGGAACTCCATGTGGAAGTCCATCTTCTTCTTGAAGTAGACGATCCCCGGGTTGCGGATCGCTATCAGGGCGGGCGAGAGCGCGAGTACCCGGACGACGTCCGGGGCCCGCGGTTCGCTGAACACCGAGCCGATGACGGGAGCCAGGAGGAGCAAAAGCCCCGCGAGGACCGCCCCGCGGATGAGCTCAAGCCCCCAGACGGTGTTCAGGTACGGGTCGACGTTCTCCTCTTTCTGCTGGATGACCGCCGAATCCAGCCCCAGCGTCGAGAAGCTCCGCAGGCCGCTCAACACGAGCAGCGCGATCCCCAACAGCCCGAAGTCCGCGGGGTCGAGGAGGCTCGCAAGGATGACGATCATCAGCAGTTCGAGGGCGCGCGAGATGGCATTCATCGAGCCCATCAGCGCGCCGCTCTTGATGGTCTGTTCGACAAGACTCCCCGACGGAACGAGCCTCCCGACGAAGGCCTTCAGTCTGTCGATCATTTGAGGGAGTTCACCGCGCCGGTGGTCCGTTCCGGCGTCGGCGTTTGACAGTGGGTCGGCTCGGCTCGCTGTTCCAGTCCCAACTCCCGAGTGAGTCGGCTCGTTCCGCTACTCCGGTCCCCGCCCCCGGTCAGACCCGGCCACGGCCGCCGCGCTTCGGCCGGTCCCGACCGGACGGGTCGAACCCGCCGGACCGTGTCCCCGGCGGCCGAGTTCGACGCCGTTTCGACGGCGGCGCTCGGTCTCCCATGGAGGCGATAGCTACCGGCGTGCCCGAAACAATACATAGTTGCTGAACGTCTGAACCCTCCCGGAGATCCGGCATAAGTAAATGCCGCGTAACCCGCGTCGTACGGCGCTGATGGGGTGTGATCCGGCAACGCGAACCAGTCGAATCGGTCGATAGACGTGGGCAGCCGTCCGTATCACGGCTCGACACTCCCGACTCCAGGTCACGAACCCCCGCCCGGGCGTGAGACGAACCGTCGTAACTGTTCACCGGCGAAACGGCGGCGGACGAGAGCCGGGTACAGTGAACGGAGCAGTAGAACGGCCCTACCCGTTCGACGGGTCGTCGGGCGCGTCGTAGAGGCGGCGGGTCGCCCGGGCGATCCCCGACCAGTCGAAGCGCTCGACCCGCCGGCGGTTGTTCGCGCCCATCTCGTCAAGGTCGGCGTCGAACGCCGCGCGGAGCGACCGGGAGAGTCCGTCCGGGTCGTCCGGTTCGTAGCAGATGCTCCCCGCGGGGTCGAGTATCTCCCCCACGCATCCGACGTTCGGTGCGACGACCGGGCGACCGAACGACATCGCCAGGACGGCCGCGCCGGACGTGAACGCGTTCTCGTAGGGCAGGACGACGACGTCGGCGGCGTTCATGTATCGCTGGACCTCCGCGTCGGGGACGAACTCGAGGACCGCCCGGGCGCGGTCGTCGGTCGAGACGCGCTGCCTGACGGTGGCGCCGAGGTCGTCGTCCAGCGGGTTTCCGACGACCAGCAGGCGCGCGTCGGGGTCGTCGATGCCGCGGAACGCCTCGATCAGGGCGCCCACGTTCTTGTACGGCCTGATGAGGCCGAAAAAGAGGAACACGGTCTCGCCCTCGTACCCGAGCGAGGCGCGGGCGTCCGCGCGAGTGATCTCGTCCGGATAGCTGTCGAGGTAGTGGCCGTGCGGGATGGCGGCGACCTTTTCCCGCTGGGCGGGAGAGAGCGAGAACGCCTCGACGAGCGCGTCGGCCGCCGTCTCACAGTGGACGACGAGGTTGTCGAACAGCCCCCCCGCCAGACGCTTCACCCCCCGTTCGACCCGCGGGGACTGGCGCTCGTGCTCGGTGAGGTTGTGCACTGTCCAGACGGTCCTGACGCCGAGCAGCCGTAACACTGCCAGTTCCACGAGGAGCCTGACGCCGAACAGCGCCGTTACCACCGACTGCCCGGTGACGAAGCACTTGCTCAGCCAGTGGAGGTGCACGACGTCCGGGCGCCGGCGCTCGTGCCCCCACACGGCGCCGAGAAGCGGGAGCCACTGTCCGTACTCCGAGAGTTCGACCGAGACCCCGTGGGAATCGAGCGCGTCACAGAGCTCGCGCTGGTAGGGGTTCGAGTCCGCGAAGTCCGGACACATCACCGCGGAGAGTTCCGCCCGGCTCTCCGGCTCGGCCGGCCCGGATTCGGAACGGGCGCCGCCGCGGGACCCGGACCGTCCGCGGGAGTCCGCCAGGGCTTGACCGTCGTCGACGTCCGCGTCCGTGGCAGTCCGGACCGTCGAGAACCCCTCGAAGTACCCCTTGACGACGGTCGCCCGAAGCCTCCGTATCAGCCCCATAGCCCAGTGTCTCATTCTCAGACCGGTTTTCGGACCGCACACAGCGTGCATTCGTTCCAGGCCATCAGTATGTCTCTCCGCGGGGAGAAACAGTTGCAACCCTGCGGGGGACACGCCGCAAAAGCCGATGTTCGGCGGGGGACACGCCGCAAAAGCCGATGTCCGGCGGCCCCCGGATCCGGTAACACGACGCCCGCCGTGCCTTGCGTTTCGGGACAGTCACGTGGCGACTTACCGGATCCAGAGTATAAAGTAGCCGTGCGTTATCCGGCGTAGAAAACGTTTAACCTCCGCGCTCGTCCGCCGGGGACCGGAACGAGCGAACGAGCAGGACGGGGACGTCGCCGTCCAATTCCGCCCCGGGAGTCGATGAGACCGGGCGACGCCCGGCGCGGACCGGAACGCTCCGGGTAACAGCGGCATAACAAAGTCGTCGTGCCCTCCGGTAGGAGGTGTGTCGTTCGATCACGTCGACGACGGGCACGGACGCGGGCGTTCCGGCGGGGAGCGAGACCGGGAGCGGAGCTGTTCCCACGGTGGTGAACGCGGCCGTGACTGACGGAGTCGACTCCTCCCCGCTCGTCTCGGTCGTCGTTCCGACGTACTATCGAAACGACGTCCTCCGGGAGACGCTCCGTAGCGTCCGCGACCAGTCGTACTCACCGGTCGAGGTGATCGTCGTCGACGACTCGGGCGAGGGACACGCCGAACCGGTCGCGACGTCGTTCGAGGGCGTCGACTACGTGGAATTCGACGAGAACCGCGGCGCGAACGATGCCAGAACTGCGGGCGCCCGCCACGCCGACGGCGAATTCGTTCACTTCCTCGACGACGACGACCGAATGCACGAGGATAAATTGGAAAAACAGATCCATATTTTCGAAGAGAAGGATCAGATTGGCGTAGTCTATACCGGTATTTGGAAGAAAGGCGACCAGATTGACCTTCCAGATCCGTCGATTCGGGGGCACGTACTCGAATCGGCGCTCGCGTTCGAAACGTGGCCCTGTATGACGTCGACGATGCTCATCGACGCAGAGGTGCTCGACGAGGCTCTTCCGCTGTCGGACCGGGCCGCTGCACAGGACCTCGAACTGATGATCCAGCTCGCCCGGCGCACGGAGTTCGAGTACGTCGACGAGCCACTCCTGTACAAACGCATCGACCTCTCGTCGCTCGGGTCGTCGCTGACGGCCGTGGAGTGCCGCAAGCAGATCGTCGGGGACTACCGGTCGCTCTACGAGCGCTACCCCGACCGCGTCCGGGAGCGGGCGCTCGCCAGGACCTACGAGAGCGAGGGGGCCCTGCTCCTCCGGAAACGCGGGTGGTCGCCGCGGGCGATCGCCGCGCTCGCCAGACACGCCTACTACATGCCCGACGAGCGGGTGAAATCGGTCGGGAAGCTCCTCGCGGCCTGCTTCGGGAAGACCGGCTGGAAGGCGATACGCCGCGTCAACCGGGTAGTCTGACTGCGCTCCCGCTGGCGGTCGTTGGGCGGATTCGCCGTCACAACCCGACTCGAACGGCGGCGCCGCAAGTCGGTCACGCCACTCGCCGATACACGTCGAGGTACGACTGCGCGGTCTTGTGGACGCTGAACTCGGACCGGGCGCGCTCGTAGCCGGCCTGCCCCATGCGCCGCCGCCGGTCGGGCGACGCCAGCCGGTTCATCGCCGCCGCCAGGTCGCCGGGCGCGTCGGAGACGGTGATCAGCCCGGTCGTACCGTCGACGACCGCCTCGGCGGTCCCCGGGGCATCGGTGCCGACGACCGGGAGGCCCGACGCCATCGCTTCGAGGAGAACCACGCTCAGCCCCTCCGTCGTCGAGGGAAGAACGAAGGCGTCCGCCAGGGCGTAGAAGTCACAGACTTCCCAGCTACGGCCGGTGACGGAGACGTTGTCGGCGATCCCGAGTTCGGCCGCGGTCCGGCGGAGCCGGTCTTCCTCCGGCCCCCACCCGACGACGAACAGGTGCGCGTCGGGGTAGTCCGTGACCACCTCTCCCATCGCGCGGACGAGCGTGACCTGGTTCTTGCGGTCGGTGTAGCGGCCGATGTTGAGAAAGACGAGGTCGCTGTCGACGCCGTACTCCTCGCGGACGCGCTCGGGGTCCGCCTCCGCCACCTCGCGCGCGAACTCCTCGACGTCGATCCCGTTGTGGATCGTGTAGCTGCCCCTGTCGAACCCGTTCCCCTCCCCCCGCCGGTTCCCGGTCCCGCTCCCGTTCCCGTTCGGTTCGTACCGCCGCGCCGAGCCCACGTAGGAGCGTTCGACGTCCTGCGAGACCGCGATATCGACGGCGCTCAGCGGACGCGTGAGCCGCTCCAACCGCTGGGTCGCCGGGTGAAAGCTGTCGCGGGGCGTGTGGTACGTACAGACGACCGGGACCCCGGCCAGCCGCGCGCAGATCCGTCCCAGGACCAGGAGGTACAGCGACCCGTGGACGTGAACGGCGTCGAACTCTTCCTCGCGGAAGAAACTGACGACCTCCCGGATCGTCAGCGGCGAGAGCTGGCTCACCGGGTTCGGAGACCCGCGGTCGACCCCGACCACGCGGACGCCGGCCTCCTCGTAGTCCGAGCGCAGGCTCGTGTCGTCGCCGAAGTAACACGCCGTGTACGAGACGGCGTCGTCGGGAGTCGCCTCGATGATCCGTAGCACCTGGGTTTCGAGCCCCCCCAGCGCGAGGTGGTGAACGAGATGGCAGACCCGATAACGGTCGGTCATTCGGTCGGTGAATCCGCCCGTCTCCGAATTGTTATACGCTTCATACGCCGGGCCCGATACCGGCGCGTTCGCTGTCAGTCGTCGGACTCTCCGGGTCCCGTCTCCGACCCGGCGGAGTCGTCCTGGTAGATCACGAAGGTGTCCCCGTTGTCGTAGACCACGCTCTCGCGGCCTGCGCCGACCCGGACGTCTTCGCTCGACACCGAAGTGAGGATACTGACGCTGCCCTCGTAACGGTCGGACCGTTCGGGCGTCACTCCGACCTTGACGCGCCTCTTTCGGAGCGACGTCCGCTCGACGACGGTCAGCCCGGGCTCTGTGACGAGGTCGCCGTCGACGACCTGCATCCGGTGGAACCGCTCCGACCGGTCGCCCGTCGGGCCGCTCCACTCCTCGTGGATGAGGTAGCCAGCGTACACGTGAGACGCGTGGACCGGCGTGTCGCTCGTGTGCCGGAGGACGTGGTCCGCGGCGTCGAGGTCGCCGTCCGTGAGATGTTTCCGGGCCCCTTTCTCGTACCCGGAGGCGTCTGCCAGCGACGGGTCGGTGAAGCCGCCCCCGATCGAGAGAAACGCGGTCGCGAGGACCAGCAGCGCGACCGAGACAGTGCCCGCACTCCGGCGCGGACTCGTCGAGATCCGGGCCAGCCCGAGAGCGACGACCGGGAGGAGAAACAGGACGGTCATGATCCCCCACCGGTTCAGGGCCGCGACGCCCCGTCCGACCATCCAGGTCGGGTTCGGGACGTACAGCATGACGGCGACGAGGAATCCGACGATCACCTTGGGGTAGGCACGGCTGGGCATCTCACCGTCGGGCCGGGCAATCGTCCAGAGACCGTACCCGCCGAGCGCCACGAAGAACGCGTAGTGGAGGTTGTTCAGGATGAACGGGACGGTCGCGACGGCCAGTTCGACCGGGTCGGTGTAGGTCTTGATCAGGAAGTGTTCGGTCGGGAGCCCCGAAGTCGCCTTCGTGCTCGTCCGGGTGAGCCACCGGATCGGAACCTGGAAGAGGTCCGTGAGCCACCAGTAGACGGCGACGAAGACCGCCAGGATTGTGAACTGGTACAGCGGGCGCCTGACCGCGTCCCGGTCGGCGCGGTTGGCCGCCAGGACCCAGACGGCGCCCACGACCGTCCAGACGAATATGAGGACGAGCGACATGAAGACGCTGAGGTGGTGGGTCATCGTCCAGGCGAGGGCCACGACGCCGGCCGCGATCGTGTACCTGACGTCGGGGGCCCACTTGCTGAGCAGGAGCACGAAGACGGCGAGGAAGACGAAGCTCAGCGACTGGACGTGGGACTGGGTGCCCCACCTGATGAACTCGGGATTGGCAGCCAGCAGGGCGGCGGCGAAGAACCCGACTTTCGCGGACCCGGCGACGTTCCGGACGATCGCATAGCAGGCGACGACTACGACCGGGAACAGCAGGGCGAACAGGACGGCGACGGTCGTCCGGGGCGCGAACGGCGAGAGCTGGATACAGACCGCCGCCAGGGTGTGGAATATCGGGAGGTCGGCGTATCTCGTCCCGAGGACGGGGGTGATCGCCCCGACGTTGGCGATGCGCCGGGCGATCGCCGTGTGATAGACCGTGTCCAGCGTCTGGACGTAGTACGGGACCGTCAGCGTCTGGGCCGCCAGTAACAGCCCGCTCCCGAACGCCAGCGCCGCGAGGCTGGAGACGATCGGGACGTCCCGCTCGTCGGCGAGATACACGTGCACCACCAGCGACGTGACGAAGACGGCGACGAGCAGGAAATACAGGATCCCCCGTCCGAGCGTGATCAGGACCGCGAGGCTGACGATCAGCGCGGTCGCCGCGAACCGGCGGTCCTGGACGACGATCCAGAACGCGCTCGCCCTGGAGAGGGTGCTCGCACCGACCCGGTCGAACGGTCTGAAGACGAGCGCGTCGAGCAGCCCGACCATCGCGATCCCGACGAGCGTCATGCCGAAAAACCGTGGCCGCCCGGTCCGGGCCGCCAGGACCGTCCCGACGATCATGCTCGCGTTGACCAGCGCCAGCAGGACGTACAGCACCTCGTTCCGGGGCCGATAGCGGGTCGTGACGCCCCGGTCAGTGGGGACCGCGGCGAAGATGACCGAGTTCGCGAGGGTGGCCCCCACCGCCCGCGTGGCGCCGGCGACAGCCCGCTCGGTGGCGTACACCAGCCGATACAGGACGTAGCCCAGGAGGGTCCCGACGACGAGGACGACCGGGACCAGGTCGACCAGTTGGCCGCCGAACGCCTGCAACGGGACTGCCCGTAGCGCTGCCGCGTCGCCTGGCTGTGCCGGCGTCATACGTATCCCAGCTCCTTGAGTCGGTTCTCGACGCCGTCGTCGAGACCCGTCTCCCGCTCACGGATCACGCCGACGTCGGCGTCGTCCCTGTCGAGGAACGCGTCGACCGCCGCCTCGAGTTCGCTCGCCACGGCCGGGTCGTCGACCCGCGTCCGCTCGCCGGGGTCCTCGCGGTGGTCGTACAGCTCGCGGTCCTCGACGGTCCACTGTTTGTCGTGGTAGGACTTGACGAACTTGTACTGTTCGGTCCGGACCCCGACGTAGGTCCGGTCGAGCACCGGGGCGTGATTGGACAGCAGCGCCCGCCGGGTCGTGCCGTCGACCGGCTCGCCCTCCCAGTCCGGGGGCGGGTCGACCCCCAGTTCCGCCAGGACCGACGGGCCGATGTCCAGGTGGCGGACCGGACACTCCCCGACCGGGTGACGCAGGTTCCGGGCGAAAAACGGCGTCGTGACGCACTCGTCGTACAGCTGGGCGTGGCCGTGGAAGCCGTGCTCGAACTCCTCGCCGTGGTCGCCCGTCACGACGACGACCGCGTCGGCGTCGACGAACGCGAAGACGTCGGCCAGCCGCTCGTCGAGTTGCTCGACGCACTTGTCGTAGAGGGCACGGAGCCGCTCCCGGTTGGCCGGCGTGTCGTTCCCGCGGACGTGGTAGTCGAACAGCGTCGCGTAGGTGTCCAGCAGGCCGTGCTCGCGGGCCCCACGGATCCCCGTGAAGTACGGGGCGTGGACGTCCATGAGGTGGACCCACAGGAACCGCGGGCCGTCCCGGCTCCGGTACCACCGCCGGGCCCGGTCGGCGACCGCCGTCGCGTTCACGCGCTGTTTCAGGCGGGCGAAGCGGCTCGCCCGGTCGAACAGGGTGTACCGGGGACCGCTGTAGTCGACGTCGGTCGTCATCCCGTCGTTCCAGAAGTGGTCGAAGTACTCGGCCCACTTCGCGAGGAACGGGTTCGAGGCGACGATCCCGGCGGTGGCGTACCCGCGCTCGCCCAGGACCTCGGGGAGCGGGGTGACGTCCGGTGCGACCCGTCCGTCGCCGTCGTAGGCCTGCATGAAGTGTCGGCCCGCGAGCAGCGGGGGGAACGCGCCGTTGGTCGACGCCGAGTGGCTGACGGCCACCGACTGCTCGTAGTCGCCGGCCGCGGCGATCCCCCGGAGCGACGACATGTCCGCGACCGCGTCGCGCCGCCAGGCGTCGATCGTGACGAGCACGACGTCGCGTCGCTCGCTCGTCCGGCTCCGCGCGTCCCGGTCGCCGCTGCCGCTCGTCCGGGCCGGCTCCTCCCCGTCGATCCCGTCGGAATCACGGGCGTTCATGGGGTGCTCACCCCTTCGGGAATTGCCACTGGCCACGTGGTCGACGACCCGCCGGGGCTCGTTCGGAGGGCCGGATAGGCTCCCCACGAGCGTCCGGGGGCGGCGTCGACAGTCTCTCTCGGTCGGTGCGACAGGCGTCGGCCAGTGGTGAGTGGGGGAATCATCGTCATTCGAGGTAGCCAAGTCCTTTCAGCTGCTCGCGGACGTCCTGGTTCTCCGCACCGGAGTAGTCCCGCGAGGGGGCGCGTTCGTCCCGGCTGGGCCTGTAGGTGACGTCGACGTCGTCCGCGAGCCGCTCGTCCGGGAGTTCGCCGTCGACGTTCTCGGGGACCGGCGCGTCGACGAGCGCGAGGACGAGCGGGAAGACGTCGAGGACGTGCCGGTCGTCGACGTCGGCCGCCCGGGCGAACGAGTCCCCGGCGGTCACGAGCGTCCCGAACGGGCGGTGTTCGCTCCACTCGTCGCGCGCGAAGACGGTCCCGCCGTTGAAACTGGTCGAGACCCCGACGCGCATGTCGTCGGCGATCGGGACGATGTCGGGGGCCTCGTCCAGGAACGGTCCCTCGAAGACGTCCTCCTTGCGCCGGACCTCGGTCAGCAACGGGTCGTCGCGGTCCGGCGCCGGGTGCTCGACCTCGCGAAGCGCCGCCTCGAGTTCCTCGCGCAGCGCCCGCTCGCTCGCCCCGTCGACGACGCCGTCGGGGTGCGCGCGGGTGTTGAGGTAGACGACGTTCTGGTCCGGGCAGTAGGCCTCCGTCTCCGTCCAGTCGACGCGGTCCGGATCGAACCCTTCGCTACGCTCGTCGGCGGGCGGGACCACGCGCTGGAGCGCGTCGAGCACCGGCTGGGGAAGTCGGTCACGGAGGTCCCCGAGCCCGAGCGCGCGCTTGGCCGCGACGAGGCGCTCGCGGGTGACCCCCGCTCGCCGGAGGCCGTCCCGGAGGTCGACGCCGGACTCCTCGTTCACGGCGAGGTACCCGCGCTCGCGGAGCCACTCGTTGAGGTGGAAGTTCCAGTCGCTCGCGGCGGCGTGCCCGTGGTCGCTCATGACGACGACGTCGACGTCGTCGGGACACTCGTCGAGCAACCCGCCGAGCGCGCGGTCCTGCTCGACGTAGAGTTCCCGGAGGCGCTCGGGGCTCCGCCCGAGGTAGTGGCCCGCGACGTCCGTCGCCATGAACACGCAGACGAACACGTCGACGTCCGTCTCCCGGGCGAGCGCCGCGAACGCGCGCTGGTGGTGCCACAGGCCCTCGGTGACGTCCGCGAGCACCTCCTCGTCGCTCGCCCGCCGGAGCTCCGGGCCGACGCTGAACGGGTTCACCCGGTAGCGATCGCCGAGTTCCGACTCGACGGTCTCGACGATTTCGGGCGGCTCGCTCACGGTCACGCGGTTCGGGGCCGGCCAGCCGGCGACGACGTAGCCGTGGTCGAGGTCGCTCGGCGGGTACGTCAGCGGGACGTTCGCGACGCCACAGGAGACGCCCGCGGCGTCGAGCGCCTCCCACAGCGACTCGGCCTCGACGTCGCCGTAGTTGACCGGCTCCCGACGGTACTCGTCCGGCCGGCGCTTCGTGAAACTGAAACAGCCGTGCTTGCCGCCCTGCTTGCCCGTGTATATCCACGGCCACGCGGGGACGGACAGCGGCGGGTCCGCCGACCGGACCCGGCCGAAGGAGCCGCGGGTCCACAGCCCACGCAACGTCGGGAGGTCGTCCGCCCATCGCCTGACGAGCGTCGGCTCCAGCCCGTCCAGGCCGACGACTACGACGTCCACGCCGCGTCACCCCCCGATTCCGCCGCCCCGTCCGCCGACGAACCCGACTCGGCCGTCGAGGCGGGCGTCGGTTCGCTGTCCTCCGCCGACGAACTCGACTCGCCGGTCGAGGCGGTCCTTGGCTTGGCATCCCCGCCCTCCGCGAGCAGCCGGTAGTACTCGTCGACCGACTGCTCTCTCGTGAAGTGGTTCTCGAACGCCTCCCGGGCGTTGCGGCCCTGCCGCTCGACGAGGTCGGGGTTCGACCGCCAGGTCTCGACGACGCGGACCATCCCGGCGACGTCGCCCTGGGACACCTGCATCCCCGCGTCGTGAGACTCGACGATCCGCGCCTCGTCGTCCTCCGGGTGGGAGACGACCAGCACCGGCTGCCCGGCGGCCAGCGAGGTGTAGAGCTTGCTCGACACGCACAGCCCCTCCATCCCCTCGCTGACGGCCACGAGCGACGCGTCGCCGCAGGTCAGCGTGTGCGGGAGGTCCGCCAGGTCCTGGTAGGGGAGGAACGTCACGGTGTCCCCCCGGAGGCCGTAGGACTCCGCGAGCGAGACGACCTCGGACTTCCTGTCGCCCTCGCCGATGATCAGGAAGCGAACGGCCTCGTCCGCGAACTCGCGGGCGGCCTCGACGGCGGTCTCCAGGTCGTGGTTGGCGCCGATGTTGCCCGAGTAGACGAGCGTGAACTCGTCGACCAGTCCGTGTTCCGCGCTGAACGGGTTCTCGTCTTTGTCAAGCGGCCGGATGAACTCGCCGTCCGCCCAGTTGTGGACGACCTCGACTTTCCCCGGGTCGAAGTCCTCGCCGCCCGCCTCGGCGATCCGGTCGCGCATCACCGGCCCGAGCGCGACGACCCGGCGGGCGTCGCCGAACACGTACTCGTTGAGTTTCGCCCAGGCGCGGTAGACGACCCCGCCCCGTTCGATGTACCCCGATGCGGCGATCACGTCCGGGTAGAGGTCGTAGACGACGTAAGTGTACTCCCAGCCCTTGAGACGGCAGAGCAGCCACATCGCCGGCGGGAGGACCGGCGGGTTCGACACGAACAGGAGTTCGCGGTCGTCCGTCCGGTCGCGGGCAAGCGCGCCGACCATCCAGACCGTGAAGACCGCCCAGTTGAACAGCCGGCGCGGCAGCGACGACTGGCGGACCTGGGGCGCCCGGATGCGCCGCACCGGGACGCCCTCGTGGGTCTCCCGCCGGGGCTGGCGCTCGTTGTCGCCGCTGTGGTAGTTGGGCTGGCCCGTGTACACGGAAAGGTCCAGCCCGCGCTCGACGAGCCCGACCGCGAGGTCGGTCATGAGCTGTCCCGTCGAGGCCGTGTCCGGGTGGAAGTACTCGGTCACGAGCGCGAACTCCGTCGCCGAGTCGGCCGCGGGGCCGTCCTCGACGCGGTCGCTATCGCTCGTGGAGGAGCGTTTCGAGGTTGTCCCGGACGTGGTCTCTGTCGTGGGTGCTGACATACCAATCGAGGGTTTCGTCGATGCCGTCCTGCAGGGTGTACTGGGGTTCCCAGCCGAGGAGTTCCTCGGCGCGGGTGGTGTCGGCGGCGCGGTGGCGGACGCCGACGGGCTTGTCGGTCATGTGGTCGATCTCGTCGGGGCGCCAGTCGAGGCGGTCGAAGATCGCCTCCGCGACCTCGTTGATCGTGATGTAGCGGCTGATCCCCGCGTTGACCGGCGTCCCGTCGGTGACGTTCTCGGCGGCCAGGCGTAGCGCCCGCGTGATGTCCTTGACGTAGGTGAAGTTGCGGGTCTGCTCGCCGTCGCCCCAGATCTGGTAGGGGTCCTGGCCCGCGTAGGCCTTGGCCATCAGCGCGATGATGGCGTGAGTCTCGTTCTCGCGGGGGCCGTACGCGGTGAAGATGCGGACGATGCTGGCGTCGACGTCGTACTGTTCCTCGTAGGCCTGCAGCGAGCGCTCGCCCATGAGCTTCGCCCAGCCGTACACCTCGTCGGCGTAGGCGCCGCCGCGCTCCTCGAAGCTCACCATGTCCTCGCGGAGCCGCCGGCGCTCCTGCTGGATGTCCGTCGGGTACGTGCACGCCGACGAGGCGAAGGTGATCGACTCGACCCCGTTCTCGACGGCCGTCTCGAAGACCACGTTGTCCAGGGCCATGTTCGTCGCGCAGTTGGCGGGGTAGTTGGCGATGTACCCTCGGCCGCCGTGGTCGGCCGCCAGGTGAAACACCGTCTCGATGCCTTCGGTCGCCTCCTCGGCGACGCTCATTCGCTTGAGGTTGCCCTCGACGACCTCGACCTCGTCGGCGACGGCCGAGAGGTTCCCGGGTTCGCCGCTGGAGAGGTCGTCTGCGACCCTGACGTTCGCGCCCGCGCCGACGAGGTCCTCGACGAGGTGGCTCCCGATGAACGACGCCCCGCCCGTCACGAGCACCCGCTCGCCCGACCAGTCGCCGTCGGTCGGCGGTCCCCCGTCAGTCATCGTTCGCACCCCCGGCCCGCGCGGCCGACTCCCGCGCCGTGACCCCGAGCTCCGCCTCCGCCCAGGTGTACACCTGCCGGAGCCCCTCGTCGAGGGGCGTCCGGGGCGTCCAGTTGAGGCGGTCTTCCATCAGCGTCGTGTCTGCGCAGTAGCGGTCGGTGCCGGTCGGTTTCGACGTGTCGTGTTCGATGGTGATGTCCTTGCCGCTGATGGCGATGATCCGCTCGGCCAGTTCGTTCATCGTCACGACCTCTTTGGCGTTCCCGAGGTTGATCGCCTCGCCGTCGAGTCCGACGTCCATCGCGGCGAGCATCCCCTCGACGAGGTCGGTGACGTAGATGAACCCGCGCTGCTGGGTGCCGTCGCCGAACAGTTCGATGCTGTCGCCGTCGTCGGCCTGGATGACCTTCCGGCACAGCGACGGGATGACGTGGCTGCTGTCGGGGTCGAGACTCTCCCGGGGCCCGTAACAGTTGAAGATGCGGACCGACCCCGTCTCGAAGTCGCAGTCCTCGTTGTACGCCTCGCAGGCGACCTCGCCCAGCACTTTCGCCCAGCCGTAGGTGCTGTGGGGGTTCGCGGGAATGCCCTGGTCCTCGCTGAAGCGGTTGAGGTCGTCGTGTTGCTGGCGGTAGACGCACGCGCTGGAGGCGAACAGGAACCGCTCGACGTCCGCGGTCCGCGCCGCCTCCAGCACCTGGTGGTTCATCAGCACGGAGGGCGTCAGCCCGCCCACGTTCTCGCGCTTGATGTAGTGGATCCCCCCCACTCTCGCCGCCAGGTGGAACACGTAGTCGGCCCCCGCCACCGCCCGCTCGGCGCCCGCCCGCGTCGTCAGGTCGACCGGCCGGAGTTCGACGTCGTCCAGCAGGTGCCGGATGTTTTCGGGGCGGCCGCGCGAGAAGTCGTCCGCGACGACGACGTCCGCGCCGCGGCTGACCAGTGTTTCGGTCAGGTGTGAGCCGATAAATCCAGCACCTCCCGTTACTACTGCAGTGTCGTCCTTCAGATCTGGCATCGTTGGTGAGACCGGACGTATCGGACAATAGTATGACCCAATTAACCCCACTGTTGACATCGAACGGACGGTACCCGATGACGCCGGCGGGCGGCCCCGATTGCTGGTTTTCGGCGGTGACGGGTGAACGGTCAGTGTGTCCCAGTATGAGTCACAGCCGGCAGTGTGATACGGACTGGACCCAGTCATTCCGGCATCGACCGCCCGACCGCGGGCGGTCGTCGCGGGAAACAGCGAGAGCAATCCGTACGCGTCAGAACGGCGTCGTTCGTGGGAGACACCACGAGTAGTTGCCGTATACTCTTCATTTCGACACCGGCTACGTCGGGCGAATAGCCACGTAACTCAAGTGGGTCCCGCTCCTACGATGTCGCGACGGAGATTTCACTGATGTGGCCGTGGGAACACCTGGCGCTCGGGTATCTGGCTGTGTCGGTCGCCTGGCGGGTCGCCGGCCGGAGGGTCGACGGCCCCACGGCGGTGTGGCTCGCCGTCGGGACGCAGTTCCCGGACCTCGTCGACAAGGGGCTCGCGTGGGGGCTCGACGTCCTGCCCGCGGCCCGGAGTCTCGGACACTCGGTTTTCACGATGGCCCCGGTTTCGCTCGCCGCGGTCGTCCTCGCACGACGGAGGGGGCGCCCGTACCTGGGCGGTGCGTTCGCCATCGGGTACGCGATGGGGCTGGCGGGCGACGCGGTACCCCGCCTGATCGAGGGGTACTACAGCGGCCTCACGTTCCTCGTGTGGCCGCTGTTGCCGCTGCCGCCGTCACAGGGGACCGCGATCGAGCGATTGAAAGATCTGCTCCTGTCCCCGGAACTCCACCTCGCTACGGTCTCGTACCGGACGGCAATCCTGTTTTTCGTCGTGGCCGTCTGGGCCGACGACGGGTACCCCGGGGTCGTCGACCTCTACCGGTATTTCACTCTCACTCGTCCCCGCCCCGAGGACTGACACCAGTCTGTCCGACCGATGGGTTCTGTCGCTCGCAACCGGGCCGGGAACCCGCATGTCTCTGTACGAGACGGTCCCCGGCACGTCCCACGCGGCTCCGGAGCGGGACGTATCGGGATCGGACGTGCGGAATTCGTATAGCGTGTTTAAATCGATCTATACAGTCCAAAACGGTCTGAGCAGCGGTCGCTATCGAAGAATTACTCGGGGGTCGAGCCCCATAGACCCTGAGTAACTATACTCGTATCGGCCCGAGCGTGCATCAGGCAGCGACCTCCCGTGGTCGAGCCATCCCGAGTACGCCATGAGTGATCACCAGACGCAGTCCCTCGCCAGCAGTCAGGCCGACGTCGTAATCGGAATTCCGGCGTACAACGAACAGGAGACAGTAGCCCAGGTCGTCAACGACGCCGCCAAGCACGCCTCGACAGTGCTGGTCGTCGACGACGGCAGCGACGACCGGACGGCCACGGTCGCGCGTGCCGCGGGCGCGGACGTGGTCGAACACGCGGAGAACAGGGGCTACGGCGCCGCGCTCCGGACGATATTTCGCGAGGCCAACGACCGCGACGCGGACCACCTCGCCGTCCTCGACGCCGACGGCCAGCACGACCCCGCCGACGTGACGGACCTGGTCGCGACCCAGCACTCGTCCGGCGCCGAGGTCGTCATCGGGAGCCGGTTCGTCGGCGGGGCCCGGAGCGACGCCCCGCTGTACAGGCGCGTCGGACTGACCGCCATCAACCGGATCGTCGGCCTGGCGCTCAGGATCGGCTACTCGCGCTCGAGCGTCCGAGACACGCAGAGCGGGTTCCGCGTCTACGACGCCGGGACGGTCGAGTTGCTGGCCGAACGGGCCGAACTGAGCGACGGGATGGACGCGAGCGTCGACATCCTGTTCCGGGCGGCCGAAGCGTCCTGCGAGTTCGTCGAAGTCCCGGTCGACGTGAGCTACGACGTCGAGGAGGCGAACACGCACAACCCGCTCGTCCACGGGAGCGTTCTCCTCCGGAACGTCGCAACGCGGGTCCTCGCCGAGCGACCTCGCCGGACGCTCGGCGTCCCCGGGCTCTGTTTCCTGTTCGTCGGACTCTCGCTCTTTCTCGTGTCGCTGACGAGCAGTGCGGTCGTGGAGGCTATCCCCAGCGTGTTCGTGGTCTCGCTCATCGCCGGGGGGATGAGCCTCGCCGGGGTCGCGCTCGCGTTCGACCGGGGCCCGTCGCGCCAGTGACGGTCCGAGGACCGACGACGCGGTTCCGAACGGTCCCAGCCCGGACGTCCATCGACCTCGGACCGTAGCGACCCGGGACCGCGCGACCGTACGAGCCACATAACAATACGTTTCTCCGCGGGAGTTCGGGCCGATGCGGACGACCACCGACCGACGGGGACGCACCGCGGACCGACCACCCGGATGCCGGCTACCTGTCGACCGATCTACCCGTATGACTGACCCGCCCCATCACAGCGCCGGCCGTCCGGGACCGGGTGAGATAAATCGGGAGGGGCCACGATGAGGAACGACGTCCCGGCCGACCTGGCCGGCGCGTCGGTTCTCGTGACAGGCGGCGCGGGATTCATCGGGAGCCACCTCGCCGAGCGCCTCGCCGGTAACTGTCGCGTGACGGTGCTCGACGACCTCTCGACCGGTGACCCGGCCGCCGTTCCCGAAGGGGCGACCCTCGTCCGGGGCGACGTCCGGGACCCGGCCGACGTCACGGAGGCGGTTCGGGGGACCGACGTCGTCTTCCACCAGGCGGCGCTCCCGGACGTCACAGAGACCGTCCGGTCACCGGTCGAGAGCCACCGGCGAAACGCCACGGGCGCGGTGACCGTCCTCGACGCTGCGCGCCGGGAAGACGCGCGCGTCGTCTTCGCCTCGTCGGCGGCCGTCTACGGCCAGCCGCGGTCGCTCCCTATCGACGAGTCCGACCGGAAGACGCCGACCTCGCCGTACGGGATCGACAAGCTCGCCGCCGACCAGCACGCGCGGGCCTACGCCGACCTCTACGGGCTCCCGACGGTCTCACTCCGCTACTTCAACGTCTACGGACCCGGTCGAACGGCCGCGTCCGGGAGCGGCGTGGTGAACGCGTTCCTGGAGCGTGCGCGGGACGGCGAGACGCTCGTCGTCCACGGCGACGGCTCCCAGACGCGCGACTTCGTCCACGTCAGCGACGTGGTCGACGCGAACCTCCGGGCCGCCACGACGGACCACGTCGGCCTCGCGTACAACGTCGGGACGGGCGACGCCGTCTCGGTCCGGGAGGTGGCGGACCGGGTCACGCGGACCCTCGGGTCCGGGTCGGACGTCGTCCACGGGGAACCGCGTGACGGTGACATCCAGCACAGCCGGGCGTCGATCGACCGCGCGCGGCTGAAGCTCGGTTTCGATCCGACGTACGACTTCGCCGCGGGGCTGGAAACGATGGTCCGTGTGCGGGATCACCCGACTTGACGCGTCCGGGCCCGGACGACACCCTCACGTGCCCGCGGTGTCGTATTCTATCGCACGTTCGAGGAACGGCCGGATCGCGTCCATCCGTGGGGTCTTCCCGACCTCCTGTGCCTCCCTATCGTGGTCGATGAGGTCGGCGTCGTCGAGTTTCGGGAGGTTCGAGTGAACCAGCCGGGTGGCGACGCGCCCGCGGAATTCGGACTCGGTCGCGCCCGCCGGCAGGTCGGTGCACTCGACGACGTACTCGATGAGTTCGCTGTACGTGACCGGTTCCTCCGCCCGGTAGAGATAGGTGAGGATGTACCGGTTGCCGGGCTGGGCGAGAAGCTCGAACAGGTCGTCGAGCGGGAGGCGGTCCGCGTCGCGGTCCTGCCCGGACCGGACCTCGGCGTCCAGCGATTCGTCCGGCTCGAGTCGACTCTCGCTCCTCCTGGATTCGACGGGGTCGTCTGATTCGTTTGATTCGGGTCCCATAGTCGTCTTGGTCGTGGTGGGCGGTCGTGGCCCTGTGTGGTCTCAGTCCGCCGGGATGCCGGTGTGCAACGGCAGCGTACCGGAGCCATCTGACCGCACGGCGTGCCCCGCGACGGCCGTCGGTGAACGTGTTAACCGTTGTCGTTCGACAGGTATATATTCTCGGCTTGGACGTCATTGTTATGCCTTGTTTTCGGCGGGTGTCACCCGACCGAGTCGGAGGTCCTCGTCCGGGTGCGGGGATGGAAGGCCCCGACTGGACCGGGGACGGCATCCGCTCGGAGGGCGTGGCGACGGTCGTCGAGGGCCGGAGCGGGTAACCCCCCGTTAACTCCGAGTAGCCGGAATATGGCCAGCGAATACCGCGTGGACTGTCGAAACCTCTTTGTTTACTTGCCCGTAGCATAGGTACACGGCGGACAAGCTGGGGCGAAAACGCTCCCCACCCGCAGTCATCCGGCGAGCAGACCGCAGTCATCCGGATGGTTGGCATCGGTACCTGCGGAGCCCGCTATCACAGACACATGAGCACAGATTGGGACGACGTCAGTTTCGTTATCAGCTCGCGGTACCGGATCGCGGTCCTCCGGCGGTTGGCGACCGGTCCGGCGACGCCGTCGCAGATCGCGACCGACGCCGACGTCGGGATCGCGCACGTCTCCAGGGCGCTTCAGCGACTCCGCGACCGTTCGCTCGTGGACCTGCTGGTGTCCGACGACCGCAAGAAAGGCCGCGTCTACGGCCTCACGGAACGGGGCCGGACGGTCTGGGAGACCATCGAAGCCGAGAACATGGTGTGACGGTCGGCCGCGCGCCGCCGCTTCTCCTGACCGGACCGCACATCCGCCCCCGGGAGTGACGCGACGAACGACTCGCAGTGACTGCCCTACCGGTTTTCCGCGACGACCGGCGCAGTCGCGTGGTCGATGCGGAACAGACGGACGGCAGTCACTACCAGTGAGGGCGATCCGGGTCGAAAATGAGACGGATTGTCGTAACCGTTTACCGCTCGTCGCCGACGCCGACGCCGGGGCGGGCGACATCCGGAAATGACTCACAACAGTCCGTATGAGCCGATTAACCCGATAGATACCGTCCCGGATGCGTTCACCGATCGCGCCGGAGCATCGGGAGCGTCACGTTGTGACAGCCTACCAGACCATAGCAGCCGAATTACAAAGTGAACCATACCCGTGTAGATTGCTGATGCCCGAACACCTCTCGGAAGACGACCTCGAACGATTGAGTAAGTTCGCCGAAACGCCGGCGTACGAGCGAACGCCCGAGCAGTTGATGCCCGGCGAGAGCGAAGAAGTGGATTGAGCGGTCCCGGGGGAGAGACGACCGAACCGGAGCGGTCGGTGCCGGGAGGCACGTCCCGGCCGGTGCCCGACCGCGCGACTGACGCGACGCGGACCCGACGAGTCTCGTTCTGTCCGACGTCAGGGCTGTCCCCTGGCGAGTCCCCCGCCTGAACACCGGCCGGTGTGCCGGAAACGGCCGGCTGTCCGCGGGGTCCCTTGCGGATCCGTGGAGAGAGCCGAGTAGGTGTCCCAGAGACGAGCCGAAAAACCGCGAACTCGACGAATTCCTCCGCCCGTGCAGTCACTTCCGACTGAGGTCGTCGGGGACGCCCTGTCGGTTCTGATACCACAGCAGGGCGTGGACGCTCGCGCTCAGGAGGAAACCGATCGCGAGCACGAGCGCGAGCTCGGCGGTCGTCAGCGACGCGAAGACCCAGAAGTCCAGGGCCGACAGCGCCACGAGTGCGACGGCGGCCACCGCAGCAGGCACGTAGATATACTGCCAGTCCAGCGTCGGCTGGTCTGACTGGAGGTGACGGTCGATCCGGTAGCCGTTCGACCGCAGTTCGACCATGCCGCTGTCCTTGTCGTAGTCGACGAGACCGGCGTCGGCGAGCTTCGGGATGTGGGTCTGGTACAGCGAGACGTACACGCGCTTGCGCTGCTGTTTCTCGAGGTCCTTCACGTCGACGTCGTTTTCCCAGGCCGCGACCCGTTCGGCCAGGTCCGTCAGCTCCATGCCGCTCTCGGTCCTGAGCAGGTACAGGACGTACCGGCGTCTCGCGCTGCTCAATATGTCGAAGACGACGTCTTGGGTCAGTTCCTCTTTTTCACTAGACATTCGTCCGCCCCTTTATAGGTCCTCCAGCAGACCGGCCCCTCGCAGCCACCGGTGCTCCCGCGTATATAATCTGACATACAGGAATTGATCTGTGGATTATACTTTGTTACGAACTCGCTACTGTCGTCAAACGCCGTGATTTCTTCGAATCCGGCTCGGTCCGGGCGGTGTCCCGCGCACCGCGCGCAGTCGACCACGCCGTGTCCGCGGCCGGTAACAGGCCGTTACTCCCCCGATCGAATACGGACCGGTATCCCACGGTTATCCTCCCCGGACCGGCTCGTGCAGTCGGCGGAGCGCGGGAGCACGCTGGTCGTGGCGTGGGTCGGCGAACGACCGGCCCACTTCCGGTTCACGAGCGACTCTCCCGCCACCTCGGTGAAGAGAGCGCTCGCCGGCCCCTGCCGGTCAGTCGACCTGTCGAATGAAGATGTCCCCGCTCGACGTGACCGTGATCTCGTGGTCACTGGCCGTGAAGACGACGTGAGCGGATCCGGTCCCCCCGTCAGTGAACAACCGGTCGAGCGCGTCCGGATCCACCGCCTCGTACAACGGCTGGTCTATCTCGACGGCGGGGACCCCCAGACAGTCCGCCAGCGCTTCCACGACACTCACGCTCAGGGACTTGTCGTTGCCCATCTCGTGTTTGGTGTGGTAGACGCTCGAACTGGAATCCGTCGACGATTCGACCCGTTCGGCGCTGTCTACGTCATTTTCTTGCACTTTAGCTCGCCCCATAGACTGTTTGTACTGCACCATCCGTCTACGGAGTATTCCAGTAGCCTAGTATGTATTATTTTCGATGGCGCGCGGCGAAAATGTTACGGGAGTGATCGGAGAGGGCGGCGAGGTCGACTCGCCGGTCGGACGTAGCGCCACGCCGAATACGCGTCGCGACTCCCCGAAACCACCGACAGTAGGGGTCGCGTGCGACGTGTTGTCCACCCCTATTATTTGTATACCCTAGTTATAGAGGGTAAGTCATGTCATTGGAAAACATTAAGTAGTAGCAAACTCTGTTATGGACTGCAGCGCATCAGGGGTTAGGGAGGCCTTGGTGCGAGGGGAACAACAACAATGGTGGGATTACCACACGGCCGGACGGCGTATCGCGCGATAACCATTTCCGGGCAACGCTCGAACTGGTGTCCCGGGACGAGACAGAGAGATATATGAACGAGACAGTGCCGAACGGGCCCGGGACGATACTCTCCACTCTCAGCGCTCACACGAGCGGGGAGGATCGGTTCTCTCCCGGGGACGGATCGGAGCCGGGTGTCGATTCTATCGGTGCCGGAGCGGGCGACCGTGACGACGACGACGCGAGCGACGACGAGAAGTCATCGGCGCCGGACACCGTCGAGGAGTTACCGCTCGACCAGGTGTTCGAGATCCTCAAAAACGAGCGTCGACGCACGGTCCTTCACTACCTGGACGACAACGAGGGCCCCGTCGCACTCGGTGACCTCGCCGAACACGTCGCGGCCGTCGAGAACGACAAGACGGTACCCGAAGTAACATCCAACGAACGCAAGTGCGTCTACGTCGGACTCTACCAGTGTCACCTACCGAAGATGGACAGCATGGACGTCGTGAACTTCAACCAGAACCGGGGTCGGATCGAGCTAGGGCCCACCGCCGAGCAGCTCGAAACGTACATCGACATGGACGAGGCGTCGTCGAGACGTTGGCCGCTGTACTACGCGTCGTTGAGCGTCTGTGGGCTCGTTCCGCTGGGGCTCGCCCTCGCCGGCGGGCTCGGGACGGTCCTGTCGACCGCTGCCCTCGCTGTCGTCGCTATCGGCACCGCGACCCTGTCTTCGGTTCACTTCCTCGAGACGCGAGCCGAGTCCTGAGAGGGCTCGGCCGTCGTCAGTCGTCTGACCCCGTCGAGACGGACTCGTTTTCGGACGGACCGCTGTCAGTCGGGGTCACCGACAGGAACGGAGGTCGACGAACGCCGGGTTCTCGGCGCTGATCCAGCTCACCGTTCGCTCGTCGTCCGCGGCGTCGGCCGGGAAGATCGTACACTGGTCCGGTGCGTTCTCGTATCGCTCGATGATGGCCCGGTACCCGGTGTGTCCGTCGTCCCATCGGTCGCGTCCCGGCTCCCCGTCGGGTTGCATACGCCTCCCGGATCAGCGCGCCCGGTGATTGTTATGAGTCCGATACCGCTCGTCCTTCTGCGTCCGATACTGTTCGTACTCTGTCACGGCCCGGATGGCGATGGCGGACGGTCTGTCGGCCGGGCAGAGCGACGCTACCACGGATTCCCGGGCGGATACGTCGACCCTGGAGATCGGACGTTCGCTCCCGTGGGGGAGGGGACGGCCGAACCGATCGGACTGCGGGGGTTCTGTGTCGACTCCCGCTCGATCGCGGGGCGAGGGGGCGAACGTCCGGGATTATAGAGTCCATAACGCGGTAGACCGACCGGGTCCGAACGGCCTCGCGACGCAGGTCTCCCGGATTCCGGGCGCACTCACCGGTAGTCGCTCCGTCGGTAACCTCTGATTACTACACGAGTGTCCACGGTGAGTTTATCGTACCTGCCGGTCAGCCGGCGCTCTCGGGGAGGTGTTCGCTCCCGGCAGTCCCCCGGGGGGACTTCGAGCGAGGCCACCGGACGCCCGTCGTGGAAACAACTGGCCGAATCGACCAGGAGCGGTCAGTCGTTCCGGCAGTCGCACCCGCCCCGTTCGAGGAGTTCCATCACCGTGAACTGGCTCTCACACTCTTCACAGAGGACGGTCGTCTCGGTGAACAGCCGGAACTCGCCGAGGTCGATACGGTCCGTCTCGCTGAGCCTGTCGAGTTTGTCTTCGGTGACCGACCGCAACCGCGCCTGGAGTCGCTGGATGTGTTCCCTGTCGTTTTCGATGCGTTCCTCGTCGTCGCGAGTGTCGTGAGTCGCCCCGCGCTCGCCCCGGAGATACGTCCGGATAGCCTGGTAGGAGACGAAGTCGTTCTCCAGTTCGTCGACGTCGATCCCCTGGCGTTCCAGGCGGTGGCGGACTTCAGTGCGCACCCCGCTGCTGACGTCCTCCCCCGTCAGCGACCGGTACAGGCTCCCGATCTCTGCCTCGGACGGGGCGGCCCCGGCGTCGTGCATCGCCCGCGTCAGCAGCTGGCGGTTGAACTGTTCTTCGAGGTCCCGGAGACTCGTGCGCCCCTCGCCGTCGGCGGTCCACCGTCGCTCCAGTTTTTCCCCCATCCCCTCCAAGCCGTACGCCTCGATCAGCCGTCCGACCTTGGTGGTGGCGTCGCGTTCGTCGTCACCCGAACTGGCCATGCCGGGATTCGGCGGGCCACTGACTTTATTTTCTCGGTCGCGAGCGGGTCAAAACCGACACACGAGCCCGTCACGCGGACCCCGCTCCACCCGGCGTCCCCAGTCCGCGACGGTCCGCGCGCCGGGAACCGTCGGGACCGGCCGGATAACAGACGTACTGTTGTTACGATCTGCGTGCCACGAGGTTTCAGGTTCGCTTCCGATACCTGCCAGCAGGCGGCGCCCGGCGGACAGTCCCGGACCACCGTGGTCGACCGGCCGGGGACAGGGCTACCCCTCCGCCCACTCGGAGTAGACGGTGTTCACTTCCACGACTCCGGCGTAGTTCTGGATCACGTCGGGGATAGTTTCGCGGAACCGCTCGTCGTCCATACGCTCGACCGGTCCGGAAACGCTGATCGCGCCGGACGAACCGGTCGCGTCCGTTCCGATGGCGGCCGCGACACAGCGGACCCCCTCGTAGCGCTCCCGGTCGTCGAAGGCCACGCCGCGCTCGCGGATCGCCTCCAGTTCCCGCCTGAGTTCTTCGGGTTCCGTGATCGTGTTCGGCGTCCGCGGCGTAAGGTCAAGTTCGTCGAGGAACTGGGCCACTTCCGTCTCGGAGAGTTCCGCGAGGAACGCCTTTCCGGCGGCCGTACAGTGCAGCGGATCGATCCCGCCCAGCGGGCCGTACGGCTCCGGGAGGTTCTCGCCGGTCGCCTGGTAGAGGGTGATCTCGTACCCGTCCTGCTCGCGGATCAACCGCGCCTGCTCCCCGGTCCGTTCCGCGAGGTCGTCCACGTCGTCTCTGGCTAGCTGGAAGAGGTGCTGGTTCGAGCGAGCGGGGCCCCCGAGGCTCAGGAGACGGATGCCGAGGTCGTACGCCCCGCCGTCCTTGTCCAGGTAGCCCATCGATTCGAGCGTCCTGGCGTAGTGGTGGACGCTACTCTTCGGGGCCCCGATTCGAGACGCGATTTCGGTGACGCCGGCGGGCCCCCCGTCCCGGACGGCCTCCAGTACCCGGAACGCCTTCTCGACCGACTGAATCGTGTCCCGCGGTCCGTCTCCGGTCGCGTTCGGCATAGCTCACACGTGCACGCGGACGGCCTTAACTGCCCCGTCGGGAACCCGGACCGGATGCTCGGCTTCCCGATCGCGAGCCAGAGCGGAGGGGAACCACCCGAACGGACGCTGGTCCTCGAGTCAGTGGAGAGCGCGTCCGTACCGCCGGACCCCTCACCGGTCGGCGTCGTAGATCCGCTCGATGGCGCGTTGGACCGCCATTCCCTGGTGGACGTTGCACTTCGCGGGGCGCTCGTCGTTCCTCACGGCGTCGACGAAAGTCTCGACCATCCGCTCGTGGCCCTCGTTGTTCTCACAGACCAGTTCCGTGTCCGCCAGGTGGTCGGGGCCCCCCTCCCGGACCTCGTACAGTTCGAGGTCCGTCGGGTCGGAATCCCGGTACGGGTCGTTGTCGATCCGCAGTTCTGCGCCCGCCTCGGTCCCCTGTATCCGGTAGACGTGCTCGTTCCGGGCGTTGGCCGCCCAGGCGACTTCGACCGTCGCGGTGCTGCCGTCCTCGAACTGCAGGAAGGCGCGGGCCGAATCCTCCACGTCGTACATCTTCGCCTCGTCGTCCTCGCCCCACATGTAGACGTAGGAATAGTCCTCTCTGTGGCCGAAGTCCGAACGCGTCGCGGACATCACCTCGTCGATGGCCCGCCACTCCGACAGTGCCAGCAACACGTCGAGCACCTGGCTCCCCAGGTCTATCAGCGCGCCCCCGCCGGCCAGCCTCTCGGAGGTGTACCAGGTTCCGCGACCCGGGACCCCCCGTCGACGGACGAACCTGGCGTCGACGTGAATGACCTCGCCCAGCCGCCCGCCGTCGACGTACGACTGCAAGACGTCGTAGTACTCCCGGAAGCGGTGGTAGAACCCGATCATACAGATGTTCCCCGTCCGCTCGGCGACGTCCCTGATCCCCTCCGCGCTCTCGAGAGAGTCCGCCAGTGGCTTCGCTACCAGAACGTCGTGGTCGGCCTCCATCGCCTGCACCGCCAGCGACTCGTGAAACTTGTTCGGCGTCGAGATGAACACGGCGTCGACGTCCGCGTCGAACAGGTCATCCGGGTCCTCGTACGTTTCCGCGTCGAACTCCCGCTCGAACTCCTCCCGGACGTCCGAGTCGGTGGCTACACCGACCACCTCGTGACCGAGGTCCACGAAGACGTCTGCATAGTACGTGCCGGGTGCCTCAAGGCCGACGATCCCTATCACGAACCGATCGTCCTGGCCGTCCATTGCTCGGACAGACGGAACGCGCATACTTTTGCGTTGGCATTCCGTCCGTGAGACAACGGTTCACGATCCGAATCGGCCAATTCTGTGCACGAGTGTCGCCTCCCCCCAGTATATGATCACAAAACAATAGAAATAGTAGTGAATAAGATATTTTTGTAGACATATAGTGAAAATATACGACTATTTTAGGAGACAAATAACACGAGTATGACCGAGAGAAGATAGAAATAGAACTAATAGGGATGATTTTCTCGGAGTTTTTCACCAAACACGACGTGCGATGAGTATTCTGACTGGTAATGACCCGAGCTCCGGCGATGTGCTGGTGGGCAACGCACTCACGACCACGTTACCCGACGAGGGATAGCAGCAATTGAGCGCAGTGCCACACTCGAACGGCGACCGGTTCACCGTTCGATGTGGGAATAGCTTCGATCGCTGCGAGAGACGGAATCCAGTCACTGCAGACCGGTCGGACAGCGGGACGGCGACCGACCAGTGACGTAGACGCGCCTACGTCGGGGCCCGGATCGGCGGTCGCCGACCCGAAGATCGAGAGCGCGGCGGTCGAGTCAGTTGCCCCTCCAGTTCATGTTAGCCGTCTTCACGAGCCAGGTGTGGGGTCAGTCGGTCTGGCAGATCTCGGCTCTCTTGGGGTTTTCGGGGATGTCCCAGTCGTCGTCGGTAATCCCCACCTGCGATGTCCTCTCGGCGATGGGGATCATCGGGAGGTCGACGTTGGTGACCCACGCCTGCTCAAGCGCGATGTCGTGGGCCTTCGACTCGTCGGTCGTCTGGGAGAGCGTGCTCAGCCGGTCCGGGGGATTGACGGTCATCTCGCCGCCGCCGATCTTCGGGACCGTGACGTCCGCTTTAGAGCCTCCCCGGGTCTCCGAGGCCGGGTCGTAGCCGTAGCCGAACCCGCGGAAGTTCTCGACGAGAACGTGCCGCAGCGAGAAGTACGGCACCGCGCCCATCGGCGCGCCGGCGTTCCAGCCGCCCGCCGACAGCGTGAAGTTGCCGTTGGGGCAGGCGTTCTCCAGCAGCGTCCCGAAGTTCCGGCTGTTGACGGTCGCGTGGCCCTCGGCCAGACCGCCGACGAGAGACGATCCGCCTCCGAAAAGACTTAATGAACTTCCGGTCAATCAGCCGCCATCGGTGATTGAAAATGGACATTGCTACTATCCGTACCGACGACGGCGGGGCGACCTTCGAGTCCAACGACCGACGGCTCCGCGTCGAGCCGGTGAGCGACGACATCGTCCGGGTCGTGTACACGGGCGGGGAGGTCGCGCCGGTCGAGGAGAGCCTCATGGTCGAGTCGCTGCCGGACGTGGCGGTCGACTGGACGCTCCAGGAAGGCGAGGAGACGGTGTCGCTGTCGACCGGTGGGGTCACGCTCTCGGTCGACCGCGAGACGGCGGCGTTCACCTGGCGAGACGCCGAGGGCGACCGGCTCGTCCGCGAGCCGGCCGAGGGCGGCAAACACCTCTCCCCGGTCTCGCCCGCGGAGTTGGCGCTCCGGGAGGACGTCTCCGGGCCCGAAGAGTCGCTCGACCGGACGGCCTACGGGACGACGCTCGAATTCGAGTTCGACGAGGACGAGGCGCTCTACGGCCTCGGCCAGCACGAGGAGGGCATCGCCGACTACCGCGGCCACATGCAGTACCTCTACCAGACGAACACGAAGGTGGCGATGCCGGCGCTGGTCTCGACGAAGGGGTACGGGGTGCTGTTCGACACGTACGCGCTGTCGGCGTTCCACGACGACCAGCACGGCAGTTACTTCTGGTCGGAGTGTGCCGACCAGCTCGAGTACTACTTCGTCGCCGGTCCCGACCTCGACGACGTGGTCGCCGGATTCCGCGAACTCACCGGCGAGTCGACGCTGTTTCCCAAGTGGGCCTACGGCTACGTCCAGTCCAAGGAGCGGTACAACGACCAGGAGGAGATCGTCTCGGTCGTCGAGGAGTACCGCGACCGCGAGGTGCCCCTTGACGTCATCGTCCAGGACTGGCGGTACTGGCCGGACGACGACGACGAGACGGAGTACTCGCCAATCGAGCACCCGGACAACGCCGACTGGGGCCAGTGGGGCCAGAAGTCCTTCGACCCGGACCGCTTCCCCGACCCCACGGGAATGATCGACGACGTCCACGACCTCGACGCGAAGTACATGATCTCCATCTGGCCGAACATGCTCGCCGGCGAGAACCGGAAAGAGATGGAGGAGGCGGGGTTCCTCATGGACGAGGAAAACCGCACCCCCAGCCCGAAAAACGAGCAGGGATTCACCAACGTGTTCGACCCGGAGGCGCGCGCGCTCTACTGGGAGCAGGCCAAATCGGGACTGTTCGACCACGGCGTCGACGCGTGGTGGTGTGACTCGCCCGAACCGTACCACGCGGACTGGGACCAGCCGACGAAGCCGCAGCCCTGCGAGCGGACGCGTCTCAACGCCGACACGCTCAAGACGGTCATCGACCCGGAGTACGTCAACGCCTACTCGCTGCTCCACTCCAAGGGAATGTACGAGGGGCAGCGGTCGGTCACCGACGAGAAGCGCGTCGTGAACCTCACGCGGAGTAGTTACCCCGGCCAGCAGCGCTACGGCGCGATCACCTGGTCCGGGGACATCGAGGCGACGTGGGACCGCTTCGAGAAACAGATCGCCGACGGCCTCCAGTTCACTGCCACCGGCAACCCCAAGTGGACGCTCGACGTCGGCGGCTTCTTCGTCGACGACGCGCCGCAGTGGTTCATCAACGGCGACTACCCGGAGGGCCACGAGGACATGGGCTACCGGGAGCTGTACACGCGGTGGTTCCAGTTCGGGACGTTCCTGCCGATGTTCCGCTCGCACGGCACCCACACGCCCCGAGAGGTGTGGCGGTTCGGCGAGCCGGGCGACCGGTTCTACGACACGCTCGTCAAATTCGACGAGTTACGCTACCGGCTCCTCCCGTACATCTACTCGCTGGCGGGCCGGGAGACCCACCGCGACTACACGATGTACCGCCACCTCGCGTTCGACTTCCGCGCGGACGAGCGGGTCCACGATGTCGCCGACCAGTTCACGTTCGGGCCCGCGCTCATGGTCTGTCCGGTGACCGACCCCATGTACTACGGGCCTGGGTCCGAACCTATCGAAGGGGCCGCCAAAGCCCGGGAAGTGTACCTCCCCGCGGGCACCGACTGGTTCGACTTCTGGACCGGGAAACGCTACGACGGCGGCCAGACCGTCCTCGCCGACGCCCCCCTGGAGAAAGTCCCGCTGTTCGTCCCGGCGGGCAGCATCCTCCCGATGGGGCCGGTCCAGCAACACACCGGCGAGAAGCCCGACGCCCCCTGGCAGGTGCGCGTCTATCCCGGCGGGGACGGCAAATTCGACCTCTACGAGGACGCCGGCGACGGCTACGACTACGAGGACGGCCAGTTCGCCTGGACGCCCCTGGAGTGGGACGACAGCGAAGGCCGACTCCGCGTCGGCGACCGCGAGGGCGCCTTTCCCGAACTCGTCGAGGAGCGCGAGGTCCAGGCCGTCCTCGTCGACGAGGGTCGCGCCACCGGGAAAGAGCCCGCTACCGACCCGGTGACCGCCACCTACGACGGTACGGAAACTATCCTCGATCTCTCGTAGGCGACCCCTTCGTTCGCGTTCGGCCCGGCCCCTCTCTGTCGAGATACCTGACCAGACATCAACCAATCGAGAAAGATCTAAACGAGCTATAGTAGAAATTGAACGCAATGACGCACTCGAGCGGGGACCGGGGCGCCCCTCGATGTGTAAATAGCTTCAATTTCTACTATAGGCGCCATCACTACCCGGTCTCCGGACCGCTAGACTCGTATCTGTTTCACAATGTAGAACAGCGTTGCCGGCGAACCGGTCTATAGAGACAATACCGGACGGTACAGATCGGCGGGTCAGGCTTTCCCCAGTCGTTCGTCGGAAGAGTCGAGACCGGGTATCACACGATCGAGACAGTCTTCGTCCGATATTCGATCCCGTTCGAGAGTCCCTCCCCAGAGCGACGAGTACAGATCGTCTCGGTCGAACACCCGGGGATCATCCGACTCTGTGCCACATAATGAAACAAACCCCGATCGTGGAAACACGAATCGGTAGCGAAATTACTGCACCCGGAATAGCCGCCCGGAGGAAGAGTCGACGCTGGCCCGGCCGCTACCGATTCTTCGTCGTGGGCGAAATCGATTACAAGCATATGTTCGTAATTTATCGGAAAACGAGTTTCGTCCGGGGGACGCAACGGAAGTTACCAGAGAGACGATCCACCCGGGCCGCGCGAGTGACCTGTGCACATGACCTTGTGATGGCACTCTCGGCTACTATCGATATAGGAAGAAATTCGACAAACGAGATCTCGTTAGCGAGATCGATCCTCAGGTAATTCTGATTAGATGCCGATCGGAGTGTTATACTGTCGTATCGGGCTATAATTTTTAAATATTTGGTGAATCGAAAAACGAAGAGTATCCTGGGCAACTTCTGAGCCTATTTTTCCATATATAGCTATACTGGTCATAAACACTCAGATATAGGGGCAACTTTTACTAAAAATTATAATTTAGGGACTAGTTATGACATATATGTGTTTGTTATGTTGATATAGTCGGATTACGTGGATACATGAGAGGATCGAACGTTCGTTGAGGGATGAAACATCTAAGTATGGTCACTGTGGGTCGCTCTCGAGGTGTCGAGCGCGATCGTCCCCGGGTCGGGGCTCCCCTCGTTGAGGCAATCCTTCTGGACGTGACCCGGGAGCCGCAGCCGCTCGTCGTCGAGGTCCATTGTGTGGCGGTCGACCGCCGCGAGTTCGGAACGCCCGAGCCCGGTGTCGTAGAGGAGCATCACGATCACGTCGTCGCGCTGGCCGTGCCTCCCCTGGTATGTAGCGTCGCGCACCGCTTCGACCCGGCCAGGCTTGCTCGAAGCGAATCAGTTCGTGACGATGTCGACGTCCATCAGGTCGTGAATCGGCCCCTTGTCGAACTCGTTCTCGTTCGCCGTTGCGAGAGTGGCCCCGTGCTCTCTCGCGGTCGCGGCTATCAAGAGGTCTGCGAGGTCGAGACTGGTATCCGTGGTTTCGAGGCGAGCGCAGAGATTCGCCGCTTCGGCGGCGACGTCCGCGGACAGGTCGGCCACGGTGTCGACTGAACCGCTTTCAGTCGTTGCAACTTGATGATACTGCGGGAATCGTACCGGTTGAGATACTCGAAGAGCACCAGCGACGGGAGTATTCAGGTTTCCTCGGCGTGATTCGAGAGGTACCGGTCGACGAACGGATAGGACTTCTGGGAGGCGTACCGACTGAACACGTCGTTGTCCAGGCAGATCATGCCTGTCGGTCCGACCGCTCGTCGAGCGACTCGTTCAGCTCGTCGCGAGTGCGACTCACCTCTTCGACGACGTCGTCCTCGGCGAATCCACCCATCTCCTCGATGTCTTTCTCCGTCCGGGCGAGGCGATCGAGGAGATCGTCAAACGTCTCGTCGTCGCGCTTCAGGAGTTCGAGTTTCTGTTTCGTCTCGTCGGATATCCGGATGGAGGTGCTCGTGTTGTATGCAATGTATTCGAGGAGAGGCCGTCACAGAATACTTGTCACGGTTCTCGTTAACAACCAACGCATCCTGTATCTCATCGGGCGATTCGTATTTCCACCCCTCAGTTAAAGACGCCATTTGCGCGGGTACCGACTGCAAGACGGCGTCGAGGTGTGTGAATCTTTCTGTGACGCCCACTATTCGAGGACTCTAAGCGTTTTGTCGGTCGTGTGTGACCGGCTCACGCCGACCACCTCGATTGGCGGAAAAGAAGAAGAAGAGGCTGCTTACCCTTGTTCTGTAGTGGGCCCGCTCGGGACATACCCATTTTCAGGTCGATACATTCGATCCGAAAGGTAACTCACTATTGCGGTCATGTCTATTTCATTCGTCCGGTAGGTACTCGCGGCGCTGTTCCATCTTCTCGCGTTTCGTTCGGCGGTCGTAGTGCTTGTCCAGCACCCGGTCTCACGTCCATCCGGTCGCTCACGATCTCGTGCGGGACATCTTCCAGGAGGTGGGCAGTGATCGCTCCACTCCGCACGTCGTGGGGCGACCGACTCGATGGGCAGGTACTCGCTTGGTGCAGGTGGGTCGCGTCGCACTCGTCAGGGTCCCGGTCATGGGGACACTCTTTCCCCACCCAACAGGGCCGAGTGACGCAGTAAATCACGTCTCGGAGGGTAGACCCGGCGGGCCGCCCGTGAGTCGTCGTTACCAGCGGTTCGCGCCCGTACTCGTCGGTCACGTCCTCGCGCGGCCCGTCGACGTAATCCCGGAGGATGCGAGCGACGCGCTCCGAAAGCGCGACCCACCGCTCGCCGCTCTCCTTGTTTTTCAGCGGCGTGACCCCGTTGCGTAATTGAGCTGGCCCAACGCCGTCTGGCGGTCGTCGAAACATACCGGTAAACAATCGTCCAACC
>JBDGST010000092.1:42955-43041 GCA_042217365.1 Haloarculaceae archaeon
CTATCCAGCACGGCGTCTCTGTGGCTTCGACACAGAGACGCCCGTCCCCAGTACTATCTGTCGGTTCTGGGAACGTGTCTGGGAGT
>JBDGST010000139.1:0-8403 GCA_042217365.1 Haloarculaceae archaeon
AGAACATCGACGTCAACATCGAGGACGACATCACCGGCGAGGTGACCGCCGGCGACCACGTCCGCGTGACGGGCGTCCTGAAGCTCGACCAGCAGGGCAACGAGCGCGAGCAGTCGCCCATGTTCGACGTGTACATGGACGGCGTCGACGTCGAGATCGAGGACGAGCAGTTCGAGGAGATGGACATCACCGAGCAGGACAAACGCGAGATCGTCTCCCTCTCCGACGAGGACGACCTCTACGAGAAGATGGTCGGCGCCATCGCCCCCTCCATCTACGGCTACGAGCAGGAGAAACTCGCCATCATCCTGCAGCTGTTCTCCGGCGTCACGAAACACCTCCCCGACGAGTCCCGGATCCGGGGCGACCTGCACATCCTCCTGATCGGCGACCCCGGGACGGGGAAGTGCGTCGACGGGGACACGCTCGTGACGCTCGGTGACGGGACCCGGGAACCGATCCGGCGGCTCGTCGAGTCGAATCTCGACGATCCCAACGCCGTCGACGACGGCGTCTGGGACACGGCGGACTTCGACGTCCCGTCTCTCCAGCCGGACGGGTCTATCGAGTCACAGCGGGTGACGAGAGTCTGGAAACGGGAGAGTCCCGAGGCGATGTACCGGATCCGAACGGCCCGCGGGTCCGAGATAGAAGTGACGCCGTCTCACCCGCTGTTTGTGCAGTCGAACGGTCGGACGGAGCCTGTTCGCGCCGATACACTCGAAGTCGGGGATACGGTCGCCTGTCACCCGACTACAGGACGATCTAGCGCCCCCGATCGTCCGGTCGTCGACGGTGGCTCGGTCGTTGCGGCGGCCGACGAGATCACTTCGATCGAGCGCGTTCCGTCGACGGACGAATGGGTGTACGACCTTGAAGTCGCTGGCACACACAGTTACCTCTCGAACGACGTCTTCTCGCATAACTCACAGCTACTATCGTATATCGAGAACATCGCACCGCGGTCGGTGTACACGTCCGGGAAGGGGAGTTCCAGCGCCGGGCTCACGGCCGCGGCCGTCCGCGACGACTTCGGCGACGGCGAACAGTGGACGCTGGAGGCCGGCGCGCTCGTCCTGGCCGACCAGGGCATCGCGGCGATCGACGAACTGGACAAGATGCGGTGTGTGGCCGGGGACACGCTGGTTCACTTCGACGACCGGATCGCGCGGATCGGCGAGTTCGCTCGCGAGGTCGCGGACACCGGCACGATAGAGCAGGTATCGAACGGACGGACGATCCGCGACGTCGACGCGTCGGTGTGGACGATGACCGACGACGGTTCGCTCGCCGAACGGCCCGTGACGGCGGTCCACGAGTACGGCGCGCCGACGGAACTGTACCAGGTGTCGCTCCGGACGGGAGAGCGGATACGCGGGACGGCGGACCACCCGTTCTTCGTGCTCGAAGACGGCGAACCGACCGAGAAGCCGGCGAGCGACCTCGACCCGGGAGACTGGGTGTACGTCCCGCGGCGGCTGTCCGAGCGAGCGACCGACGGCGGCGACGTCGTCGGGGTCGACCCGCCGACGGACCGTCCTGACGATCCTCGTGAAGAAACCGGCGTTTCGCCGTCGATGGGGGCCGTCCTCGGATATCTCGCTGGGGACGGCAACGTCTACTACGACCAGTCGGAGGGCGTCTACGGGATCCGGTTTACGAACACGGAAGAGGAGTTGCTCGCCGACTTCGAAGCGGCCTGCCGGGAGGCGTTCGACGCCGAGCCGGTTCGTCCGCCGAGCGAACAGCGGGCCGACGGCGTCGAAACGGTCAGACTGTCGGGCCGGGAGTACGCCGACGCGGTTCTCGACGCCGGGATGAACCTCGAAACCTACGACGGCAAGCGACTGCCCGAGGCGGTCGGTCGGTCCTCGCGGGCGACGAAAGCCGCCTTCCTTCGAGCGCTCGCAGACAGCGAGGGGAGCGTCGACGAACGCAACGTCCGGATCATCTCGTCGAGTTACGAGCTGTTGCTCGGCGCGAAGCACCTCCTCCTCGAGTTCGGGATATCGAGTCAGATACAGACGCGGGAGCGCGACCGCAAGCGGGACGTGCACCTCCTCGCCATCACGGACGCCGAGTCGCTCGCGGCGTTCGACCGGTGTGTCGGGTTCACGCTCGACCGGAAACAGCGGGCACTCGACAGCGCCGTCGAGAAAGTGAGCGGCGACCGGACGATCCTCGATGTCATCCCCGATTGCGGCCGCCTCCTCAAGACGGCCCGCGATTCGCTCCGACTGTACCAGTCCGAATGTGGGATCGACGACGCGACGTACTGTAACTTCGAGACCGGCGAGGCGAACCTCTCGTTCCGCCTGGGACGGCGGGTCCTCGAAGCGTTCGAAGACCGGAAAGGGACTGCCCGGGACCACGCTACGGAACTCGACGGCGACGTAGCGTGGGAACGGCTCGCGGAACTCCGGACCACGTATCACGTGTCTCAGCGGCAACTCGCGGCGGGAACGGAGTATCGCCAGCAACAGGTTTCGAATTCGTGGGGGGACGACGAGGAACTGAAAGCCGCAGTCCGGACCCGCCTCCAGTCGGTCGTCGAGTCAGTCGCCGACACGGACCTGAGTCGCCTGCGCGAACTCGTGTACGGCGACGTGAAGTGGCGACGGGTCGAGGCCGTCGAAACCGTCTCGCCCGACCGGCGGACCGACGTCGCCCGCCTCCGCCGCGAGGAACTCGCGACGCTCCTCGACTGCCCCGTCGACGACGCCGTCTCGGCGGCGCGAGCGTTGCTGGCGTCGGAGCCGGACCTGTCCGACTGGCAGTCGCTCCGGAGCACGCTGTCTGACCACGGGGTGTCGCTCACCGAGATCGCGAACGAACTCGGCGTCGACCAGTCGACGCTGTCCCGATGGTCGCGAGGCGTCGTCGAAACGGACCAGTTCCCCGCGGTCCGGGAAACGGCTCGCGAGCGCGTCGACGACGTCAGAACCGCCGTTCGGTCGGTGCTCGACGACGTAGAAGCGACCGCCGAGCCGAAGGTATACGACCTGACGGTAGACGGCACACACAACTTCGTCGCTAACGGCATGGTCGTCCACAACTCCGAGGACAGGTCTGCCATGCACGAAGCGCTCGAACAGCAGTCATACCACCCGAATTCGGAGGTTTTGCTCGCAGACGGACGTCGCGTCGGGATCGGCGAGTTCGTCGACAGCCGGATGACAGCGAACCCGGGCGAGGTCGTCGACGGCGTCGACTGCGAGATCCTCCCGGTCGACGACGTCGATATCCACACGGTCGACCTAGAGACCAACGAGGTCACGAAGGCGAGCGTCGACCGCGTCAGCCGTCACGAGGCGCCCGACGAGTTCGTCCGCGTGACGTTCTCGAACGGCAGGGAGGTCACGGTCACGCCGGAACACCCGATGTTCGTCGACGAAGACGGCGATATCGAAACCGTCGAGGCCCGGAACCTCGGAACGGGATCGTTCGTCCCGGCACCGCAAAAACTGCCTAATTCGGCCGAACCGGTCGCGCTGAGCGACGAACCGCACGTCGGTAAGGAGAAGGACGTCGATCTGCCGAACGAACTGACGCCCGCGCTGGGGGAGATACTCGGGTTCCTCGTCGCCGAGGGTCACTCGTACGCCGGCTCGGCACACGAGATAGGATTCTCGAACCAGGACGAGCGCCTCCTGGCGCGGATGGACGAACTGATGTCCGACGTGTTCGGGGTGACGAGTACCGATACCACCAACAGCGCTGGAACCGTGACGAAGCGGTGGGTGTCGACGAAGCTCTACCGGTGGTTCGAGTCGAACTTCCCGGCGGTGATGCACACCGCGCGGGACAAGCGGGTTCCGTCCCGCGTACTGGGTGCCTCGGAGGAAGTGATCCGCCGGTTCCTCGTCGGGGCGTTCGCCGGCGACGGCGGGGTCGAGAGCGAAGCGCTGTCGTTCTCCACGGCTTCGCGAGGACTCGCCGAAGACTACGCGGACGCGCTGGCGAAGATCGGCGTCGCGGCACGGATCCACCACAGTTCGACCGAGGACTCGTGGAAAACCTACGTGATGGGCGACTCGACGGAACGGTTCGTCGAGCGAGTGGTCGAACCGGCGGACGATCGCCACGCGAAAGCGCAGGCGTTCGTCGAGCGTAGCATCGAGACGCCCCGGCATCACGACGTCCTCCCGACGAGTGCGGCCCGCGAACTCCGGGAGCTCCGCTCGCTCCTCGGCCTCCGGCTGACGGGGACGTATCGACCGAATATCGACGACGGATACGGCGTCCAGATCTCGACAGTTCGAGACGAAATCGACGCACTCCGCGACCGGATCGACGAGATCAGGACCGCACTCGAAGAAGCAGGCAACCTCGCCGAAGTCCGCGAAGCCGTGGGCTGGTCCGGGCGGCAACTCGCGGAACGCCTCGACGGCGAGACGACCAGCGCGGTTCACTACGCTGAGGACGGGGGCTACGACGAGTCGCGACGCGGGGCGCTCACCGTCCGCGCTCGCGAGGCGGTCGGAGACGCGCTCGCGACTGTCGAGCGGCGAGCGGCCGCGCTCGAAGAGCGGTGCGACCTGCGCTACTACCGCGTCACCGACGTCGAGACGGTCCCGAACGAGGGGGAATACGCCTGTGACTGGGTGTACGACGTGACGGTCGAGCCGACCAACACGTTCGTCAGTCAGGGCGTCGTGCTCCACAACTCGATCAGCATCAGCAAGGCCGGCATCAACGCCACCCTCAAGTCGCGCTGCTCCCTCCTCGGCGCGGCCAACCCGAAGTACGGCCGGTTCGACCAGTACGAGCCGATAAGCGAGCAGATCGACCTGGAGCCGGCGCTGGTCTCGCGGTTCGACCTCATCTTCACGGTGACCGACCAGCCCGACGAGCAGGAGGACCGGGACCTGGCCGAGCACATCCTCAAGACCAACTACGCGGGCGAACTCAACACCCACCGGACGGAGTCGAACTCGTCGAACTACAGCGAGGAGGAGGTGGCGAACGTCACCGACGAGGTCGACCCCGCCATCGACCCCGAACTCCTGCGGAAGTACGTCGCCTACGCCAAGCGCAACTGCTTCCCGACGATGACCGAGGAGGCCCGCGAGGCCATCGAGGACTTCTACGTCGACCTGCGGATACAGGGCCAGGACGAGGACGCCCCGGTGCCGGTGACCGCGCGGAAGCTCGAAGCGCTCGTCAGGCTCGCGGAGGCCAGCGCCCGGATCCGCCTCTCGGACAGGGTCACCGCCGAGGACGCCGAGCGCGTCATCGGCATCGTGCGCGACCAGATGGAGGCCATCGGGGTCGACCCCGAGACGGGCGAACTCGACGCCGACGTCATCGAGTCGGGCACCTCCAAGAGCCAGCGCGACCGCATCAAGAACATCAAGCACCTCATCGCCGACCTCGAAGAGGAGTACGACGAGGGCGCGCCGGTCGACGTCGTCGTCGAGCGCGCCGAGGAGATCGGCACCGAGCCGAGCAAGGCCGAACACGAGATCGAGAAGCTGAAACAGAAAGGCGAGGTCTACGAGCCGCGGACCGACCACCTCCGCACTACCTGATGGACCGAATCTCCGCCATCCGGAACGTCGAGGACGCGCTGGCCGCCTTCGAGGAGGGCGACCTGGACCTCGACGGGCTTGAGCGGGAGGTCAGGGGCGTCGTCCGGACGTACGCGACCGAGTTCGACGGCGACCTCCGGGCCTACCGGGCCGAGGGCAGCGGCGCGGTCGACGGGACGGTCGTGCTCGCCCCGTCGCCCGGCGAGGCGCGCGAGCGCGTCCGATCGCTCGTCGACGACCCCGGACGGTTCTCCGTCGAACCGGCGGACCGGTGACCGCCCCGAGCGGAAACGTTTTCTCGCGGCGCCGACAATCGGGGACGGAGCCCGGATTAGCAGACGATGCACGACATCGACTCCGACCTGACCGACGCGCGGAACGTCCTCCTCTGTGCCCCGTCGCTGAGCGGGGGCGAGCGGGAGGTCTGTAGCGACCTGCTCCTGCCCGACGACCCCGGGAACGCGAGCGTCCTGTGGGTGACCTTCCGCCGCGACGCCGTCGCGTGCGTCGACCAGTGGTCGGCGGAGACCGACGAACAGCCCCGGAACGCCGGCGTCATCGCGGTCGGCGACACCGGCGAGGGCGTCGACGCCGGGTGGGCGACCGTCGAGACGGTCAACTCGGCGAGCGACCTCACGGGGCTGGGCATCGCGATCGGCGAGTTCCTCTCCGACTGGGACGGTGAGATAGTGGTCTGTTTCGACTCCCTGACCGCGATGCTCCAGTACGTCGACGTCGAGACCGCCTACGAGTTCCTCCACACGATCGCCGGACAGCTGTACAACGCCGACGCCAGGGCCCACTTCCACATCGACCCGACCGCGCACGACCAGCAGACCGTCGAGAGCCTCACCTCGCTGTTCGACGCCGCCGTCTCCGTCGAGGGCGACGACGTCTCCGTCCGGAAACGGCAGCTCCTGCAGTGACCTGACTGCCGACGCGTCGCCGGCCGCGGCGCAGCTACGTGGTCGCCCACCGTGGCACCCCCGTGTTGTCGCCGGCCGATAGTGAAGGCGATCCAATGGTTTTATTCTGACACCGGTAGAAGCGCCGCGACGTGCTGCTGGTGGTGGTCTATTCCCGGGGGGCACGGGAGACGCTCAGAAACGTCTGTCGCCGCCACGAGGAGGTGGTCGTCCGCCGGTTCGGGCGCGTCGCGCTGTTCGAGGAGACGGAGTTCGCGGCGTTCCAGGCCCTCCGGCTGCGGGAGAAGCACGGCGGCGACGTACAGATCGAACGGACCCGCCCGTTCAACGAGTTCGAGGCCGTCGACGCGGCCGTCAGGGAGGCGGCAGCCGACTACGAGGCGCGGGACAGTCCGTCGCTCCCGTACGCGGCGTTCGCCGCCGGGAGCGACTACCCCGCCCCGGAGAAACTCCGGGGTACCGAGCTATGAACGGCGCCGAAACCGGCCGTTCCCGGGGCGAGCCCGTCCGCGTGGTGGTCGACGGCGAGACCAGAACGGGGCGGGCGGTCGACCTCTCGGCCGCCGCCGAGAGCCTCGGCCGGGACCGGCTCGTCGCGGCGGTCGTGGCGGCGGTCCGTAGCGGTTCGCGGGAGTGCGACCCGGTCGACCGGATCGACGTCGAGATCGACTGTCCGCGTCCGGGACCCGCGTATCCACACGTCGGCGTGATACGACGGGACGCGACCGTCCAGGTTCGGACGGCGCTTGCGGCGGCCGGCCGGTCGCGCGGGCTGTCGACCCCCGTCGACGGGGATCTGTCGGCGGCCCGGGAGCGGCTCTCCGACCTGCCCGACCCCGACGACGTCGACGCCGCGGCGGCCCGGAAACGGCTCGCGGGCACCGACGACGCCGTCGAGCGGCTCCGCGAACGGGTCGCCGCCCTTCGGGGGCGGATCCAGGCCGGTCGCGAGGCCGGCCGGGACGTCGCAGACCTCCGGGACGAACTCGCCGAGGCGACCCGGAAACTGTCCGAGCACGAGACGGAGCGGGCCGCCGCCAGGGAGGACCTCGAGCGCGCCGAGCGACGGGCCCGCGAGGCGCGAGACGCGCGCGAGCGCAGACGCCGGCTCGAAGACCGGATCGCCAACCTCGAACGGACCGCCCGCGCGCACCTCGTCGACGACCTCCGGGCGGAGTACGCCGCGGCGGTCGCGGCGGCGCCCGGCACCGGGCCACCCGGCGGCGCGCGCATCGACGACCCGTTCGACGCCGACGCGGTCACGGCGGCGCTGGCCGTCGGCCGCGTGGCGGAGCTGCGCGCGCCCGTCGTCCTCGCTCCCGACAGATTCGACGGGCCGCGGGCGGCGGCGGACTGGTTCGGCGCGCCCGTCGTCCGCGTCTAATCTTTATATCGGAAGCCGCGACCAGCCCCGGCCATGGTCACGCTCGACTGGAGTCTCGACCGGGCGGACGGGGTGACGCTCGTCCGACTGTTCGTCACCGCGCCGGGCGCGCGCCGCGTCCGGGTCGAGAACCGTCTCGACGGACCGGTCTGGCCGCCGCGCAGCCAGGGCCGACCCGCTGCCGGCTGGGACGAGGACCGCTTCGAGGGGGTCGTCGCGGCGGGCGAACGACTCGTCGTCGGGTACGCGACGCCGGCCCGCCCGGAGGAGCCGCCCGCAGAAGTCGTCGCCGACCGGCCGGCCGGCCCTGACGCCGCCACTGGCCCCGTCACGCCGCCGGACGGCGATCGGCCGCGACCGGACGACCCGACCGATCCGTCGCCGGCGGTCGAAGCGACGCCGGACGGGGTTGTCCGGTCGCTGGGTGACCCGACTGTCCCGCGCGACGCCGTCCCGGTCCCCGACGTCGGCGGGCGGTCCGTCGACGAGGGTCGGAGCGGGGCGGCGACGCAATCCGGCGCCGACCGCTCGACCGACCGGGAGGCCGGCCGCTCGACCGACC
>JBDGST010000139.1:8503-25315 GCA_042217365.1 Haloarculaceae archaeon
CCGCTCGACCGACCGGGAGGCCGGCCGCTCGACCGACCCGGACGCCGCCCGGGATCTCGCCCGCCCCGCGACCGCTCACCGCGAGGTGGACGGGCAAACACTCGTCGTACCGGGGGCCGTCCGCGAGTGGCTCGCCGACGTCGAGTCCAGGCTGGCGGCGGTCGAGGAGGGCGCTGGCGGCGGGGTTGGGGGCGACGCCGGGGATCCGCTCGCCGATGCAGTCGCGAGCGACCGCCGGGCGCTCGCCCGGGTCGCCCGGCAGGTGACGGCCCTGGCCGACCGGGCGGCGCGAGCCGACGACCGGGCGGACTGCCCGTCCCATGGCCCACGGGACGGGGTCGTCCGGTCCGTCAGGCCAGGCCCGGCGGAGAACCGGCAGGTCGCGCCGGGGATGACAGACGGGGGAGAGTCGTCCCGGGCGGGCCGGAGCCCCGCAGTCGACCGATGATCCTGGCGGTCGTCGGTGGCAAGGGCGGGGTCGGGAAGTCCACCGTCGCGTACAACCTCGGGGCGGCCCTCGACGCGGTCGTCGTCGACGCGGACCTGGCGATGGCCGACCTGCCGACCGGCCGCGGGCCGGACCTGCACGACGTGCTCGCGGGCAGGGCGGCCCCGGTCGAGGCCGTCCGCGACGGCGGTCCGGTTGCGCTGCTCCCGTGCGGGCGGTCGCTCGCTGGCGCCCGCGCCTGTGACCCGGTCGCGCTCGTCGACGCGGTCGACGCCGTCGCGGACGAGTACGGCCCGGTCGTCGTCGACTGTCCTGCGGGCATGAGCGGCGACGTGGGGCTCGGACTGCTCGTCGCGGAGGCGTGCGTGCTGGTCACCGAACCGACGCCGCCGGCGCTCGGCGACGCGGTCAGGGCGCGGGCGCTCGCTCGCGAACTCGACGCCGGGCTGGTCGCCGTCGTGCTCAACCGGGCGTCCGAGGCGGCGCCGACGGACCTCGTGGCCCGGGAACTCGGCGCGCCGGTGACGACAGTCCCCGAGTCCGAGACGGTGGCGACCGCGCAGGCGGCCGGCCAGCCAGTGACCGTCCGGGCCCCGGAGTCGCCGGCGGCCCGGGCGTTCACCGCGCTCGCCGGCGCGGTCGAGAACGCGGCGGCTCGGCTGTGACCGTCGCCGGCCCCGGTCGGGTCCGGTTTCGTGCCGGGTCGCCGCGGGACGCGGACGCAACGCTCCTGCTCCTCTCCCGGTGAGAATGGAATTTCTCCACCCCGTTTTATGCCGGTTCGGCGTCCCTGGCTTCCCGCTCGCGCTTCAGGGCAGATCTGCGCCGTCGACGCTTGGCCCGCGTTTCAGGACAGGTCCGCGTACGTCGACCGGAGCGTGACCGGCGTCACGCCGGCGGCGTCGGCGGCTTCCTGCTGGGTGAGCGGGTACGACCGCTCGTCGGCGGCGGTGTAGAGGCAGGCGGCCGCGACGCCCGCCGGGTTGCGACCGGCGACGGTCCCCGCTTCGTGAGCGGTGCCGGCGAGTTCGCGCGCGCGACGTTCGACCGGCTGTGGCAGGTCGAGTTCGCTGGCGAACCGGGCCAGGTATTCCCGCGGGTCGATGGGGCCGGTCGGCAGCCCTAGCTCGCGGTTGAGCGCGTCGTACGCGGCCCGCAGCTCGGCGCGCGAGGCCTTCGCGTCGGCGACCACCTCGTCTATCGTCCGCGAGATCTCCGTCGTCCGGCAGGTCGCGTACACGGCCGCGGCGGCGAACCCCTCCAGCGAGCGCCCGCGGAGCAGGTCCTCGTCCTGCGCGGACTCGAAGAGCACGCACGCCCGGTCGCGCACCGTCTCCGAGAGGCCGAGCGCGCCCACCAGCCGGCGGATCTCCGTGAACCCGTACACCTGATTGCGCTCGGCCTTCGAGCCGATCTTGGTGCGGTTGTGCTGGCGGCGCATCCGCGCGACCCGGCGGCGCTTGCGCCCTTTCAGTCTGGTCGAACGGCCGATCTCCGTCGAGAGGCCCCTGTCGTGGCGCGACCGCGTGAGCGGCGCGCCCGTGCGCTCGCGGTTCGTCTCGTCGTCGCCGAACGAGCGCCACTCCGGCCCGCGGTCGACCCTGTCTTCCGCGACGACCAGCCCGCACTCCGCGCAGACGGCCTCGTGGTCGTCGCTCCGCAGTTCCCCCTCGCACTCCGGACACACTGACGCTGCAGTGCTCATGTGCGAGGCTTCGCCCGGAAGGGGGTTAATAAACGGTGCGATCGACCCCGAAAAGAACGGGACTCCGCGGGGATCCACCGACCGGTTACCGGTCCGTGGTCTGCGGAGACGGCCCGGACTGTCTTTTGCGAGCGCTGGTTAGACGTCCGCGACCGCTGGCTTGATCGCAGACGGCCCGAAAGCCCCCGAGAACGCCCCGGCCGACACACCCTACGCTTATCGGGGCGAGCGACCAAGCACGACGCGTGTCGACGAAGGTGCCATCGGAACGGCTCGCACAGTTCCTCTGGGAGCGCCACGCCAACCCCTGGAGCGGGTGGACGCGCGTGTTCGCGTTCCCGGTGCTGGTGTACGCCGTCTACGCGCGGCGGCGCCGGCTGTTCGTCGCGGCGGCGGTCGCCATCGCGGTGAACCCGGTCGTCCTCCCCCAGCCCGACGACGCGAAAGCCTGGACGAGCGACGTGGTGCAGGCCGAGCGCCACTGGGCCGAGCACGGGAAACACGGGACGCTGCTCCGGGCGTTCGACGTCGCGAACCTGGCGGTGACCGCCGGCGCGTTGTACGCGGCCTACCGGCGCAAGCCGAGGTCGACGGCCGTCCTGACGGCGCTCTCGGTGTCTCTGAAGTTCGCGTTCGTCTCGGCGCTCGTCCGCCACTACGAGAGCGAGGTCGGCGAGACGACGGGCAAGGAGTCCGACGGCGACGACGGCGAGGTGCCCGGCGACGAACCGGCCGACGACTGAGACGACGACCCCGCGGGAGGCGGCGTCTCGACTGGAGAAGATGACCCGGAGGGAGACGACCCCCCGGGGGAAGACGACACCGCGAACGCCTGCAGAGGGCTGGCTTTTTCGCCGTCGCACTCCAGGTGGCGGTATGGACGCGCATCTCAGGGCGGGGATCGCGGTCTACAACGACGGCCACTACCACGCCGCGCACGACGCCTGGGAGGACTACTGGCTCGGACTGGAGCAGGGGACCGACGACGAGTTGCTCCTCCACGGGCTCATCCAGTTCACCGTCGCGGTCTACCACGCGCGGAACCGCAACTGGGCGGGCGCGACGAGCCTCGCCGAGCGCGCCCCGACGTACCTCGACCCGCTGCCGGCGACCTACCGGGGCGTGAACGTCGGGAGTGCCCGCGACTACCTGGCCGACCTCGACGCCGACCCCGAGCGGGTCGAGCGCGCCCGCCCGCTCCGGCTCACCCACGAGGGCGAGGCGCTCGGGCTGGCGGACCTCGACTTCGCGGGGACGGCGGTCGCCGCGGTCGTCCTCGCGGAGGACATGGGCTACGACGAGGCGGTCTTCGAGCGGGCGGCGGGGTACGCCCGGGCCGACGTCGAGGCCGGCGAGGAGGGGAGCCGGTTCGTCACGCTCCTGTTCGACTTCGTGCGCGACGCCGAGCACCGCGGGACGGTCGCACAGCGCCTCGCGGAGCACGGCCAGCGGCGGGCCGACCGCGAGGCCGACGTCGAGGGCTTCTTCGACGAGGGGTCGTGAGCGGGGGCGCTGGCCGTCACCGGATGGGAGAGGGCCGTCGGTCACGCGAACGCGACGTAGAGCCCGAGCGCGACGAGGACGACGCCGGCGACGAGGTGGAGGGTTTCGACGTGCTCCTCGCGCCAGTCGCTCACGGCCGTCGCCGAGACGAACCCGCCGTAGACCAGCAGCGTGATCCCGACCATCGGCAGGACGAACACCAGGTTGTAGGCGCCCAGCGCGAGCGCGACCCGGTCCCACGGCGCCGCGGCGAGGAGGCCGCCGGCGACGAAGTACGGGCCCGAGGTGCAGGGCAGGAGAAACAGGGAGACGAACACGCCCGAGAGGAACGCGCTGACCGGGATCGCGCGGTCGGACCAGAGTGGCTTCGTGAGCGAGCGCTGCATCCGCGGGCGCCACGAGAACGGGACCTCCATCGCGAACCCGCCGAACCCGTGCGAGATGCCGTCCTTGAGGTTCAACAGCCCCAGCACGACGGCCAGCCCGCCGACGGCGCGGTACAGTAGCCCCGTGTCGACCCCGGCGACCGACTGGACGGAACTGAATCCGGCCACGATCAGCAGCCCGAGCGCGAAGTAGACGGCGAAGATGGCGGCCGCGAAGGAGAGCCCGGCGACCAGCACTGACCGGTCGCCCTCGGCCGTGGTCGCGACCGTCGTCAGGAGGATCAACAGCACGGCGAGCGCGCAGGGGTTCACCGCGTCGACGAGCGCCAGCCCGCCGATGGTCGCCAGCGAGACGCCGCCGCCCGCCGTGCACTCGCCGTTCAGCCGGCAGGTCCCCGCCGTCACGCCGGCCGCGTCGTCGACTTCGTCGGGGGCGAGACACCGCGTGCCGTTCCCGGCCGTCGCGTCGACCAGCGACTTCGCCGCGCGCTCGCCGACCGCGTACCGGTCCCCGGTGAACAGCGCCGGGACGGTCCCCCACCGCTCGGTGGGGACGCCGTACGCCCTGAGGTACGCCCGGAACCGCTCGGGGTGTTCGGCGGCCACGTACCGCCGGACGGTGGCGTTCGCCGCCCGCGAGTCCAGGTGCGCCGTCACGTCCCCGCAGTGCGGGCACGACGGCGAGTAGAAGTAGACGTAGCAACTGGCCGTCGTCCCGTTTACGGACCCGGTCACTGGCCGGTCAGTCGAGCCCGCCGACAATGTGGCCGCGCGGTCGTCGACGGGCAGCGCCGGAGTCGGATGGGGTGCTGTCGCCCCGCCGAACGCCGGGACGACCCCCGCGAGCACGACGACGCCGAGCGCGAGACAGACGACCCCCCGAACGCGACGCATCGCTCCCGGACTTCGACCGTTCCGGACAAAAAACGACGGGAACCGCTTTGGGGGTCGGGTCGACCCCGTCCGGAGGGGACCGGTTTCGGCCGGGGGACTGTCGTGAACCGGCCGACTCCGACCGGGGGTCGCGTGATACACTCGACGGAATTCTTATGTCCCGTGCCTCGAATCAGGGATACTTGTGGCGCCGGGAAAGACGACTGGGCGGCACGCGGACGGGGTGACGAGCACTCGTGAGTGAGAGCGATCCGAACGGCCGGACGGGCGTCGAGGACGGAGACGAGTGGTCGAACAGACACTGGCGACGATTGAAGTTCCTGTTCGGGTCGCTGGTCGTGTCGTTTCTCGCCATCGCGCTCGCGCTCGCCGTCGAGAACCCGCCCGAGTCGGACGCCTCGTTCGCGACGGCGCCGGTTTCGTACTCGCTGACGGGCGTCTTCGCGTTCCTGCTCCTCGCGGCCCCGTTCCTGACGTCGTATTTCATTAGCAGGGACAAGGCGGAGTTGGACCGCTACTTCGAGGGGGTCGCCCCTCGCGCCTGGTACACCGTTCTCCTTTTCAACGCCGTCACGAGCGGGGTTTACGCGCTCTGGTACTGTTACGTCAGGTGGCAACAGATCCCGGACCGCCGGCGGACCGGCGCCGACCCTCCGCCGGAGGACACAGGGTCGGCCGGGTCGACGGAGACGACGGCCGACCGGTTCTCCGAGGTAACCGGCGCGGTTCGGGACGCGCTCGTCGCCGGCCGCCGGGCCGTCGCGTCGCGTCGGACGAGCGGCGGCCGGGACCCGGTGGACGCGCCCGGGGCCCCCGTCGAGACGACGGGCGAGTCGCCGTCCGCCGACCGACTCGCCGCGGCGGCGCCGGGCGAGGTCGACGCGACGCGACTGGGGAAGGCCCGCCAGCGGTTCAGCGTCTGGCTGTACGACGACCCGCCGGTCGCGTACCTCGAAGACGGCGAGCAGCCGGCGTACCTGCTCCGGCACGCGAACGAGCGGCTTCGCGTCACCCACCCGGACGGACGGGAGGAGAAACTCGGCGGCCGGCTCCCTATCGGGGAGCGCTACCTGCTCGTGACCGACCGCCGGCTGGTGTACCTCTCCGGGAACCCGATCGGGGACGACACGGCGCGCGCGTTCCGCTACGAGGACCTCGCGAGCGTCGGAGCGACCGACGGATTCACCGGCGGCGAACTGACGTTCACCGGCGACGACGGGACGACCTACACGTTCCCGACGGCGACCTCGTTCGGGTCGAAAGTCGGCCTCCGGTCCAGCCAGGTGGCGGAGGCGGCCGACTACGTCAGAGAGCGGCTGGCGGACCCGACCGAGACCGGGGACGAACGGGTGGAGCCAACGGCGGCGGCGGAACCGACACCCGACGACGACGGCGGTACGGCGAAACGGGAACCGGCGACGTCGACGACGGGCGGCGAGACGGCCGGGCCGGCCGCGAACGGCTCTGACAGGGACAGTTCGGCGACGGCCGGTCGGGAGACAGCCGGCGGCGACAGGGGAGCGCATTCCGGCGAACCGGGGGGCGCGCGGTCGGCCGACGGCGACGACCGGCCGACGGTCGCCGACGCCCCGGACGACGGAGACAGCGCGACGGCCGTGAGCGGGCCCAGCGACGCCGGCCGGTCCGCCGTCGCCGTTCCCCAGGAGGTGCCGTCCGCGCCGGACGTTCGAGTCGACCACGACGAGCTGACCGACGAGCAGCCGATCGGCAGCGGCGGGAACGCCGACGTGACGCGGGCGACGCTGTCGACGGCCGACGGCGACGTGACGCTGGCCGTCAAGCGGCCGCGGATGGCCGGCACGCTCCACAGCGAGGAGGTCGAGCGGCTCCTCGAGGAGGCCGAGACGTGGAGCAAACTGGACGACCACGACCACGTCGTCGGCATCGTCGACTACGGCGCCGACCCCCTGCCGTGGATCGCGATGGAGTACATGGACGGGGGCGACCTCGGCGACCGCGCCGGCGAAATGGACGCGCACCAGGCGCTCTGGACCGCTATCGCGGTGACGAAGGGCGTCAGACACGCCCACCGCCGGGGGGTCGCCCACCTCGATCTGAAGCCCGAGAACGTCCTGTTCCGGACGGTCGGGGGGGCGTGGGACGTCCCGAAAGTGGCCGACTGGGGGCTCTCGAAGCAGCTGCTGGAGCACTCCAAGAGCGTCGAGGGCATCTCCCCCCACTACGCGGCGCCCGAGCAGTTCGACGACGACTACGGCCCGGCCGACGACATCACGGACGTCTATCAGCTGGGGGCGGTGTTCTACGAACTGTTCACCGGCCGACCGCCCTTCGAGGGCACGCCCACGCAGGTGATGCGAGGCGTGATGGCGGAGCGGCCGACCCCGCCGAGCGAACTCGCGGACGTGCCCGACGGACTGGACGAGGTGCTCATGACGGCGCTCGCGCGGGAGCGTGACGACCGGTACGAATCGGTGCTCCTGCTCAGGAACGAGCTCCAGGACCTCTCCGACTGGTAGCGCGCGGTTTCCCGTGCGTCCGCCGACGGTCCCGCAGACACCGTCGGCGACGGTTCACTCGACCTTCTCGTCGCCGTCCCACTCGGCGGAGTTATCTTGGGGGTCGTACCCCAGCACCTCGCGGGCCCGCTCCAGCGAGTAGTACTTCCGGTCGTTGTCGGAGATGCCGTAGACGATCTCGAACCCGTAGTCGGCTTCGAGCGCGCACCGGTGGATGCGCGCACAGTCCGGGTAGGAGAGCCACATCGCCTGCCCGCGCTCGTAGTCGATCGGAGGGTGTCCCTTCGTGAGGTTGCCGATCCGGATGTTGCAGACGCTGAGGCCGTGCTCGTCGTGGTAGTACCGCCCCATCACCTCGCAGCTGGCCTTGGAGACCCCGTAGTAGTTCCCCGGGCGGGGCAGTTCGGTCCCGTCGAGCGTGAAGCCGTCCCCGGACCGGTACATCTCGGGGGTCCGGTCCTCGGTCTCGAAGGCGCCGACCGCGTGGTTCGAGGAGGCGAAGACGAACTTCTCGACCCCCTCGTCGACGGCGGCCTCGTAGAGCGTCTGCGTGCCGTCGATGTTGTTCCGGAGGACCGAATCCCACGGCGCGTCCGGGCGGGGGTCGCCCGCGAGGTGGACGACGGCCTCGACGCCGTCGACCGCCGCCGCGGCGTCGCCCTCGTCGTCGACGTCGCCGACGAGGTACTCGTGCTCGGGCTCCTCGTCGGGCGGGTTGTGAAAGAGGAGCTTCCACTCGTACTCGTCGCCGATCCCCTCCAGAATGGCCTCGCCGACGCGCCCTCCCGCGCCAGTGAGCAAGACCGGGTCGTCCATGTGGGTGTACCTGTGCGACCGGCCAGTAAGTAAGATGTGGTTCGTCTCGCCCGACGGCAAGCGGACTCAGCCGCCCGAAATCGGCGCTTCCGTCGGCACGCTCGGCGCGGGAGACCGCTGCCTCGGTGGGGGCGGTCGGGGAGGTGGCGGTCGCGACCGAGCGGCGACCGGGGGCGACGACGGCGCGAGGACGACGGGCCCGAACCGACCGCGATCACGGGAGTCCAAAGAGATTACTCCGCCCCGGGCGAGCGGCCCGTATGGACCCGACCGACGCCCAGACCGCCTGCTTCGAGGCGGGCATCAAGTTCGGATCGCTGTACCACCAGTTCGCGGGAACGCCCGTCAGCCCCGAGAGCGCGCCGAGCCTGGCGCGCGCGATGGAGGACGCGATCGAGAACCAGCCCCACTGCGAGTCCGTCTCGGTCGACGTCCGGACCGACGCGCTCGCCGCCGAACTGGCGGACGCGACCGCCGACTACACCGAGCTGACGGGGCGGTTCATGGACGTCGATATCGTCGTGCGGTACGCCGACCGGGAGGTCCGGACCAGCATGACGATGGAGGACGGCTACCCGCGGATGCGCGTCGAATCGGTGTCGACCGTCGACGGGGAGTGATCGGGCGGGGCCGTCGTCGGAAACGGACGATCACGGCCGGTTGGGGAGGTCGATCCCGGCCGCCGTCGCGGCTATCGGGCTCGAACCATTATGTGCGCAGGGCGAGGAGAGGGGAACATGACCCTGTCCGCGCTGGACTCTATCGACGACGCCGTCGAGGCGACGAAGCGGTTCCTCCTCCCGTTCGACCGGGTGCGGTGGTTCCGGCTCGCAGCCGTCGTGTTCTTCGTCGGCGGACTGGGGGTCGGCGCGCCGGGGCTGCCGACCTGGCAGTTCAACGTCGGTCCGGAAACCGGCGACGAGGGGACCGACCCGGGAGGGTTCGGGACTGACGGATTCGGGGCCGAGGGACCCGCGTCCGAGGGGCCGGGCGCCGTCGACCTCACCCCCAGAGTGACGCCGGAACTCGTCGCGCTGGCCCTCGGCGCCGTCGTCCTCCTCCTCGCGCTCTGGCTGCTGTGGTCGCTCGCCGGCGCGGTGATGGAGTTCGTCTTCGTCGAGTCGCTCCGCCGCGACGAGATGCGGTTGCGGGAGCCGTTCCGCCGCTACTGGCGACAGGGGGCGCGGCTGTTCGTCTTCCGCCTGCTCGTCTGGCTTGCGACCGTCGCAGTCGTGGGCGCGGTCCTGCTCTCGGTCGGCGTCAGCCTCGGCGGGTGGCCGGTGACCGGGTGGGGTGGGACGACCCTCCTGGCGGTCGTCCTGCTCGCGATCCCATTGTTCGGCCTCGCCGGGTTCACCGCGGGCAATCTCCTCGGGTTCACGACCGTGTTCGTCGTCCCGGTGATGCTCGTCGAGGACCGGGGCGTGCTCTCGGCCTGGCGACGGTTCTGGCCGACCCTCTCCGGGAACCTGACCGAGTACCTGGTGTACGCAGTCGCGGGCTTTTTGCTCGGTATCGTCGCCGGCATCGCCGTCGCTATCCTGTCGCTCGTCGTCGCTCTCCTCCTCGCGATCCCCTTCGCCGTCGTCGGGGTCCCGCTGGTCTTCCTGCTCGGACTCACCGCGGGGGGCGCGCTGGTCGCGCTCGTGCTCGGCCTCATGTACGTGGTCGTGGTCGTCCCGGCCGTGTTGCTCGTCAAGGTCCCCTTCCAGACGTTCCTGCGGTACTACGCGCTGTTCGTCCTCGGTGACACCGAGTCGGCGTTCGACGTGATCCCGGACGCCCGGGCCGCCGTGCGGGGGGACGGGGGTGGCCCCGGTCGCGACACTGGAGCGAAAGCGGGCGCGAACGGCGGGGACGCGGCGGACGGCGGCGAACGCTCGGTCGGCGCAGACGACGACCGGACGGGCGTTGACGACGAGGACGACCGATGGAGCGCGGACGGCGAGGACGACCGTGCCGGCGACGGTTGGTAGCCGGTCGGGACGTCCTACTCGACGCGCTGGATCCCGATCCACTCGTCGACGCGGAGCCGGTATCCCTCCACCCCGCGCATCGGGGTGGCGGTGCTGAACAGGTTCGGGTGCCAGGCGTTCTCCATGGCCGCGCGGAGCGCGTCCCACCCCTCGTCCCCGACTGCGCCGATCCGGCCGACGACCGTCACGCTCTGCCAGTCGTCGATCGACCCGGCCCGGTAGGCGACGAAGCGGGCCCGCTCCGTCCGGTCGCTCAGCGTCTCCTTCCGGCTCTCGGTCCCGAACAGCAGGAACACGAAGTACAGCGCCGAGTCCCCGTCGTACCCGAACGACATCGGGACGGCGTAGGGGGCCGCCTCCTCCTCGTCGGGGAGGGCGAGTACTCCGACGCCTCGCGCGGTCAGGAACTCCCGTATCTGTTCGTCCGTCATCCGCGTGGCGTTCGACTCGCTGACTTCCGCGATGGACATGTAAACCGATAGGCTCTCCGACATCTTAAATCGGGAGACAGGTGTGACGGCCCGCTCGGTCCCGGCAGTGGCCGTCTCGCAACCCATCACCCGCCGGTCAACCGCGGTGAGAGTGTTCGACCGGTCGCTCGTTCTCGGGTCCGTCGGCGGTCCTCGGCCGGCATTTCACTTTCAGTTTCCGGCGTGTCTTTAACCCGACAGGGGTCGAACGCCCGGGTATGAGCCAAGCGACGCTCGACGACGACGAACTCTTCGAGGACGCGGCGAGCGAGATGCGCGAGGACGTCGAGGCGAGCCTGGAGAAGGCCCGCGGCGAGCTGCCGGCCGCCGCCGACGTCTGGGACGTGGAGTCGGACAACACCCTGGGCGTGCTCAACGCGCTGCGGTCGGCGCTGGACGCCGAGGACGCCCGCGCGCACCTCCGGGACGCCAAGAAGTGGTACACGATGGGCGAGCGCGCCGACGCGTTCGACGACGCCGACGACCTCGCCGCGGAGATCGAGTCGGTCGAGGCCGTCCTCGACGACCTGGGCGACGCCCACGAGCAGGTCAGCGACCTCGCGAGCACCGTCCCGGGGATCCGGAGCGCGCTGGAGGAGGTCGAGGGGGCCGACGACGACGAGGACGACGAGGCGGATACCGAAGCCGAGGACTGAGCAGGGTCACCGTCGCCGGGAGCCGACCTGTCTCCCGGCCGGTCCGCCGCCGCGGTCGGTCCGCCGCCGGGCTGGCCGTCGACTCACCCGGTGGTCGACCCGGTTCGGTCGCGCGCCGCGACGCGGTCGAGCAGCGACGCCAGGCGCTCGGCCGCCCGGTCGCGCAGCCACTCGCCCAGCGCCGGGTCGCTCTCGCCCGGGTCGCCGACCGTCCCGTTCTCGGAGAACTCGTCGGTGTCGTAGGCGAGGTTCACGCCCGCGTGCCAGTCGCCCCATCCCTCGGCCGCACCCGCGCCGGCCTCGTCGAGGCGCTCCTCGCGGACCAGTTCCGGTACCACCGCACGCACGAGCGACGTCTCGACGGGGCCGGCGTGGCCCATCGCTATCCCGTCGAGGTCGACCGGCGGGGCGTCGTCGGCGTCGTCGAGCGAGACGGCGTCGAACCAGGTGAACGGGACGGCGTAGGCGTCGCCGTCGCGGGTGACGCGCCCGCAGAGTTCGCGGAGGGGCCCGACGTTGCCGCCGTGACCGTTGACGACGACGACGCGGTCCCAGCCGTGGCTCGCGAGGCTCAGGACCGTCTCGCGGACGTACCGGCGGAAGGCGCCCTCGGAGACCCACAGCGTGCCCGCGAAGCGCCGGTGTTCCTCGCTGACGCCGACCGGGACGGCCGGCGCGACGACGACGTCGCCGTCGTAGGCGTCGGCGCCGGCCTCGGCGACCGTTTCGGCGGCCAGCGCGTCCGTTCCGAGCGGCGCGTGGGGGCCGTGCTGTTCGGTGCTCCCGACCGGAAGGAGCGCGAGGTCGGTCTCGACGGCGTCGGCGTCCGTCCAGGTCGCCTCCGAGAGGTGCATACCGGTCCGTCGCCCGGCGGGCGGTTAAGCGGTGGGGGACCGGCGACCGGTCAGGTGCTACGGGAGCGAGAGCGGCGTGGGAACCGAGGAAAATACGGATCGTTGCGAGTCATTCGCGTGCGGGTCGGCCCTACCTTCATTGTCCGAGCGCTGTATTGCGATAACGATGGTCGACGGGCAACAGATCGAGAAGTGGGCGGAGGTGGCGGACGTGGACCCGGACGACGTCGTCGACGAGGTCCCCGCGATCGCCGACGAGACCAATCGAGAGAGCGCTGAGGAGCGCAACCACGCCGTCGTGGCGCTCTCGCGCGTCGCGAAAGAGCACCCGGAGGCCGTCGCGGCCGCCCGGCCTGCGCTGGTCGAGCGACTGTCCGACGAGGTCGACACCGTTCGGTACAACGCCGCGCTAACGCTGTGGCGAGTCGCGAGCGAGCACCCGGGCCGGTTGATCGGCGCTCTTCCGGAGATAGCCGGGGGGCTGGTCGACGACGCGAGCAAGGTCCGCGACGAGTGCGAGGACGCACTCAACGCCGTCGCGGACGCGTACCCCGACGCCGTCAAGGAGGGGGTCGCAGACTTCCTCGCCGACCTCGTCGGAGATCTCACCGCCGCGGACCCGGACGACCGCAACGCGGCGGCGCGGGGGTTCGTGCGCGCGGCGTCGACCGCACCGGGGGCGGTGGAAGAGTCCCTCGACGCGCTGACCGACTGCTTCGACGACGAATCGGTCCCCGTGCGCTATCACGCGACGATGGCGGTGAAACGGGTCGCCACCCGTGAACCCGCCGCAGTCACGGAGTTCGCCGGAGCCCTGGCGAGCCGGCTGGATGACCCCGACGCGGACGTCAGGGAACTGGGTGCCCACGCGCTGTCCGGGGTCGCCGACGGGGACCCGGACGCAGTCGCGCCAGTCGCCGGGGCGCTCGTTGGCGCGGTCGACGACGACCACGACGACGTCACGTACTACGCTGCCGAGGCGCTCTCGGCGATAGCCGGGGCCCGGCCCGGAGCGGTCGCGCCCCACGCCTCCCGGCTGGTCTCGCTACTCGTCGACCCGGCGGAGGGCCGGACGGAACCGGCCGCGCGGGTGCTCTCGACCCTGGCTGACGCCGACCCCGACCCGGTCGAAGCGGCGCTGGAAGAGGAGGGGTTCGCCGCAGACCGGGGTATCGAAGCGGCGATCACGGCCGCTGCCGAGGGCGGGCGGGCGACCAACGGCGAGGAGGGCGGATCAGCCGGTCGGGACGACGGCGAGGGTGACGGCGACGAGGGAGAAGCCAGCGAGAGCGGACCCGGCGGCGTCTTCGAGGGCGGCGGGCGTAGCGGCCCCGTCGAGGGACTGGTCGAGGCCGTGAACGAGGTCATCGAGGACGATCCGGACGTCGGCGACGTGGGGGGGCGGCCCGACTACGAGTCGGCAGAGCAGGTCACGGTCGACCCCGGGGACGACGAGTGCGCTTACGCCCGGGAGGTCGGAATCAGCACCTGGGAGTGTCCCCGGGACCCGATGGACGGGTCCGACTTCTGTCTCTTCCACGCGCCGGTCGCCGAGAAAGACGACGCGGCGGTCGCCGAGGCGCTACTGGCGGCCGTCACGAGCGAGGGGCTCGAGTCCAAGGAACTCGTCGGTGCCCGCCTGGGCGACTTCGACCTCTCGTATGCCATCCTCGCGGCCGACGACAACTACCCCATCGACCTGCGGCACGCACACGTCGACGGCGACCTGGACGCGGAGCGGCTCTCGGTCCGCCAGCCGTTGAAGGCGACCGGCCTGACGGTCGCGGGCCGCGCCGACTTCGAGGCGTCGACGTTCGAGATGCTGGCGAACTTCGACCGTGCGGCGTTCGGCGCTGTGACCTTCGAGGGCGCGGCCTTCGAGTGGGAGGCAACGTTCGAGGGAGCGACCTTCGCCGGCGAGACGTCGTTCGACAAGGCGACGTTCGCTGGCGACGCCGAGTTCGATGGCGCCGAGTTCGACCGCGCGACCGGGTTCCGGGCCGTCGAGGTCGGCGGAATGCTGGACATGGACGACGTGACTTTCGAGGCGGGTCCGAACTGCTTGAAGGCGCGGGTAGACACACTCCGACTCGAGGGGGCGACCGTCCGCGGCGACCTCGCGCTCGACGGGGTCCAGGTTGGACGAGGGATCCGGCTCGGCGACGCCGAGGTCGAGGGCGACCTCTCCCTGGGGGAGGCGTCCGTCGGCGGCACCGTGTCCGGGGAGGGCGTCCGCGTCGGGGGCGACCTGGTGCTGACCAGCGCCGACGTCGACGACTACCTCATGCTGGAGTCCGGCGTCGTGGCGGGCGACGTCACGCTCGCGGGCGCCGAGTTCACGCGGCTCAACGTCGACGACTGCACTATCGGGGGTGACGTCGGACTCCGCGGGGTCCGGAGCCACAGTACTTCGCGGGTGATAGACACCGACGTCGGCGGCGACCTGCTCATGCCCGGCGCCCACTTCGAGGGAGGGTTTCAGGCCCAGGAGGCGACCGTCGGGGGCGCGTTCAACGGTCACGGGGTGCGCCTGCTGGGGACGTTCATCTGTCTCGACGGGGCGGTCGAGGGCGAGACTGACTTCGAGCACGCGGTCTTCGAGCGCCGCGCTTCCTTCAAGGGGACGACCTTCCAGGGGCGGGCCTCCTTCGAGGACGCCAGCTTCCGCGGGGACGGCATCTTCGACCGGACGTCTTTCCGGCGCGAGGCCACCTTCGGCGGGGCTGAGTTCGCTGAGTCGCTGCTCCTCGCGGACGCGGTCTTCGAGGGTCTAGCGGACTTCGGGGACGCGACTATCGCCGACGGGCAGTTCGACGGGACGCGCGCCGACGCCGGGGTGATCGACCTCGAGGGGGCGACGCTCTCGGGCGGGTCGGTGACCCTGCCCGAGGAGACCGTGGTCTACGACTTCGCGGACGCCACGGTCGGCGACGTCGAACTGTCGTTCGGGAGCGACGGCGGCGATCTCCCGCTGTTCGAACACTTTCGGTTTCTCGATACTACGTTCGACGGCTTCGACTTCGGCCCCTACAAGGACGACCTCTCGAAGGCCGGGTGGCGCGTCCACACGACGCCCGAGGAGTACGACCTCTCCGGGGGGCTGTCGGACGACTTTGTGGCGTCGCTGGCCGCCGCGGACCCGGACGGACTGGACCTCGACGACGTCGCGTCGCAGGTCGGCGTCGACCGCGAACGGGTCGCGGAACTGCTCGCCTACGACGACCCCGACGCGATCCGGGGGGAGACGTGGCTGGCGGAGTTCGATGCGACGGCCGGTTCGGGTCGCCTCACGCCGGGCGCCCTCGAGAATACGTACCTCAGGGCGAAAAACGGCGCCGACCGGGTCGGCGACCGGAAGGCGGCCGCGGAGTTTTTCATCCGAGAGATGCACAACCGGCGGCACAAGAACTGGCGACTCGCCCGCGAGGGCGACGGCCTGCGAGAGCGGGCCGCGGCCGCGGGCAAGTGGTTCGGGAACCGGTTGCTCCACTGGACCTGCGGCTACGGCGAGCGCCTCTGGCGAGTCGTCTACGTCTCGGTCGCGACCATCTTCGTCTGGGGGCTGTTCTACGCGTTCCTCTCGCGGGGCGCGCGAGACACCGCGGCGGGCGTCACCGTGCCGGGACTTGAGGCCCCCGGCCAACTGCTCACCCGGGAGGGCCTGATCATCCTCGGCAAGAACCTGTACTTCAGCGTCGTCACGTTCACGACGCTCGGGTACGGCGACGTCCAGCCGGTCGGTCCCGTCGCCCGGACGCTCGCGAGCACTGAGTCGTTTATCGGCGCGTTACTGCTCGCGCTCGTCGTCTTCGTTCTCGGCCGCCGCGTGGCGTGGTGACCGGGCCGTCGACCGCCGGAGCGGCGGTCGATCCGGAACTGACGGGCGGCAGTCCGCGTCACCCCTCGGGGTATTTCGGTTCGCGGCGCTCGGCGCGTTCGAGGGCGCGCTCGACGACCGAACGCACGTCGCCGTGGAAGACGCCGCCGTGACCGCTGTACATGTGTTCGACCCCGTCGGGCATCCGGTCGAGCAGGTCGCGGATGGATTCGATGAGGCGCTCGCGTGACTGGCCGGGGTAGTCCGTCCGGCCGAAGCTCCCGTCGTCGAACGCGCCGTCGTCGTGGACCGCGACGTCGCCCGAGAACAGCGACGCCGAGGAGACCAGCGAGACGTGGTCGTCGGCGTGACCCGGCGTGTAGACGGCCTCGCAGCGCTCGTCGCCGACGGTCAGTTCGTCGCCGTCGCCGAGTTCGCGGGTCCGTAGCGGGTGGTCGGCGTACGCGTACACCTCGGGGTCGAACGCCTCGACCACCGCGTCGAGCTGCTCGACGTGGTCGCCGTGCTGGTGGGTGAGCACGACCCGGTCGACGTCGTCGGCGCGCTCGCGGACCGCGTCGACGACCCCGCCGAACGCGCCGGCGTCGACGAGCGTCGTCACTTCGCCCCGTGCGAGGTAGACGTTGCAGGTGAACGACTCCGCGTCCGCGGTGACGTTGGTGACGTCCATGTCCGGGCGGTGGACCGCCCGCCGCTTCAGTCTGGCGTCGTCGGTATCTCGGCCGTGGGAGTCGGACCGGGACTGGTCAGAGGGTGTCGGGCCGGGAC
>JBDGST010000139.1:25415-38995 GCA_042217365.1 Haloarculaceae archaeon
GGTCAGAGGGTGTCGGGCCGGGACCGGTCAGAGGGTGTCGGGCCGGGGCCGGAATCTGTCGTCAGCCCCCGCCAAACGTGTGTTCGGTTTGACTCGAATTCGGAGGAAGACGGGCAGGGGATTTTTTAGCGTGAACTACATAGTTCATCACGCATGGGGTTCGGGAGCTACGACGAATCGGAACAGGAAAACCAGGAGTACGACACCGACTTCGACGACGAAGACGGCGTCGACACAGCTGAGAACACCCACGACGGCGACGTCGAGTACGAGTTCACCGCGTCGAACGACGAACTCCTCGACAGACTCGAGGACATCAAAGAGAACACGTGAAAGCCGGGGTCCGCGCCCTCGGCGTGGCCGAATCGTTCCGCGACGACCGGTCGACCCTCTGCGGTGCTGTCGTCCGCGCCAGCAGGGTCGTCGACGGCTTCGTCTTCGGCGCCTGCACTGTCGGCGGCGCGGACGCGACGGGGTCGGTCGCCGCGATGGTCGACCGCCTCGGCCGCGAGGACGTCCGCTACGTCCTGCTCGCCGGCATCGCGCCGGCCTGGTTCAACCTTCTCGACCTGCCGCGCCTCCACGAGCGCGCCGACCGCCCGGTCCTCTCCGTGACGTTCGAGGACAGCCCCGGGCTCGAACCGGCGCTCCGGGAGGCGTTCTCCGGGGACGCGCTCGCCGAGCGGCTGGCGACCTACCGGCGACAGCCCGACCGCCGGCGCGTGACCGTCAACGGCGAGGCGGTGTTCGTCCGCGCGGTCGGACTCGGCGACGACGCGGCCGCCGACGTGGTCCGCGGGTTCACGCCCGAGGGCGGCCGGCCCGAACCGCTCCGGGTCGCGCGTCTCGCCGCCCGCGCCGCCGACGCCGCGTTCGTCCAGGACGACCGGGGGGACGGCGAGAACCCCCACGGCGACCCCGGCGGGCGAGCGTGACCGCGGCCGGTTCGAGGGCGGACCGCGCGAGTTTTGAGTGACCGCATCGCACGGTCGGACATGAACGAGCGCGAGGCGCCGTGCGGCGAGCGCGCGGCATCGCCCGACCAGCGCGAGGTGTCGCGGCCGTGAGCGACCCGGCCGACGGGACCGGTAGCGACTCGTGTGGCGGTGACGGCCCCGACCCCGACGGCTGGATGGACGGACTCGACGTGGTCGCCTGCGAGCGGTGTCCGGCCCTGGTCGAGTGCCGGAGCCGGATCGTCAACGGCGTCGGCCCCGCCGACGCGGACCTGCTGTTCGTCGGCGAGGCGCCCGGCCAGCGCGAGGACGAGCGCGGCGAACCGTTCGTCGGACGGAGCGGCGACGTGCTCGACGAGGCGCTGCGGGACGCGGGGCTGGCCCGCGAGGACGTCCGCATCACCAACTGCGTGCGCTGCCGCCCGCCGGACAACCGCGACCCGACCGGCGAGGAACTGGCGAACTGCCGGGGGTACCTCGAAGCCGAGGTCGACCGCGTCGACCCCGCGGTACTCGTCACCCTCGGCAAGGTCCCGGCCGAGCACCTGCTCGAACGCGAGGTGGCGGTCACGAGCGAGGCCGGCGACGTCGTCGAGGTCGACGTCGGCGGCGAGATCCGCCGGGTACTGGTCTCGGTCCACCCCGCCGCGACGCTCTACGACCGGAGCCAGCGGGATACCTTCGAAGGCACTATCCGGAAGGCGGCCGACTTCACCGACGACGGGGGCCAGTCCCGACTCGGCGACTTCTGAGCGGCGGTCGACGTCCTCGTCGGTCTCCCCGCTCAGTTTCGGTCCGACCGGCCCAGCAGCGAGTCGAGGCGCCGGACGCTCGCCTCGACGTACTCGGGGTCCCAGGTGACGATCTCCATGGTGAGCGTCGGCGCCCAGTCGCCGTCGGTGGCGGGGGCGAGCAGCGTCTCGAAGTCGATACTGCCGGCGCCGAGGGGCAGGTGCTCGTCCTCGCTCCGCCAGCCGTCGCGGGTCGCGCGGTTGTCGTTGAGGTGGACGTGCGAGACGCGGTCGGCGTGTTCGCGGACGAACGCCACCGTCTCGTCGGCGGTCCAGCCCGTCAGGGCCGCGTGCCCCGTGTCGAGCGTCATGGAGACGTCGGTCTCCGCGAGGACGCGCTCGAACTCGTCGACGGGGAACGCGCCGGAGGGGACGTTCTCGACGCAGACCTCGACGCCGTGCTCGCGGCCGATGGACGCCGCGGTTCGCGCGCTGTCGAGGAGCGTCGGCCGGACCTCGGCGAGCGACCGGTTGGCCGCGTAGTGTGATGGCGCCGAGAGGTGGAGGACGGCTTTCTCGGCGCCCCGGCGGGCGACCGCCTCGACGTACTGGTCCAGCGCCGCGAGCGCCCCCTCGCGGACCGCCTCGACCGGCGATCCGACGTCCAGCGGGAAGGGCAGGTGGGCCAGCAGACCGAGACCGTGGTCGTCGAGGCGGTCGCGGACCCGGTCGGGGTCCGAGAGCGCGCCCTCGCGCCAGGGGTCGCCCTCGGCGTAGACCTCGACGTAGTCGAGGCCGAACTCGTCGGCGTACTCGAACGCGCGGTCGTAGTCCATGCCCGGCGCCGGCAGGAAGCCGGCCCTCACGTCGTCCATGGCGAGACGTTCGGCGAGACCGCCGAAACGGTTGCTAAGAGTGCTATATATCGCGACGTAGGGGACCGGAACCCGGACGGCCGAAGACGGTGCGTCGACGCGGTGGTCGGGTGGCGGGCAGCAGATCAGTCGTCGCCCCCTTCGCGCACCAGCACCGTCTCACCGGGGTCGCGGTACTCGCGATCGTGGCGGAGACAGCGGCTCCTGTGGCCGCCCGGGCCGACGTCAGCCGGTTCCGGGCGCGCATCGTCGCAGCGCGACCCGAGCGCCCCGCGGAGGCGCTCGGCGGCGGCCGCGTCCTCGCCGAGCCGCGCCAGGTCGACGGCGTCGTCGACGACCGAGCGGACCTCCTCGGGGAGCGACCGCCCGTCGAGCAGGTCCGCGACGGCGGTCTCCAGCGACTCGGTGTCGACCGGGAGGCCGAGCAGCCGTCTCGCCGCCGCGCCGACCGACTTCTCGGCGCGGGCGCGGGTCCGGAAGACGACCCGGAGTTCGTCGAGCGCGCGCCAGTCCGCCTCGGCGAGGGCGGGCTCGTCGGGGCGTATCTTCGCGGGACAGCGCGTCGCGAACGGGCAGCCGTCGGGCGGGTCCCGCGGGTTGGGGGGCGTCCCGCGGAGCGTGACGCGCTCGCCGGTCCAGGGCGACCCGCTGCCGGGGATCGCGGAGAGCAGCGAGACGGTGTATGGGTGTGCGGGGTCGCCGTAGACCGCCTCGGCGGGGCCGAGTTCGACGACGTTACCGAGGTACATCACGGCGACGCGGTCGGCGATGTGCCGGACGACGCTCAGGTCGTGGGCGATGAACAGGTAGGTCAGCCCGAGGTCGTCCTGGAGGCGTTCGAGGAGGTTGACGACGCGCGCCTGGACGGACACGTCCAGCGCCGAGACGGGTTCGTCGAGCACCAGGAAGTCCGGTTCGAGCGCGAGCGCGCGGGCGACGCCGACCCGCTGGCGCTGGCCGCCGGAGAACTGGTGGGGGTAGCGCTTGCGGTGGTGTTCCTGCAGGCCGACGCGGGCGAGGAGGGCCGCCGCGCGGTCCCGTCGCATCTCCGCGACTGACTTCTCGACGCCGACCGAGACGGCGGGCCGGCCGCCGCGGTCGACCGACACGTGGAGGTCCGCGGCCGCCAGCGGGAGCGCGTCGCGGACCGACACCTCGTGTCCCGACCCGGTGAGCCGGACCGTGACGTCGACGGTCGCGTCGGCCGTTCCCGCGGGGTCGTCCGGGCCGACGACGACCCGCTCGGCGGCGATCCGGTCGCCCGAGACGGTCGCCCCGTCGACGCCCGCGACCGCGACCGTCAGCCGGGGCCAGTCGTGGGCTTCGAGGGGTTCGCGGACGATCTGTCCGACCGTCTGGCGGTCGTTCAGGCTCTCCTGGGGGTCCTGGAACACCATGCCGACCCGGCGCTGGAGTTCCCGGCGCTCGCCGCGGTCGAGGTCCGAGACGTCCCGGCCGTCTACCTCGACGGTCCCGGCCGTCGGCGTCTCCAGCCCGATTAGCGTCCGCCCGAGCGTGGTCTTGCCACACCCCGACTCGCCGACCAGCCCGAGCGTCTCCCCCTCGCGGATGTCGAAGGAGACGCCGTCGACCGCCCGGACCGGCGGCGACGAGAACAGTATCGAGTCGTCCTCGTAGTGGGTCCGCAGGTCGCGCACGGAGACGAGCGGGTCGCTGTCGGCCGTCACGCCCACTCACCCCCGCCGTCGGAGTCGGTCGCGCCGTCGCGGGGTCCGTCGGCCCGGGCGCTGCCGTAGTCGTCCGGCGGGCCACTCCCGGGAACCCGGTCGTCGTGGAGCAGGCACGCTGCGGTACGGTCGCTCGCGTCGTCGACGGGGACGTGCTCGGGGTGGACCTCCCGGCAGGCGTCGAACGCCTCCGGACACCGCGGGGCGAACCGGCAGTCGGTCGCCGGACCGGTCGGGGTCGGCACTTCGCCCTCGATGGTGGGGAGTTCCTCGTCGGGCGGGGTCCGACCGGGAATGCTCCGGAGGAGCGCCCGCGTGTAGGGGTGGGCGGGGTCCGAGAACAGCTCCGCGGTCCGGGCGCGTTCGACCACTTCGCCGGCGTAGATCACGTTCACGCGGTCGGCGGCGTCCTCGATCACGCCCATGTCGTGGGTGATGAGGAGGATCGCGAGCCCCTCCTCGCGCTGGAGGTCGGCCAGCAGGTCCAGGATCTGGGCCTGGATGGTCACGTCCAGCGCCGTCGTGGGCTCGTCGCAGACCAGCAGGTCGGGGTCGCAGGCCAGCGCCATCGCGATGACCGCGCGCTGTTGCATCCCGCCAGAGAGCTGGTGGGGGTATTCGTCGACCCGGCGCGGGGCGTCGGGGATACCGACCTCCTCCAGCAGTTCGACGGCCCGTTCGCGGGCCGCCCGGCCGCGCATTCCCCGGTGGATCCGGAGGGCCTCGCGGATCTGATCGCCGACGGTGTAGACGGGGTTGAGCGCGCTGCCGGGGTCCTGGAACACGATGGCGACGTCGCCGCGGTGGGCCTCCCAGTTGCCGTCGGTGAGGTCCTCGCCGCGCAAGCGGATGCTCCCGGCTTCGACGGCACCGGGGCTGTCGACGAGGCCGAGGATCGACCGCGCCGTGACGGACTTGCCCGACCCCGACTCGCCGACGAGGCCGACCGTCTCGCCCTCGCGGATCTCGAAGGAGACGCCGTCGACAGCGTGTATCTCCTCGCGGTCGGTGCGAAAGACGGTGCGCAGGTCCTCGACGGCCAGGAGCGGGTCGCTCACGCGCCACCACCCCTGCCGGCGGCCTCGCCGCCCGCGCTGTCCGACTGCGGGTCGATCGCGTCCCGGATCCCGTCGCCGAGCGCGTTGAACCCGGTGACCACGAGCGTGATCAGGAGGCCGGGGATGAGCGAGATGTGCCAGGACCCCGTCTCGACGTAGTCCTGGCCGAGGTTGACCGCCCGCCCCCACTCCGGGGTCGGTGGCGAGACGCCCAGTCCGAGAAACGACAGGCCGGCGATGGCGATGATGGCTCCGCCGATCGTCATCGACCCGTATATCAGGAGGTAGCCGGTGACGTACGGGAGCATGTGTCGGCGCATGATCGTCCGCGGGCGCTGGCCGAAGCTCCGGGCTGCGTCGACCCACTGCCGCTCGGCGACCTGGAGCGCGGGGCCGCGGATCGACCGCCACATGTAGGTCCACCCCGTGAACGCGAAGATGAGCGCCAGGACGAACGCCCCGCTGTAGACGCCGCCGACCCAGGTGTCGGCGAGGACGGTCGAGAGCATGATGAGCAAGAGCAACTGGGGCATCGCCATCACGGCGTCCGAGAGCAGGACCAGTCCGAGGTCGACCCGGCCCTTGTAGTAGGCGGCGACCAGCGCGAGCGACGCGGCGACCAGCCCGCTCAGGCCGACCGAGAGCACGCCGATGACCAGCGAGATGCGCGACCCGGCGGCGATGAACGTGAACAGGTCTCGGCCGGTCGGGAGCGTCCCGAACGGGTGGTACCGGCCGTAGCCGTCGTAGGTGAACGGCATCACCCGGGACTCGTCGCCGGTCGACTGGGAATCGAGGTTCGCCTCGCCGACGAGGACGGTCTTCACCTCCCCCGTGTCCCCGTCCCAGTAGGACATCTCGTGGGAGTAGGAGTTGCGCATGTTCCTGTCGACCGTCGTCGGGCCGAGCGCCGGCGCGAACACCGCCATCGTGACGAACATGAACACGACGGTCAGGCCGAACAGGCCCCACGTGTGCGTGCGGAAGCGGTCGACCACGTCGTCGCGGGGCGTCCACTCGGCCTCCCGGTACTCCCGCCGGTAGAGTCGGTAGCCAAGCACCGCCCACCCTGCCCACGCGAACGCGTAGCCGTAGACGAGCGTGACCCGGACCGCCCACGAGACGGCGGGGCTGAGGCCCAGGAAGGTCCCGACCCACCGCTGCCCGTTCCAGTAGCCGCCGTTGGGGATCGTCTCCCGCGAGAGCAGCGTGGGGGCCCCTGCGCTCGCCCGCTCGACGCCGTGCAGTGCCTCCGCCGCGGCCGACGCGACGGGCGCGAGCCGTCCCGGCGCCGGGAGCCCGACGACGACGTCGGCGAGCAGGCCGACGGCGAACGTCGCCGCCGCGCCCGCCTCCAGCGCGAACAGGGCGGCGCCGACGCCCGCCCAGACGACCGCCGGGGCGTCGGTCGGGAGCACCGTCGACGGGCTGGCGTCGACCCCGGTCCGCTCTTCCGGGTTCGCGCTCGTTTCCGCGTCCGGGTCGCCGTCCAGCGACGGCTCGCGTTCCGCGTCGTGTGCGCCGGTCACGCCGGTCGCCCTCCGGTTGCAGGTCGCTCCGTCATCTCAGTTCCCCTCCAGCCCGACGCGGGGGTCGATCACCGTGTACAGCAGGTCCTGGAACAGGTTGATTCCGACTATCATGACGATGAAGATGTACATCAGCGTCCCGACCAGCGGCAGGTCCCCCTGGATGGCCGCCCTGTAGAACAGCCAGCCGATCCCGTGGATACCGAACACCGTCTCGACGAGCACGGACCCGCCGACGAGCAGGAACGCCTCGCTCGTGATGATCGGGACCAGCGGGACGAGCGCGTTCCGGAGGACGTGTTTCCAGACGAGCGCGCGGTCGGAGACGCCCTTCGCCCTGGCCATGTCGACGTAGTTCTCGTTGCGCACTTCGAGGACGGCCGTCCGGCCGATCCGCATCTCGTTGCCCATCGAGGCCGACCCGAGGACGAGCGCCGCCGGCAGGACCTTCTTCGTGGCCGCGAGAAAGCCCTCGACGGTGTGGAGGCGCGACATGTCCGGGCTGCCGGAGATGGCGTCGAGCGGGACGCCGACCTGCTGCCAGTCGACGCCGACGATGGCCTCCGAGCTCCCCAGCAGCGCGAGCAGCATGACCGCCAGCCAGAAGTTGGGCATCGCCCGCCAGACGATCCCGCCAAGCGACGCGACGTAGTCGGAGGCGGTGTTCGATCGCATCCCGGCGTAAAATCCCAGCGGCACGCCGACCAGCACCGCGACCAGCACCGACCAGAATCCCAGCCAGAGCGTCCGCGGCAGGAAGTCCATGACGAGCGCGTTCACGTTCGACCCCTTGTAGAGCAGCCACGTCCGCCCGAGGTCGAGCGTGTACAGGTTGATCATGTAGTCGACGTAGTGCTCCAGCGGCGGCTGGTTCAGACCGAGTTGCTCCCGGGCCGCGGTGTAGGCGTCCGGATTCCGCAGTTGACCCTCGCTGAGAAGGCGCGCCGCCGGGTCGACCGGCCCCATGAAGATGATGAACCACGTCATCGACGTGCCCAGCCAGACGACCGGCACCATCATCAGGAGCCGCTTCCCGAGGTACCTGAGCCTGCTCACGCGCTATCCCTCCCGCCTGCCTGTCCGTCGACCCGCCCCGGGTCGCCAGGGTCTCTGTCGCCGACGAGCGCGGCTCGGATGTCACTGACGCCACTCGCCGCGCGTCGGCCGCCGGGCCGGACCGAAGCGAAACCGTGTCTGAGTCCGTGCATCTGGTGAGTCGTGAGTTGGTATGTTCGCGAGTGCCGCCGACTGTGCCGCCACGGAGGCCACCGGCCAGGCGTGGAGTCCGGTCCCGTCAGTCGTCTCTGCGAGGGGACCGTTCGTCGACCCGGGGTCGCGCGGTCGGGCGCCGGGTCGCCCGTCGAAACCGGACCGGCCGGTCGCCGCCGGTCGGGTCACCTGTTCAGCGTGACGTCGTCGAACGTCTGGTTCTCCATGACGCCGTACATCTCGACGTCGACGTGGTCGTGCCAGAACCGCTGGTCCATGGAGTGGGCGAAGGGGAGTTCCTGGACGGACGCCCAGTTCGTCTCCTCGATCGTCTGGAACGCCTCGTTGCGCGCCATCCGGTCTTCCCTCGAGTCGCCCTGGTTGGGCTCGTACTGCTCTTTCCAGGCCTGGCGGGCCGTCCGGAAGACCTCCTCGTCGTAGTAGCTCCCCTCGGCGCCCCAGCGAGTGAACGCGCTCTTGGGGCTACCACCGTGCAGGAACCGCAGGAAGTTCTGCGGACCGGGGTACTCCATCCCGTCGCCGAGTCCGAATATCGGCATCTTGCCGCCGATGGCTTTCCCGATGATCGTCCCGAAGGTCGCCTCCGTGATCTCCAGGTCGACGTACGCGGCCCGCGCCTTGGACTGGAGGCGCGTGAACACCTTCCGGTAGGCGTCGCTGCCGGCGATCGTCGTCGCCGTCACCGAGTAGCGGTTGTCGGGACCGTACCCGGCCTCTTTCATGGCCGCCTTGGCGTCGTCGATGCGTGTCTCGCCGTACCCGTACGGGAACCCGTCCGCGCCGTACTCCGTGTTGGACTTGTACCCGGACTTCGCGTGGCGGTCGTAACTCTCCTCGCCCGCGATCCCCTCCTCGAACGTCGGGTAGGGGGCCGGGGGCGTGATGTGGTAGCCCGGCTTGGCGGTCCCCTTGTAGACGTTCTTGACGATGTCGTGGGGGTCGATGAGGTAGGCGAAGGCCTTCCGGACCGCGATCGGGACCTTCAGGCAGTTGAAGACGATGTACTCCGTCGACAGCGACGGAATGACGCCGTAGTTGACCTCCGTCCCGCCGTCGAGCGTGTAGGTCCCGATCTCGCGGTCGCCCTTCCGCTTCTCGATAGAGGCCTTGCTCGGGTTGAACGACGGGGCCGGCATGTCCTCCAGGATGTCGGCGTTCCCGTTCTCGAACCGGTCGAGCCGCGTGTTCGCGCTCCCGACGACGGTGTAGGTGATCCCGTCGAGTTCCGGGCCGTCGCCGTAGTAGCCGTCGAAGGCGCTGAGACGGATCTGGCTCCCCTTCGTCCAGGAGTCGACCTCGAACGGGCCGAGGCCTGCGTACCTGGGCCCGCCGTTCGCCGTGCTGAAGAACTCGTTGTACTCGTACTCGCCCTCGTACCCCTCGACGTCGCCGACCGCGTTCTCGGGTAGCACCGCGAACGCCCCGCCGGCGATCTGCGAGAGCGTGTACTGGAACGGCTTCTCCAGCTCCATCCGGAACGTGTACTCGTCGACGGCTTCGACGGCCAGGCTCTTCGGGACGACGTCCGCGAGCGTCGTCTCGTCTTTGGGATCGCTCAGCGTCTTGTCCTTCTCGTGTTTGACCGTCAGCGTGTCGCCGACGATGTCGTCCTTGTTCCGGGAGTTCTCGGACTCCGCGAGGCGCCTGTAGGAGTACACAACGTCCGAGGCGGTGAGCTCCGATCCGTCGTGGAATTTGACGCCCTCCTTCAGCGTGAAGGTGTACGTCAGGCCGTCGTCGGAGACGTCGTAGCTCTTCGCCAGGGCGGGCTTGGGCGGGTAGATCCCGTTCTCGAACTCCATCAGCGAGCGACCGTACTGGTCGTACCCCGCGCCCGACCCCTTCGCGTTGATCGGGTCGAGCGTCTGGATGGCGCCTGACGCCATCATCTGGAGCGTTCCGCCGCTCCCGCCGGCCGTGGCCGTCCCGTCTCCGCCGTCTCCGCCGGTGCCTGTGCTCTCGCCGTCGCCGCCGCCGTCACCGCCGCTGGCGCCGTCACCGCCGCCGTCGCTGCCGCCTCCGTCGCCGCCGTTGCTCGCTCCGTCGCCCTCGTCGGTCGGCGTCGAGTTCCCGCCGCCCGTGCAGCCGGCGATGACAGTCACTGCGCTTGCGCCTGCGGCCGTGAGAAACCGCCGTCGAGTCTGATCGTCTTCCATCGGGCGGTCGTGACGACCCGCCCGACATGGAAGTTGCTAATTACTATATTCCCCGTGACGTATCTATGGGGCCGGCTATTTTCCCGAATGTAGCACTCGTGAACCGGGTTCGTTCCGCAACGCACTTTGGCCAGGAGAAGACATATACGGACGATGACACAGACGCCGACGCCGCGAGAGACCGCCTGGGGGAAGACGCTGACGGAGGCCAACCGGATGGCGGCCGAACTGCGGGACGAGGGGTGGAACGTGGTGGCGGTCCGGGCGGGTCACGTCGCGCCGGTCGCCCCGGCGCAGGGGAACTCGGACCGGTTCGGCCTGGTCTACGTCGCGCCCGACGGCGTCGCGGAGGACCTGCTCGACGCCGTCGAGGGCGGTTCGTTCGACCGCTCGGACGCGTTTCGGAACCGGGTCGGGAGCGACCTGTTCCTGGTGACGCGAGTGGTCGACTCCGACGCGCGCCGAGTCGTGGTGCTCGTCGGCGCCGTCGACCTCGGGCGGGCGGACCCGCTGCTCGACGCCGTCCGCGAGCGCGGCACCGTCCACTCCCACGTCGAACTACTCGACGGGACGCACCTCGCCTCGCTCCGCCACGACGACCCGTCGATACTGCTCCCGTCCGTGGCATAGCGGGGCGGCGTCGCCGAGCGGCTCCCGTCTATATATTCTACTGTTCAGTGCCCCGTCCACCGATCTGGTTCCTACCCCACAGTACCCGAATTATAACCGCTTATCGACCGCCCGACGGAGTTACGCGTGATGACCACCGGGGAGACCTCCCTTGCATCCGAGCGCGACAGTCCGACCACCAGATCCGATCCGGACGCCGACAGCGGACGTCCGGCGGCCGACGCCGGCCGCGACTTCCTGGAGCGCGCGCGGCGGACGGTCGAACGGGAGCGGCGACGGTTGGCCGACGAACGGGACGCGTTCGACCGCTTCCACGGCCGGGTCAGAGAGATCACGACCGAGACGGGGTCGGCGGCCGCGACCGGGACGGTGGCGGCCGTGAGCGCGCCGACGCCGACCGGCCTCGCGGACGTGCGCGACGCCTACGAGGAGACCGTGATGAGCGTCCCGCACTTCGAGGAGGACTACGGCGAGACCTACGAGGAGAGCCTCCGGGGGGAGTTCGGCCCCGAACTCGCGGCGGCGCTCACCCGGCAGCGGGCGTTCGACGACCTCTGCAAGGAGACGCTCCTCGAAGCGGCCGCCGAGGGAGCCAGTCAGCGAAAGTGGCTCCTGTCGGCCCTCGCGGACGAGGCCGAATACCTCGACGAGGCGACCGGACGTGTCGCGTCGATCCGGGCGGACCTCTCGGCTGTCGCGTTCGCGGAGCGCGATCCGGCGACGGGGTCGTTCGATGCGCTCGACGGGGCCAGGGACGCGCTGGTCGCGCTCGACGAGCGGTGCGACGCGCTCGCTGCCGACCGGCAGGCCGACCTGCGGCGCCAGGAGCGGCGGCTCGCCCTCCCGACGGACGTGCCGGACCTCCCGCGGTACGTCTACCGGCCGCTGCCCGTCACGTATCCCGTCCTCTCGACCGTCGCCGACCTGGGCCGCCGCATCGAGGCGCGCCGCGAGGCCGTCGAGCGGGCCATCGCCTCCTCCCCGTAGGTCGGCGACCGCAGAGCGTTTATCCGCCGGTCCCGCTACCCCAACCATGGACGAGGCCGACGCGGACGACGAACGCGCGGAGGCGGAGGCGGGAGACGGCGCGTGGGTCAGCCTCTTCTCCGGGGGGAAAGACTCCGCCTGGGCGCTGTACCGCGCGCTGGAGCGCGGGCTCCCGGTCGAGCGGCTCGTCACCGTCCACCCGGCGGGCGACTCCTACATGTACCACGTGCCGGCGACGCGGCTGGCCGAACTCGCGGCCGAGAGCGTCGGCGTCGCGCACGTCGCGGTCGAGCCCGACGACTTCGACGCGGGGAGCGTCGAGGACGCCGGCGCGCAGGGCGACGCCGAACTCGAACCGCTCGAGGCGGCGCTGCGGGGCCTCGACGCCGAACTGCCGGGCGGCGTCGCGGGCGTCACCGCCGGCGCCGTCGAGAGCGAGTATCAGGCCTCCCGGGTCGAGGCGATGTGTGACCGCCTCGGGACCGACCTGTTCGCGCCGCTCTGGGGGCGCGACCCCCGTGAACTCGCCGACGCGATGCTCGACGCGGGCTTCGAGATCCGGGTCGTCCGGGTGGCGGCCGCCGGCCTCGACGAGTCCTGGCTCGGGCGCACGCTGGACGCCGACGCGCTCGCCGACCTCGAAGCGCTCAACGAGGAGTACGGCGTCCACGTTCTCGGGGAGGGCGGCGAGTTCGAGACGCTCGTCACGGACGGTCCGCACATGGCGCGGCCGATCCGCATCGAGTACGAGACCGAGTGGGACGGGAGTCGGGGGTCGCTGCACGTCGAGGACGCCTGGCTGGAGTGAGCGCCGTCACGCCGCGGTGAACGCACGCCGGGGACGGAAGCGGTCGGCTACTCCCCGACGCCGTTGGGGATCTGGGTGTGGGCGCCGATGACCGCTCCCGAGAGGTCCAGGTCCTGGACCCTGGTGTCGCGGTCGATGATCGACTCGCGGACCTCGCAGTCCTCGACGGTCGTCCCGTGGAACACGACCGAGTTGTCGAGGCTGGAGTCGACGACCTCGACGTCGCCGAGCACCTGGACGTTCTCCCCGAGGTCGGCGTTCTTCAGGGTCGCGCTCTCGGCGACGAGGTTCTCGCCGTCGAGGTACCAGGCGACCGTCTCGAGGTAGCTCTCGGGCGTCCCGATGTCGAACCACTGGCCCTCGAAGGAGTAGGCCGCGACCTGCTCGCGGTCGACGAGCCACTGGATGAACCACCCGGGTTCGTCGGGGTTGTTGTCGCCCGCGAGGTAGGTGTCGAACTGTACGGACTCGGCGGGGAAGGCGTAGCAGGCGACCGAGACGAGCGTGCTCTGTGGGTCGTCGGGCTTCTCCTCGAGCTTGGTGACGCGCTCGCCGTCGACGTTCAGGACGCCGTAGGCGGTCGCCCGTTCGAGCGAGCCCACGTCGTAGGCGGCGAGCGTCGGCTCGCCGCGCCGTTCGAAGTAGTCGAGGAAGTCGCTCGTGTCGAAGCTGAACAGGTTGTCGCCGGCGATGACGAGCAGGTCCTCGTCCGCGATGCCCTCGCGGTCGACGAGCTGGGCGAGCGCGCCGACGACGCCGAACTTCTCGTCCTCCTCGACGGTCTCCTCGATACTCAGCCGGGGTTTCTCGAAGTCGGTCTCCGCGAGGTGGGTTTCGAAGTCGGTCGCGAAGCGCTCGTTCGTGCTGACGTACACCGTCTCGATCCGCTCGTCGGCCTCCAGGTCCGAGAGGACGCGGTCGATGACCGTCGT
>JBDGST010000037.1:0-36445 GCA_042217365.1 Haloarculaceae archaeon
CGGAGCAATCCGTCCGCTGGACCACTGCGAGCCGCTCGTCACCGCGGACAGCCCCCACTCCCGACGGGGACGACCCCCACTCGCGGTAATGGCGAACCACAGTTCGGAGAGAACGAACGCCGTTCAGCAGGACAGAACAAATAAGTGGCCGGTCTCTGACAGTGGGGACATGGACCGACCGAAACATCCGGTCACGACGGTCGAGCGGACGTTCGAGATGATCGAGACCGTCAAGGAACTGGACGGGGCCGGGGTCTCGGAGGTGGCGGACAGGGTCGACGTGGGAAAAAGCGCCGTGCACAACCACCTCACGACCCTCGCGAAGGAGGGGTATCTGGTCAAGGAGGGCGACGAGTACGACGTCGGACTGGGATTTCTCGGACTGGGGGAGTACGCGCGGCGGAAAACCGACATCTACCGCGAGGCGAACGACGAGGTGGACACACTCGCGGCCGAGACGGGCGAACTCGCGAACCTGCTCATCGAGGAGAACGGACTGGGCATCTATCTCTACCAGTCGGAGGGGGACAACGCCGTCGAGGTAGACACCTACGAGGGCAAGCGCGTCCACCTCCACGCGACGGCACTCGGCAAGGCGATTCTCGCGTATCGCCCCCGGGAAGCCGTCGAGGCTATCCTCGACGAGCGCGGGATGCCAGCCCGGACAGACCAGACGATCACCGACGAGGCCGCGTTTTTCGAGGAACTGTCCGACGTTCGGGACCGGGGATACGCCGTGGACGAGGAGGAACGACTGACGGGGCTCCGGTGTATCGCAGCGCCCATCACGGACGACGAAGACCGCGGTATCGCGGCCGTGAGCGTCTCCTGTCCGGTCCATCGGGTCAGCGACGACCGGTTCTTCGGGGAGATAGCGGACGCCGTGCTCGGCGCGGCCAACGTCGTCGAGCTGGAGCACAACTACTCCTGATCCGGACAACTGGTCGTCTGTGAGGAATTTCGGTACCCTGGGGGGAGAACGTCCCCCGGAAGTTACAGCCGACAGTACGGGGTGCGCTCGTGGGCGCGTTCGGTTTCAAAGATTGTAAACGACGGTTCGTTGCAGAAGTCGACCCGAGTGTCGACCGGCACGGGCGCGGCCCTCGTCGCCACGGTCCCGAAATCGGGCGATATCAGTCTATACAGGCGGTATCTGTGGAAGTATTCGTTTTCAGGTGGCCAGCGCGAAAAGTCACGACCGTTCGACGCCCCGGTCTTTCACTAAACTTTGAGTGAGTTGTAAGTAAGTCAGGTCCGGAGAAAGCGGAGTGACCGAACAATCGGACGATCGTGTTACGTTTTCCCAACTCATGCTATGTCAATCGATCGGGAATGACTAACACCCGAGTCAAGAATTTTGACAGGGTTGTAAGTCTGCTATCGAAAGACGTGCACGGACCCGGTGATCGGAAGAACCCACGCCCTCGTCGGTGCACGGAAGATTATCAAAGATGAGGCGGGATTGTAGTCAGCGGGGAACCACTTCCAGACCTCTCCACGTGCGTGGGCCGTTCGAAGGAGGTACCAGAAATAAAATAAATATTTGCGGCCGAAAGATCGGAATAATTAAAGGGATTACGTCGGATTGATCCCCCTATGTCAGACCGTGGCAATGGTGGTGGACGAGCAGCGACGGACGAGGACGAGACGTCCTCGCGCGGCCGCTCGGAAGGCGAGACGAAACGGGACTCGAAACCGGTGTCGCGGCGGCGAATGCTGGGCCTCTCGGGGGTCGCTCTCGCGACGTCGCTGGCGGGGTGTCCGGGTGGCGGCGACGGAACGGACACGCCGGGCGCTACGGCGTCGCCGACGCCGTCGCCGTCGCCGACTGCGATGGAGACGCCGACGGCCACGTCGACGCCCACGTTGACGCCGACGCCGTCGCCGACCGCGACGGACACAGAGACCCCGACGGACACAGAGACCCCGACGGCGACTCCGACGCCCGAGATGGAGCCCGTCTTCGAGGAGTTCGTCACGGCCGACGGGACGGAGTTTGCGGTCGGCGGGGAGACGTACTACCCCGTCGGGGGAAACCACCCGCAGTTGCGCAAGCAGACTGAGGCGAACCAGCAGGCGTGGATCGACGAGTGGAGCGAGGCCGTCCCGGCGACGAACGTTCTCCGTGCGACGGCGTTCGGGACCGGCCAGGAGCGACCGTCGGACCCGCTCCAGCCCCGGATGGGCACCGCAAACGAGGCGGCGTTCAAGAAGCTCGACCGTCTCATCGCGCTCTGTGGCGAAGCGGGCATCCGGCTCATCCTCCCGCTCGCCAACTACTGGGACTGGCAGGGCGGCATTCCCCAGTACGTCGAGTGGTCGACCGAGGCCGAGAACAAAGACGAGTTCTACGCCGCCGAGGACTGCCAGCGGTGGTACCGGTCCCACATCGAACACGTCCTGACGCGGGAGAACACTTACACCGGCATCGAGTACCGGAACGACCCGACGATCCTGATGTGGGAGCTGTGCAACGAACCCAGCGTCGGGTACGAGCGCCGGGACGACGAGACGCTGTCGTCGTTCTACGACTGGGTCGGCGAGACCGCCCAGTACATCAAGTCGCTCGACGACAACCACCTCGTCTCGACGGGGATGGCCGACCCCTACCCGTGGGACCAGGAGACGCTCTCGCGGAAGGCCCACCAGCAGGACGGGATCGACGCCTACTCGCTGCACCTCTGGGCGGACCCCGAACATTCGGACATCGGGATCGAGCGCGGGACCGAACGCATCGCGGCACACGCCGCCGTCGCGGAGGAACTGGACATGCCCATCTACATGGGCGAGTTCGGCTGGTCGATCCAGCGGTTGACCGAGGACCGCGACGAGAAATATTCCATCCCGTACCGGAACAGGGCCTTCCGGACGTTCCTGGCCGCGATGCGCCGCGAGTCGTTCGACGGCGCGCTCGTCTGGGACTTCCGGCACAGCAGCGAGTGGCCGCTCACGTGGAACAAGCAGGCCGTGTTCCCCCGCTGGGAGAGTACGACCTCCCTGGTCGCCGACAGCTACGCGAACTTCGGGACGGCCCCGGCGAGCCTCTCGTCGGCCTCCCTGTCGGTCGAGACCGGCCCGATCGAGGGGCGAAAGACCGTCACCGCGCCGAACACCGGCGGCGGCGCGGGCGACGAGGTCGCGTTCTCGCTGGCCCCCGAGGGCGACACCTACACCGACCCGGACGGGACGAACAGCTCCGTCGATCCCTCGAACGTCTCCGCCGACTTCTACCTGGGGTACGACGCGGACAGCCTCTACGTCCGCGCGGAGGTCACCGACGACGCCCACGAGGCCAAGTCGGGGGCGAACATGTGGCAGGGCGACAGCATCCAGGTGGCCGTCGGGAGCGACGGGAGCTACGGCCCCGAGTACGGTATCAGCCACACCGGGGTTGCGAACGTCCACCGGTGGATCGGCGGGTCGGCCGCCTCGGGCGCGTCGGACGTCGAGGCCTCGACGAGCCGCGACGGCTCCACGACGACCTACGACCTGACGTTCCCCTGGAAGACCCTGTTCGCCGAGAGCCGGAGCAGCGGCGAGGGGTTCCCCTTCAGCGTCCTCCTCAACGACGACGACGAAGGCGACGACGAGCGCGACAACGTCCTCGGCTGGACGCTCCCGGGGATCAACGACGCGAAGCAGGTCGGGGACCTCGGGATCCTCATCCTCGAGGGCGAGAGCGCCGTCTGGGCCCTCGAAACCGGTGAGGGGCCGGGGGAAGTCGCCGCGGGCGAGACGGCGACCTGGACGTTCGTCGTCGAGAACTACGGCGACTCGGCCCACGAGTTCGAACTCGCGGTGGGCGGAGTCGACGCCGGGAAGACGGTCGAGATCCCCGCAGAGAGCACCGGGACGGTCTCGGTCCGGGGCTCGTTCTCGAACGCGGGCAGCGGGACCGTGAAACTGACCGTGACGGACGTCGCCGCCGGCGAGAGCCGGTCGGCCTCCTACTCGGTGACGGTCACCGAGTGAGCGCGGCTCCGTCCGCTGTCCTCTCCCGGCCTAACGGGAGTTGGGACCGGCCGGACGCCCTCGCCGAGCACCGGCGACTGCTCGCACACCGCCTGACCGAGATAGACGTCCGTTCCCAGCGCGAACGGGACTTCGCGTACTGACGGCCCCGGACTCGCCGACGCCTACTCGGCGGGCGAGACGCGATAGAACTTGACGCCGTGGGGGTCGACCGTCCCGGAGAGGGTGCCCTCCGTTTCGAACTCCTCGCCGGTCCAGACGTCGTGGACTTCGTATGCGTCGGCCTCGATCGGCTGGTCGACGGCGTCGACATCGGTCTCGACGTCCGCGGGCTCCTCGCCGCGGTTGAACAGGATGACCGCGGACTCGCCGCCGGCGAGGCGCTTGCTCCAGACCTCGCGGTCGCCGATCTTCCCGTCCCGGGTGCCCTGGACGCACAGCGGGTCCTGGTCGATGGCGATGGCGTCCTCGTTGAGCAGGATCTCCTCGGTGAGGTCGTCCCAGTCGCGCAGGTCGTTGCCGGCCATCAGCGGCGCGGAGAACAGACACCAGAAGCTGAAGTGGGTCTTCTCCTCGGCCTCGGTGAGCGGGTCCGTCACGTCGAAGGAGTCGTCCTGTGAGTGGACGGTGTCCGGCCCGTTGCCCACCTGGAGCATGTCGGGGTCGTTGAACCCGCCGGGACCGTGGTAGCCCGCGACGTTCATCTCCTCCATCAGGTCGATGATCTCGACGATCCCGAGGCCGTACTCGTCGTTCTCGGTCGACTCCCACTTCGCGAGGATGTCGCCCGTCGCCCGCCAGAGGTGTCCACCGACGTTGCGCCCCCACTCCCAGGGGTCGTTGTCGCCCCACTCGCAGATGCTGTAGACGACGTCGCGGTCCAGCTTCGCCAGTTCGGCCCCCATCGCCTCGTAGCGCGTCCGGGCGTCCAGCCCGTGGTGGTCCCCGCAGTTGTCGTACTTGAGGTAGTCGACCTCCCACTCCTCGAACTGCCTCGCGTGGACGTCCTCGACGCCCAGGCTGGCGGGATACTCGGCGCAGGTCTGGGTCCCCGCGGAGGAGTAGATGCCGAACTTCAGCCCCTTGTCGTGGACGTAGTCGGCCAGGTCGGCGATCCCGGACGGGAAGTCCTCCGGGTGGGGCTCGAACTCCCGGTCGTCGGTCAGCGACTCGGCCATCCACGTGTCGTCGACGACGAGGTACTCGTACCCGGCGTCGCGCATCCCCGTCTCGACGAGCATGTCCGCCGCGTCGCGGATGTCGTCCTCGGTGACTTCCCAGCTGTACGCGTTCCAGTGGTTCCATCCCATCGGCGGCGTTCGCACTTGCGGTGTAGATCGCGCCATATTCGTACGGCTCCCGGTTGGGTTATACCGTTATCGGTCGGAGCCGAACACATTCCAGTGCGACGAACCATCGTGGTTCGCGTCGTGGGGTCCGCCAGTAGCCGAATCCGCCGGGTTCGGCAGTTCTCGGTGCCGGTACATTTATAATCTTGACCCCCGCTCACAAAGACATGCGACGGCGTGACCTGCTCACAATCGCTGGCACAGGGGTGCTCGGAACGCTCGCCGGCTGTTCGATACCGTTCACCGGCGGAGGCGGCGACGACGGTGGCGGCGATGGCGGCGGTGGCGGCGATGGCGGCGGAACTCCGGAGCCGACGCAACCGCCGCTGAGCGAGGCAATAAAAATCGTCAATACGGAGATCACCCGACGCGACGAGGGAACGATGCTCGAGAAAGTGTCCGTCAGCGTGACGGCCAAGAACACCGCTTCGATGCCGCTCGAAGACGTCCAGATACGCGTCGCGTTCCTCGACAAGAACGGTGAGGTGCTCGGTCAGCGGGCCACGAACCCGCGCCGGGTCGCCTCCGGAAAGACGTTCTCGAACTCGATTACCTACAGCGGGACCGGATCCGAGGCCGCGAAAGTCCAAGACTTCCGCGTCAAAATCGGAACCGGGTTCAGTTCCACGGGCCAGACGGCGACGCCCGGTGGCGACGGAGCCGTCGAGACGGCCGAGTGACGCAGGTTCTCCACGTTCTGTCGAGGGTCGGTACTCCGCTGTCGGTCGCCCTCGGTACAGTCGTTCGATCAGTAGGAGGAGCCTCCGGTCTCCGGACTGCCGAGAAACGGGAGCGAAACTGTAAGTGACCAGTCCCGGTCGCGTTTCCCGCGAGGAGTCGCCGACGGGACGGTCCGGCCGTCAGCTACGACCGAAAGCGCGGGACGATCTGAAGTCGGCCAGGAGATACCCAGTGCGCGCCGACAACCCCGTCCGGACGCCCGAAGCCACAACTTTCAATACGAGGGGTGAAAAATCGACACGTATGGTCGAAGCGTTCAATCGGGCGTCGGAGAGTTCGGAGGGCGTCCGCATGTACCTGCTCACGCTGTACTACCTGGCAGCCGGTAACCTATCCATCTCGACGATGGTGCTCGGGGCCCTGTTCATCGTCCTCGGAGCGACCGTCGTTCCGTCGATAAATACGGGGATGCGGGCCCGACCCGGTGACGTCCTGGCCGGCATGTTCGGCGTCTGGGGCGCGTCGCTGATCGCCCTCGGAGGCATCGTGTACGCGGCGCTGTGGGCCAACAGGATCTACGCGCGCCTCAGCGATTGATCCGGTAGTACCGCCAGGTGATCGTTGCTCCGGTAGTACCGCCGGATGACTGTTCTTTCGGGACTCGGTCGACGGGAACGGATCCCGAACGGCAGGTGTTTAATACCGTCCGGTCGTCATGGCGACGCATGTACCGAACTCGGCCGAGTGAAGTCAGACGGACGAACGGTCCGGGGAACGGATCCTGACCCCATGGTCGAGACCGATCCGTCGTTCATGCAGGTGCTCTGTCGGCGCCGGCGGGGGATCCAGCTGGTGTTCGCTCTCTCCGCCTTGATATTCGTCCTCCACGTCCCGTACCCGTTCGTCGCCGACCCGAACACGGGAACGTACGTCGTGGCGCTCCTGAATCTCGTCGGTACCGGGTTCTTCATGCTGGTGAGTGGGCTGACACTCAAGAAGTGCAGAGAGTACACGTGACAGGGCCGCCCCACGGCTACACCGGGGTCTCTTTCCGAGCCGAGAGGTCGAGCCATAGCAACGATTAATTGCGTCCACCGGGAACTCACAAGCCATGACCTCCGATGGGCCGTACGATCGTGCGATCGACCTGGCTGAACGGGCCCGCGAGGACCCCGACGCCGTCGACCGAGACGAGATCATTGAACTGCTCGGATCGGAGTCCAGCGACGCACGGCGGTACGCGATCCAGGCGTTCCGGGCCGTGGAATGGTCCGAATCGGAACTGGAGTCGTTCGTCCCGCCGCTCCGCGGGGCCCTCCGTGCCGACGACCCGATCCTGCGGAACTCCGCGCTCCAGGCGCTCACTGACGTCGCATCGCGCGACGTGTCGCTCGTCGAGCCCGTCCTCGACGACGTAGCGGACCTGCTCTCCGACGAACAGGACCTCGTCAGGTCGAGTACCGTCGAGTTTCTCTACTTCGTCGGTCAGGAGGACGCCGAGGCGATACGGCCCTGCGCCGACGAACTGCTCGCCATGTTCGACGGTGACCCCTCCCCCGGACAGCGGAGCCCCCTGTACTGTCTCGCGCTCCTCGCACGCGAGGACGTCGACCCCGTAGTCGACGAACTCCACCGATTCGTCGACGTCTTCGTCGACGGTCCCGACGACAGAGCGGAGTTCGACACCCGGGAGATCGACGGCCGGCTCGACGCGGACCAGATCCAGAACGTCGCCCAGACGGCGACGAAACAGCGCCGGGACTATCGCGTCGTCGCGGGCGACGTCATCGTCTCGATCGCGCGCCAGGAGCCCGCCGCGGTGGTCGACCACCTCCCCGACCTCGCGCCGTTCGCCGACGACCCGGTCCTCCAGATCAGGGTTGTCGTCCTCGACGTCCTGGGTGCGCTGGCGATGGACTACCCCGAGCGAGTTCTCGGCCACCTCCCCGCCCTCGCGGCGGCGCTCGACGACGGCCGTCCGGTCTCGGCTCACGCCGTCAAGGCCCTCGGGGCACTCTCCCAGGAGCGACCGGACGCCGCCGTCGAGGCGGTTTCGCCGCACGCTGACAAACTGATCGACCTGCTCGACCACGCAGAGTCCGAAGTAAGGAGCGTTGCGGCCGGCCTCCTCTCGTATCTCGGCGCGGAACAACCGGAGACGGTCGAACCTGCTCTCCCGGACGCGCGCGACCTGCTCGACGACGAGCACCCGTACGTCCGTGGCAACGCCGTCTGGATCGTCGAGGCGGTCGGCGACGAAAGCGACCGCGAGACGCTGAAGGAACTAGCGGAGTCCGATCCGAACCCGCAAGTCCGTGAGGCGGCCGAGACGGCCGCACAACAGCTGTGACTCGCGACCGGTCGACCGCCCCGGGCGAGCAGTCGATCGACCGCCGCCGGTTTCTCGGCGTCGTCGGATCCGGGCTCGGAGCCGGATTCGCGGGGTGTCTCGGCGGCTCGTCGGACACCGTCGACATCAGCGGCGACGAAGTGAAGAACTCGACGACCGTTCTCGGGCACGCGTTCCCACACGTCCCGAAGAACTACGACCTCAACCCGTGGACGACCAGCTACCGGAGCGGTTTCCCGTCGCTCCTCTTCGAGTACGGCGCGACCCGATGTCCCGACGGCCGCTGGGAGTTCACCGATCTCGTCGAGTCGGTCGACGTCGAGTCGACGGGCGCGACGGTGACCTACAGCGACGCGTTCACGTGGTGGAACGGGGAGCCGGTCACCGCGCGGGACAGGTGGGTAGCGGTCCGGATCGACAACGAACTCGGCGTCCGGACGGGCGTCGACAGCGTCGAACTGGTCGACGATCACACGCTCCGCTACGAGTTCCCGTCGCCGGTCAGGCGGTCTATCGCGCTCTCCAGAACCGTCGACTACGTCCACAACGTGCCGGCCTGGCTCTACGGGAAGTGGCTTGACCGGCTCGAAACCGCGACGACCGATACCGAACGGGACTCCGTCGGAACGGCCCTCCAGTCGGAGGCGGTGCGGCTCGACGAGGCGGCCGAACGGGGGATCGGCTGTGGCCCGTACGAACTCGCCGAGGTGTCGCCGAACCGCATGATCCTGGAGCGGTTCGAGGACCACCCTAACGCCGACGAGATTTCGGTGCCGCGGCTCTGGCTACCGGTCGTCAAGGGAATGCGCATCGACTCGATGACGCAGGACGGCGACCTGGACCTCGGCCAGAAGGTCCTCGGGGAGAGTGACGGGTCCCGTTCACTTCCGGACTACATCGACCAGCGTACTGTACACGCCACGCCGTACGGCGTCTCGCTGCTGTTCAACTTCGGCGCGCCACACGTCGCTCGTCGGAACGTCCGGCGCGCGTTCGCGAGCGTCCTGCCGCTCGACGTGCTCGCCCGGAACGGCGAGTGGGGGCGCCCCGTGTCGTTGCAGACCGGGCTCTTTGGCCCATCACAGCGACAGTGGCTCGGCGGCTCGCTCTACGACCGGCTCTACGAGTACCCCGTGGAGGGCGACGAGGAGCGCGCTGCCGCGTTCCTCCGCGACGCGGGGTACGAGCGCGACGGCGGCAAGTGGCGGGACCGCGACGGCAACCGGTTGCGGGTGTACGTCGAGACACCGCTGTGGGGCCGGTGGTCCGTCGCCGCGCAGACGCTCAAGAAGACGCTCACGGAGTTCGGCGTCCGGATTGACCTGGACATGTACTCGGAAGCCGCGTTTCTCTCCCACGCGTCCGTCGGCAATTTCGGGATGTCCGCCTACCGGACGATCGGTCGGCCGCTCGAGGCCTACGACGTCACTGCGACGGACCTCGGCAGCCTGGCGTCGGGCGTGACCGACCCGGACCGGGTACGGGGCGACCGCGGCCGCCCCATGGAGGTGACCATCCCCTCGGAACCGGGCCGCCTCTCGGTGGAGGGCGACGGACGGACGATCGACCTGTTCGAGCTCTACCGGGAACTCAGGCGCCCTATCTCGGACGAACGGACCCGCGAAATCGTCTCGCTGTTCGCACGCTGGTGGAACTACGAGTTGCCGAACCTCCAGCTCGCGACGACCATGCGCGGCGTCTGGGGCAACACGCGCGACTTCCAGTGGCCCGAAGAGGGGAACGATACCTACCGGACGGCCGGGCCCGCCGGCAGGGTCGACTACCACCTCCTCCGGACAGGCGCTGTCTCGCCTGCCGACTGATAGTGACTGCAGTAAAGTGGCGCGTGGTCGAGCGGGAGCCGGTGGCTCTCAGGGTTGCACAGCGGCGAAAACCGGAGACCAAACGAGAGAACGAAAGCTGTCGCGGCGGCGTCAGTCGGCGGCCTGTTCTTCCTCGTCCCGGTCGAGCGTGAACCCGATATCTTCCCGGTCTTCGAGTTCCTCGCTCGTCCAGTACTCGTGGTCGGGGAGCACCCGGAAGCACTTGGCGTCGGTGCCGTCGGCCTCGTACATCTCGGGTTCCTCGCGCGTACAGGCCTCGCGGGCCTGGATACAGCGAGTGTGATACTTGCACCCGCTCGGCGGGTCCTCGGGGTCGGGGATGTCGAGCCGGCGGATCGGCGGGCTCTCCTGGACCGCTTGGGCCGCGGTGTCGGGGTCGATGGCCGGCGTCGACCACCTGAGGACCTTCGTGTAGGGGTGGGAGGGGTCCTGTAGGATCTCCTCGGGCGGGCCGACTTCGACGATGTTCCCGAGGTACATGATGGCGATCCGGCCGTCGGCCTTCTTCGCGAGGTAGCGAGCGTTGGCCAGGTCGTGGGAGACGAACAGGTACGACGTGTCGATGAGGTCCATCAGTTCGAGCATCAGGTCCATCATGTCCACGCGCAGCGAGACGTCCAGCGCGGAAACCGCCTCGTCGGCGAGGATGAGGTCCGGGTTCATCAGGAGCGCGCGCCCCAGCACGACGCGCTGTTTCTCGCCGCCCGACAGCTGGTAGGGGTAACGGTCGGCGTAGTCCCGGGCCGGGGTCATCTCGACGTGTTCGAGGTACCGGTAGATCGTCTCCTCGCGCTCCTCGGAGTCGAGGTCGTCGCGCCACTTCTTGAGCGGGTCGCCCAGGATAGACCGGACGCGCCTGGAGCTGTTGAGCGCGTTCGAGGGGTCCTGATGGACGATCTGGAGCGCGCGCCTGATGTCCGGGAAGTCGATGTCGGCCCGTCCCGGGTGGTCCTTGGCCTCCCAGATGTCCTGGCCCCGGTACTTGACCGACCCGCCGGTCGGTCGCTGGAGCGCGACGGCCGTCTTGCCGAGCGTCGTCTTGCCACAGCCCGACTCGCCGACCAGGGCGACTACGTCGTTCTCCTCGATGTCGAGGGAGACGCGGTCGACGGCCTTGATCTCCGTGTCGGTCAGGTACTTCCGGATCAGTCCGCCCGGCGAGAAGTCGACGGTGACGTCCTCCATCGAGAGGAGGGGCTCGTCTTCTGCTCCCTCGGGGAGCGTCCCCTCGTCTTCCTCCTCGTCCGGTCCGATGCTGCCGCTATCGTCAGGTCCGATTCCGCCGCTGTCGTTGTCGTTGGAGCTCATAGGTCCTCCTTCGAGCCGCCGCCCTCGTGGAGCGTGTACTCGATCTCGTTTTCGGACTGTTCCCAGTAGAAACAGGAGACCTCGTGGTCCTCGTCGACCTGGACGAGGTCCGGGTCCTCGATCTCACACCGGTCGTCGGCCAGCGGACACCGCGGGTGGTACGAACAGCCCGTCGGGATGTTCACCGGGTCCGGGCTCGATCCCGGGATCGTCTGCATCTCGTCGATCGGCGAGTCGATGCTCGGGACCGAGCGGAGGAGCGCCCGCGTGTACGGGTGTGCCGCGTCCTCGAGGAGGGGTTTCGTCGGCCCGACCTCGATGAATTCGAACCCGTAGAGGACGCCGATCCGGTCGGCCAGCCCGGCGACCAGCGGCAGGTCGTGGGTGATGAAGACGATGGTCAGATCGAGCGCGTCCCGCAGGTCGGTGAGCATGTTGATGATCGTCCGCTGCATCAGCAGGTCCAGCGCGGACGTCGGCTCGTCCATCACCAGCACCTCGGGTTCGAGCACGAGCGACAGCGCGATCAGCGCGCGCTGTTTCATCCCGCCGCTCAGCTCGTGGGGGTAGGACGGGAACACCCGGTCCGGGTCGAGGTTCAGCGCGTCGAACAGCCTGCGGACGTAGTCCATCCGCTCTTCGAGGACCGCGTCGTGGGCCGTGATGGTCTCCTCGAAGTGCGCCCGGATCTTCATCGTGGGGTTGAACGAGTTCATCGCCCCCTGAAACACCATCGAGACCTCCTCCCAGCGGAACTGCCTGAGCTGCTGGTCCGTCAGCGACAGCACCTCGATCTCGTCCTCGTCCTCGTCGCGCGGGTAGTAGGTCAGTTCACCGGTCGTCAGCCCGGGGCTCTCGACGGCGTCGAGCAGAGCCGCCGCGAACATCGACTTCCCGCTCCCGCTTTCCCCGACGACCGCGAATATCTCTTCGCGGTAGATGTTCATGCTGACGTCGTTCAGTACTCGCGATTGCCCGCGCGACATGTCGAACCTGACGTTGACGTCGCGCGTTTCCATCACGATGTCTTCCTCTTCCTCTTCGACGGCCGTTTCCTGTTGCGTTCCGAATGACATGGTGATCTCTCACTCCCGAGTGCCGTCACAGAACTGCGAGTGTTTCGGTCGTAGCGCCTCTAACGTGCCAGCCATTCCTATGGTAAGGGGTGTCCACATCGGATATTAAAACTGTTGTTACTGATCGACGGGAATTCCCACGATACGCGCATCTCGGCGGTGACGCGAGACCGAAAAACCCCCTGTACGGTCGGCGTGGCCGGTGCGTTACGGCCGGTCTTCCTCGGTGTCGGGCGTCGTCGTGGAGTGACGGGCCCGCAGCCGCGGGTTGAACACGCGGTCCATCCCCTGGCCGAAGAGGACGAGGGAGAAGGTCATGCCCGTGATGGCCAGCAGCGGGACCAGCAGCCAGTGCCCCGAGTAGCTGAAGTGCTGGATCGCGCCACCGACCCGGCGCGCGTAGTTCAGCATGACGCCCCAGTTACTCGTGCTGAACGGGAGAATACCCAGGAAGTACAGGGCGGTCGAGCCGATGATCACGCCGTTCGCTGCGAACGCCGAACTGATCATGATGAACGGCGCCATCCGCGGGAAGAGGTCCCGTCCGATGATCTGCGTCGTCGAGATTCCCATCGCCCGCGACGCCTCGACGTACGCTTCCTCACGCAGCGTCAGGACCTGCGACCGGATCTGGCGGGCGAGCCCCGTCCACCGGTTGATAGAGAGGATGGCACCGACGATGAACGGGTCTTCCGGGGGATAGATGGCTGCGATGAGGATGACCAGCGGCAGTGCCGGGAGCGTGAGCATGATGTCCGTGAACGTCATCAGCACGGCATCGATCGTTCCGCCCTTGTACCCGGCGACGAACCCGACGATCACGGCCGCGCCCACGGTGAAGAGGACCCCCGCGAGCGCCATTTTCAGCATGGCCGGGGTCGAGTGAACCACCTTCTTGAGGAGGTCGACCCCGACGTTGTTCGTCCCCAGCGGATACTGCGGATCGACGAGCGCGGGCAGGTACCGCGGCCCCTCGTTGAGGACCGGCTTGGGGACGATCATCACGCCGACCGTCCCCATCAGGATGTAAAACAGGAGTCCGATGCCGCCGATACGGGCCCGCCAGTCGTCCCAGGCGGTCCGGAGCGGCGACAGGACGTACAGGTCCATCAGCCGCCGGAACCGCTCCTGCGGCGAGGACGTTCGCGGCCCACGACCGCTGTCGCCCGTTCCGAAGATTTCCTGCTCGACGCTTCCACCGTCCGCACGCGTGTCGTCGTCAGATTCGCTCATTGGTCAGTATGCCTCCCGTTCGCCCGGCGACCCGGCCCTCGGGTCGATGAGTCCGTAGGTCAGGTCGGCTATCAGGATGCCGATGATCGTCAGCCCCACGAAGAAGATGAACGCCCCCATCACGAGCGGGTAGTCCTGGAGCCGGACCGCGTCGAAGATGTACCAGCCGACGCCGACGTACTGGAAGATCTGCTCGGTGACGACGCTCGAACTGAAAAGCGCCGCGATGCCGATGACGATACCGGTGTAGATCGGGAGAACGGTGTTGCGGGCGACGTACCGCGTCAGGATCCGGTTCGAACTCAGACCGCGGATGCGCGCGGACCGGAGGTAGTCAGACCCGATCACCGAGACCCCGAGCCCACGCATCTGGACCGCTCCGAACCCGACCCCGACGATGTACGCCGACATGACCGGCAGTATGGCGTGCTTGACGATGCCGATCATGAACGGCAGGTTGAATCCGGGCGTCGCCGACGAGGGGTAGCGACCGCCGGTCGGCAGCAGGTTCCACTGGAACCCGAAGAAGACCAGTGCCACGATGGCGACCACGTAGTAGGGAATGGAATTGAGCCCCATGACGAACACCGTGAGTCCCTTGTCGAGCTTCGACCCCTCCTTCCAGGCCATCAGCGAGCCGAGAAGGATCTGCGTCGAGAGCCCGAGCACCAGCCCGTAGCTCTGGATGAACATCGACCACGGCATCGCTCCGAACAGGATTTTGAACACGCCCCGGTTGTACACGATCGACTGGCCGAATTCACCCTGGAGGATGTGCTGGATGTATCCGATGAACGCCACGATGACGCCCTGGTCGGGGTTTATGCCCGTATCGGCCTCGACGAGGCGTGCGATCCGTTCTGGATTGACGGCTCGACCCTGGGCCGCCGCCCGCCTGATGAGCTCGTTTTGCATTTGCTGGATCGGGCCGCCCGGAATGAACCGATACAGCGAGTATGTAATAAACATCGCCGTGATGAACGTAATCACGGCTTGCGCCAGTCGCCTCAGGTAGTATCTCATGCTCATTGTCGTATTTCCCTTTCTGATCGACCCATATAATCTTTAATCTATATCCCCACAAAGGTTATGGCCTGGTAGATGACGTACCCGACGTACAGCGCTGTCGGAACGGCGACGACCTTGTAGGCGTCCGAGACGGGGATGTCCCGGACCTTCGCGACGCCGTAGGCCGCGACGTAGCCACACCACGCGAAGGTGAGCCCGGCGATGACGATCCCGACGAGCGCGACGGGCTCTTCGTAGATCTGGGTGTACAGCGCCCGCGCGGCCTCCTGCCCGCCGAAGTCCAGCTGACGGGACACTTCCTCGGTGATCTGGATCTTGTTGGAGTCCCAGGCGTTCCAGGCCGCGATGACGAAGCCGATGGACTTGAGGAGGTTCCCGATGAACAGCGGGACCAGTGCCCACGCGGTCGCTTTCACCATCGCGAAGAAGCTTCCCCGGGAAGAGTAGAGCCACGAGAGCGCGTACAGGACCGTCGCGAACCCGACCCACAGAACGAAAATCCCGATCAGGCTCCGGAGCCCGTATCCCCAGATCTGGAGCCCCGTATCGCCCGACACCCGGACGGCGACGTCTCCGTTCGCCACGGTGGCTGTGCCCGTCCCGATGTTGCTCATCAGTTCACGGGCGACGAAGTACCCGCCCGCCACGCCGGTCAGGCCGATGACGAAGAGAACGGCGATCTCCGTCCAGAGCCGGTCGGAGGCGCTGAGCTCGTCGTAGAACCGTTCCGGGTCGGTCAGAATCAGTTTGAAGACGGTCCACTTCCCCGCGACGAACGCCCGCGGGTTTCTGATCGCGGTACCCACGCTCATACCCAGACGTTTTCAGGACCGCTGTATGTTCTTTTCGGTTATCTCTGCGGGATGGGAACGGACGCGCCCGTAAGCCTCGCGCCTGTGAGGAAACGTGCCGCGCCGGGACGGATCCGGTGGTCGGCCGGCCCTGCTGACGTTCCGAATGGACGGAATACACCGGGTTCCGTTCGACCGAGCCGGGGGCTGGTCGAGCGCACGCGCCGAAGAAAGACCGGTTCGGCCGTTCAGGCTTCCGCTTTGACGGTCGGGACCGGGATCTCGTCGAGGATGTCTTCGATGATAGCCGTCTTGTCGACGTCGTTGACCTGCGCCTCGGGTGTGAGCACGAGACGGTGAGCCAGCCCCGGCCGCGCGACGGCCTTGACGTCGTCCGGAGTCATATAGTCACGGCCCGCGATGACCGCCCGCGCACGCGCCGCCTCGAAGAGGCGCTGGGTACCGCGCGGGGAGATGCCGACCCGCACGCGGTGGTCGTCCTGGGTCGCCAGCGAGATCTGCGTGATGTACTCCAGCATGTCGTCGTCGACGGTGACGGTCTCGGCCACCGCCTGGAGCGCCTTGACCTCGCCGGACTGGAGTACGCCGCCGGCCTTCGGCGCGGAGGTGTCGCGGTTGGACCGCCGGCGCAGCAGCGTCAGCAGCCCGTCGCTGTCGGGGTAGCCGATGCTCGACTTGATCATGAAGCGGTCGACCTGCGCCTCGGGCAGCGGGAAGGTACCCTCCTGCTCGACGGGGTTCTGCGTCGCGATGACGAAAAACGGGTCGGGGAGTTCGTGAGTTTCGCCCTCGATGGTGACCTGCCCCTCGCCCATCGCCTCGAGCAGCGCCGCCTGCGTCTTCGGCGGCGCGCGGTTGATCTCGTCGGCCAGGATGATGTTCCCGAAGATCGGCCCCTTCTGGAACTCGAACTCGCCTTCCTTCTCGTTGTAAATGTACGTACCGGTCACGTCGTTCGGGAGGAGGTCGGGGGTGAACTGGATCCGCGAGAACTCCAGTCCGAGGGTGTCCGCCAGCGCGTTGGCGGTCAGCGTCTTCCCCGTCCCGGGGACGTCCTCGAGGAGCACGTGCCCGCGGGCCATCAGCCCCACCATGACCGTTTCCAGGAACGACCGTTCGAGGATGACTGCGCCTTCGATCTCCTCGATGACCTGCTCGATCCGGTCGCTCGCTTCCCGTACGTCTAAGTCTTGAGCGCCCATGGTAGGGCTAAGGCAGAGGCACCCTCTTAGAGGTGACGATGCTGGCCGGGCGTTTCCGGTAGTTCCGAAACCGACAGATCCGACGCTAGCCGCGCCGAAACCGAGAGAATCGCCGCGATCCGGGCCCGCACGCCAGGCCCGGAACCGCGATCCGGATCCGTTCGTCAGGTCCGGAACGACCAGCTCAACAGGACGGCCGCGAACACCAGCAGGACCAGCGCGCTCACCGGCTGGCCGCCGGAGGAGATCACGTAGACGCCGTAGGCGAGGGCGGCGACCAGGACGCCGACTGCGACGCTCCCAGTCGCGTGCACGAACTCGCCCCGGCGGGTGTAGGCGTCGGTCGTCATCTGTCGACCGAGGCTGACGGCGTTCTGTCCCAGGTCCATCGAGAGGACGGCCCCGATGGTCCCGGCCAGTAGCATGGGGGTCTGTGCGCCCGTCAGGCCGCCGACCAGGACCGCGACGAACAGCATGGCGCTGCCGACGACGACGCCGGTCCGCGACTGGACGACGAACACGCCGGTCGCGACGGCGACGACGCCGAGAAAGCCCACCAGCAGGGTGAAAACCGTCGACGCGAGCGACACCGCGACGACGGCGATCAGACCGCTCATGACCGCGAGGACGCCGCTGATGCGGGCCGACGAGTGGTCGATCTCGACGCCGGTCTGGACGCTCATCTACGACCACCTCGCTTCGGCCCGCTGGAACGAGAGGCTCAGCCGGTCCTCCGGGCTCCAGTCGATGGCGCGGATGCCGCGCTCGCGCAGTTCGCCGATGCGGACGTTGCGTTCGAGCATCGCCAGCCGCTGCCCGACGGTCTCGTCGTTGGTCGTGTCGGGGGTGATGATCGTGACGAGGTGTCCGGCGGAGTCGAGTCGCCGGGCGGTCTCGGCCGCGTAGTCGTCGGCCAGCGGCGTGAACAGGAACACCTGCGAGTTGTTCGGCAGCTGTCGTCTGACGTGTGTCATGGGGTCGATGTATGAGCCTTCGATGTTCTGCTTGCTCGGCGGGATCGGCGAGAGGGCCGGGTGGGTCGCGAACAGCAACTTCGCGCGTTCGATGTGTTCGCTGCCCGCGCCGGGCGAGAGCCAGCAGGGCACCGTGTCGAACGCCGCGATGCCGACGAGGTTCCCGGCGTCGTACAGCGACGTGAAGACGTTCGTCGCCGCGTCGGCCGAGAGGTTGACGGCGTTTTTCATCCCCGGCCGCGAGGCGGTGAACGCGCTCTCGCGCGTGTCGAACAGGAGCGTGATCGTCGCGGCCTTCTCCTGGCGGAAGTCGACCGTCGAGAACTCGCCGGTCCGGGCGAACCGCTTCCAGTTGATCCGGTTCATCGGGTCGCTCTTCCGGTACTCCCGGACGGAGTGGAACTCCAGTCCCGGACCGCCCTGCTCGGTCTCGACGTCGCCGGAGTACATCGTCGTCTGGGCGCGCACGGGCGTGTCGGTGTAGGCCGCCAGCGCCGGCTTGCAGACGAGGTCCTGCTCCGGCGTCACGAGGGATTCGCGCTCGGTGCTCCCGCTCAGGTCACGGGCGACCGCGAGCATCGGCCAGCGGTACTGCCCGCGTTCGACGAGCACCTCGTAGCTGAAGGTCACTTCGTCGCCGGGTCGTAACGCGGTGTACATCCGGGGCGAGCCCCGGGTCACCACGAACGGGTCAGGGACGACGTCGATGAGCCGCAGGTCGGCCAGCGTCGAGCCGCCCCTGTTGCGGACCGTGACCTCGATCTGGATCTCGTCGCCCGGTCGGGGGTCCTCGTCGCTCAGCGTGCGCTCGACTTCGAGGTTCTCCGTCGCGGGCACCGCCGTCGCCCGCGCGTACGCCGCGTACGCGACGCCCACGGACCCGGCGACGACCAGCCCCGGCTGGGTGAGGAACGTCCCGACGCCCAGCGAAATGAGTGCGAACGCGCTGACTCCGAGCCAGCGGTTGGTCTCGTGGACACCGATGTCGACGAACGGCTCGTCGGTCTCGATGGACTCGATCGAGGAGTCCTCGGCGTTCCAGTTCGTCGCGACTACCTCGCCCTCGTCGCCGGTCTCCTCGGCGCCCTCACCGCCGCGAATCCGCCGTCGAATACGGCTGAGCGTCGACTCGGACTGTTCCTCCGTCGGTGGACTGAACTCGACGCTGGACAGTTCCGAGAGCTCCTCGACCGTGATTTCGAGTTGCTTCTTGAACCTGACGAGATCCTCGTCGGCGCCGAACAGGGCAGTGATGCCGCCGCCACCGTCGACGCCCTCGATCTCGACTTCGTCGCCCGTGAAGAAGGCCGCGGCGACCTCGTTGTCGGTCCACTCGCCGGACTGGAGCTGTGCGATCGCTTCGGTGCGCGAGCAGTCGTCGCGCTTGCGGATCAGCCTGATCGCCGCCCGCTCGACGCGGTCCTCGATCCGCTCGCGGTTCTCGGTCAGCCCGTGGCGGAGTTCGATCATCTCGTAGAGCGCCTGGTCGACGTCGTCGCCCGGCGGCGGGCTGTACGGCGGGAGCTCGGGGTCCGGAACGTCGGTCTCCGTCACGTCGCTCCGGAGCCGGTCGCGGACGGTTAACAGGCCGATGAGAATACTCAGGACCCCACCGAGCGACACCGCGAACCAGCCGAACGGAAGTTCCACCCCCATGCCGTACATCATCGCCAGTGCGATCCCGAACGCGACCACCCCCAGCGCGATGAACGCGCGCTGGACTACCCTCTTGAGATTCATTGGTCGTCCTCCGTGGTGTCGGTGTCAGCAGTCGTCTCGTCTTCACTCGTGTCCGCACTGTATTCCTCGTCGATCGCGCGGAAGATCTCGATCGCGCGCTCCTCGCGGGCCTCGGGGTCCGCGTGCCCGTAACGGACCTCCTCGAACAGCGTCGTCAGTGGGTCGACGTACCTCCGGGCGATGCCGACTTCGACCGCGGCGTCGGCGAACTCGCCGGGGGTGTGGGTCTCCGGCGATGAGACGTCGAGCAGCTGGGTCATCTCCCACCACGCGCGGTAGACCTCGTTGTCGACGTCGGCGTTGCGCTCCTCGAGTCGTTCGGCGGCGTTCGCCGCTGCTTCCGCGATCTCCTCGACGTCGGTGTCCAACTCACCTTCTTCGTCCTCTTCCTCGTCGAGGTACTCGCCCTCGCCTGAGGTGAAGAACACAGCTACGGCGACTCCCACGAACAGGACCGCAAAAGCGGCGAGGATGAGCGGCCCGGAGCCGCTCGGTCCCGGCGTCGTCTGGTTGAGGGCCCGACTGATACCTCCGCTCCCCGGGGGTCTCCCGCCGGCCGAGATACACTTCGTCTGCAGGAAGTAAAACGCCAGCGCGACCGGCGTGATGGCGTAGCCGGCGAAGATCACCACGCCCAGCGAGAACCGTCGCTTGAGGACGTAGATGAAGGCGATCAGCCCGCCGAAGTAGGCGATAGTTCCGGGGAGGCTCGCAAGCGGTTGGATACAGCCCGCGAGGCGGAGGACTTTCGACTCGCCGGGCTTTGCTGTACCGGTGATCTCTCCGCTCGACCCTCCGACGCCACTGCCTTGTTTGTCCGGTGACCTGACCCGGTCTCCCAGTTGTTCCTGTAACACAGGGTCTCCGCCACCCGTCGCGGAGGTGAGCGTCGCAGCCGACATGGACATCGCTACGACGCTCAACAGAACCAACCCTGTGAGTGCCAGAAGTTTTCGATTGACGGACGCGACCATACTCCGACTGTGAGAGTTCACGTAGTAAGCCTTTTTGGTGTTCCCACAACGTCGGCAGTATTCGTTGTATCGTGCGATCCGAACGCCAGAGGTGTCGAAACTGATGAAATCGACCCTCCACGCCGTCACGTCATACGACCGTTGTACCTATCTTCGGGGTGGCATCCGACGTGTGGGTGGTTCACGACCGAAACGGTGGTCCCGTTTCGCCACAGTGGGAACGAATTACAACGGTCCGTGTCAGTCGCCGAAAATACCGGCGGCGGGTCAACCCCCCCGTGTGCTCTCGGCAGGGCTGCCGGTCCCGTGGGACGCCCGCGCTACGAGTACGGGTTCAGCCCGGTGTCCTCGTCGTCCTCGTCGTCGTCGGTCTTCAGTTCGCCGGCCGACACCACGTCGTCGATGCGCAGGACCGAGTTGACGGCCTCGATACCCGCGTCCAGTGCCTGTGACTTCACCCGTTTGGGCTCGAGGATCCCCGCTTCGTGGGCGTCGACGACCTCGCCCGAACGGGTGTCGATCCCGGTTGCCTCGTCGCCGCCCTCCTGGCTCGCTCGGACGTCGACGAGAGCGTCGACCGGATCGAGTCCGCCGTTCGCCGCGAGCGTGCGCGGGATCGTCTCCAGGGCGTCGGCGACCGCTTCGATGGCGAGTTGCTCGCGGCTGTCGACGGCGTCGGCCGCGTCGCGGAGCCCGAGCGCAAGGGCCACTTCGGCCGCACCGCCGCCCGGGACTACCAGACCGTCTTCGATCGTCGCGGCGACGACCTGGAGCGCGTCCTCGACGGCCCGGTCTACCTCGTCGACCACGTGCTCGGTCGCGCCCCGGAGCACGAAGGTGAACGCGTTGACCTCCTCGAGGTCGCTCACGAGCGTCGTCTTCTCGGGGGCCGCGCTCTTCGGGCCGTACTTGGCCCGGATGAGTTCCTCCCGGACCGTCCCGGCGTACCCGAGGTCCGACTCCGAGATACCTCCGAAGTCGGAGACCACCGACGCGCCGGTCGTCGCGACGAGTTTCTCGACGTCGGGGTCACGGACCCCGCCGAACGAGAGCACGCCGGCCTCGGCCAGCCGCTGCTGGACGCGGTCGCCTATCTCGCCGCTGGCGAACACCACGTCGACGCCAGCGTCGGCGATCCCCTCCGCGACGTTGTCGAGCTCCGCCCGTTCGCGCTCGATGAACGCCTCGAGTTCCCCGGGGTCCGACACCTCGATCTCGGGGTCGACCTCGCTTTCAGTCGGCTTGAGTTCGCCCCCATAGACGAGGATCTCGGCGTCGTCGCGGTCGGCTTCCATGTTCGGATGGTCGGGCGTCCGGTCGATCGTCAGTCCGTCGAGCAGCCGGGAGTCGCCGATCGTCTTCCCCGGGAACGAGTGGACCTTGATCGCGTCGACGTCGGGGCCGCTCTCGTCGACGGTCCGGCGGACTGCCTCGACGACCAGGGGCGCGAGCTCGTCGACGGCGGCTTCGGCGCCTTTCCCGGCCAGGGCGGTGCGAGCGATGCTTTCGAGCAATTCGGTGTCGTCGGGTGACGCCTCGACTGCGACGTCGTCAAGGAGGGTCGGGACGTGCTCGGCCGCCCGGCGGTAGCCGTCGACCACCGTCGACGGGTGGATGCCGCGCTCGGTCAGCTCCGACGCCTCCTCCAGGAGCGCGCCGGCGACGACGACCGCAGTCGTCGTCCCGTCACCGACTTCCGCGTCCTGCGTCTCGGCGACGTCCACGACCATCTCGGCGACCGGATGGTCGACGTCCATCTCCGAGAGGACTGTTACGCCGTCGTTCGTGACGACGACATCACCGTCCTCGGAGACGAGCATCTTGTCCATCCCCCGCGGACCGAGCGTCGTCCGGACAGCCTCCGCGACCGCCGAACCGGCCTCGATGTTCATCGACAGTGCGTCCTTCCCGGACGTTCGCCGGGTCTCCTCGGAAAATACACCTGCAGGAAGCCCGTTGAGCTGTTCTGCCATGCTATCCGGTGCAATGCCGTGGCTGCACGTAAATCATTTCATCCCAGATCAGCCGCGAGCCGCCAGTCACGACCCATCGACAGCGTCTCTCGAACCCTGGGAGCGGTCGGACTGGTAGCCCGCGCTGCCAGTTTCGAGAGAGCGTCCAGAAACAGCCGACAGAATCGGAAAGCGATGCCTTGCCTCGCCCGTCACCGCGACGAACGTCTCGTCACGTGCCTACGGCCGCGCTCTCAGGGCTTCTCGAAGTCCTTGTTGTACTTCTTGAAGATGAGGCCGGCCTGGGACTGGTACTTGGCGAAGTTCGCGCCCAGTTTGACGTTGGTCTTGAGCGCGTTACTGCCGCCGGGCGCCCAGCGGTAGTCCCGGACGTTGCCCATCAGGCCGTCCGCGTACGTGAACGGCCAGATGTCCGGGATGTAGTAGTTGTAGTACCACGCGAAGTCCTTGAGCAGCGACTTGAACTGGTCCTGGGTGAGCTGGGGGTTGCGGTTGAAGTCCAGCACCATCTTCATCAGGTTGATGTCCTTCGCGTCGACGCCGGCGGCCTGCAGGTCGGGCTGGCGGCCGGCCTGTTTGGGCGCGGAGATGTTGCCGACTTCCGTGGGCAGCTGCTGGTTGAGCGGCTGGCCCCGGAGGTCGTACTTGTCCGGCGGCTGGACCTCGCCCTCGGCGTTCTCGACGGGCTCGAGGTCCGGCCAGCGACCGTCGCTCCAGCCGTCGAAGCTGTTGGGGAAGTCGGGGTCCCGTTCGACGAGTTTGGCGGCCCACCAGCCAGAGCCGGCGGTGTAGGCTTCGAACGGGCTGCGCTGGTTGTTCCACATGTACACGAAGTCGTAGGTCATGTTGTCCCGCGACGTGTTGAACGCCGACGTCGACATGTTCTCGAGTTTGACCGGCAGCCCGAACGAGTCCAGCACCCCCTTCGCGGTCTGCATGGCGACGACGTAGGACTGGCCGTAACCGGCGCTGGTTTTGCCCAGTAGCTGGGCTTTCTTGCCGTTGGGACGGACCCAGCGCCCCCCCTGTTTCGTGTACCCGCCCTTGCGCATGTACTTGGCGGCCAGCTCCGGGTCGCTTTTGACCGGCCAGTCGTGGAGTTTGTCCAGGAAGTCCTGGGACAGCCACGTCTCGGCGATGGAGTTGCTGGTCCCCGTCCAGTGGTCGGCCAGGATATAGCCGTTCGGGAAGGTCGCGTTCGTGCCGATCTGGTCAAAGTCGAGGACGGCCATCAGCGCGCGGCGCACCCAGAGGTTGCCCAGATCGCCCCGCTTCCAGTTGATCGGGTACCCGAACATCGCGCCGCTGGGGAACTGCGAGAGCTGCTGGATGTAATTGGGCAGCGATTTCCGGTTGACCTGGCCCGAACTGGGGCTGATCAGCCCCTGCTGGACGTCGATTACGCCCTGGTTGGTGAGGGTGTTCTGCCGGGTGGCGTCGGCGGCCACCTTGATGTTCAGGTTGGGGATAGTCTGCTCGCTCTTGTTGGGGTGGTCATCGCGAGCCTCCATGTGGACCTCGCTGTTGGAGATGTCGTCCCCGCTGGGGATCTTGTAGAGCCCCGAGCCCCACCCCTTCTCGGCCCAGTCGAAGTAGGAGATAGTCTTGCTCTGGAGGTTCTTGTAGATCTTGTTGGCTTCGTCCTTGCTACCGGCGTTGCGGAGCTTCTTCGCCCAGGATCGCGTGAAGTCGGGATGGTTCGGGACGTCGTAGGGGCCGACGTTGTTGCGTTCGATGTTGAACCTGTTGGCCGGGCTCGGGCTGAGTTCCTTCTCCTCGCCCTTCTCGCGCCATTCGTGATACTCCCACTCACTGACCTTCTCGTAGTTTTTGCTACCGGCGGAGAACTTGCCGAGGCCCTCGCCGTAGTAGCCGATCTCATCGGCGAGGTACACCACGTCGGTGTTCATCGGCGTGCCGTCCCAGAAGGCCATGCGGTCGTCGTAGGTCTCCCACCAGTCGAACGGGGGTTCGATCCGGTAGTCTTTGACCCAAGTAGCGACTTCGTGCTCGCCGTCGCCGATGGGCCCGACGTCCCAGGTCTTGCCGCTGGTCTGGAAGTCGGTGGTCCCCGCCAGGTACGGCATGATCAACTCAGTCATCCAGGTGGACCCCATATTGGCGATGGCACTCTGGGAGGCGAAGAGGTTGGCGTTGGACTGTGCGGGGACCTGGGGCATCATGACCTGGGCAGTGTCCGTCACAGGCGGGCCCCGGGGCGTGGGCGTCGCGGTATCGGTGGGCGTGTCGGTCGCAGTGCCGTCGCCACCGGGGGTATCGGTCGCGCCACCGTCACCGGGGGTGTCAGTCGGAGTCGGTGTTGCCGTCTCCCCCGGAGTCGCGGTTCCGTCCCCACCCGAGGAACAGCCCGCCAACACGCCGAGGCTCCCCGCGATCGTGGCCTGCACGAAGCGACGCCGCGACGCCGCCCGGCGAAGTGTCTCCAATCGGTCGTCCGAACTGCCTTCTGACTGAGGCATGTCTGAGCAATACGTGCCGCGTTATTTAAAGATTTGGTAAGTTGTTACTAATCTGGTGGCGGACCCGGTCGTTGACCGCGTTCCACGCCACTGATCGGACCGTTACCCGCCGTCGTCGGCGGTCGCGTTTCACTGACGTACCGACCTGGGGGAAAACGTGCGATCGTCGCCTCTAACGGGGGGAATCTCTGTCGTCGATCGCTCCCTGCACCACCGGATTACGGCGCCCCTCGGAACCCTTCTCCAGCCGGGGACCGATTCGATCGGGACGGGATGGGCGGGGGAGACCGACAGATATGAAAATATATTTATGTGTAACAAATCGAGCTGTAAATAGAGGCTGTTCGAATTCTTATGATTCTTCCCCCACCGTCGCGTTATCACTCGTTGGGTCAGCCGCTCTCGACGAGCGCGTCAGAGAGACCACCAATTGGATTGTCGACGACTAACTCTGGCGATCACGTAACTGAACCGTGCCGAATTATCACGACAGAGTATCGGGTCGCGGGATACCCGAACTGCTTCGGGGGGCAAGTGACTGTCCTAAATATAATTTACATAGTTAATTTATTCCCGGCCGAGTGAGTGTTTTCCGGCAATACCAGCCGCTATCGGGAGCGGTGATCCGGTACGGTAGGGGACGGATACAGGTGATAGTACTCGGAACGGACACCTCCCGTCCGGGAGGTCGGGACCGGCCGTTCACTCCAGCGTGAAGTCGGGCTCCAGACCCGCCTCCTCGTAGTACTCCTCGCGGGTTTCCTGGTCCGCGGACTGGACGCGGTTGGCTGCCTCCCCGACGTCTCGCGCCACCGCGAGCGGGACGACCACGACGCCGTCGCCGTCGGCGACGACGACGTCTCCCGGCTCGACTTTCGTGCCGTCGAGGTTGACGGGTACCTCGACGGCGTCCAGTTCGTCCCGACCGGGAATGATTGGTTTGCTGATCGTCTTGTAGTACGTCGGGATGTCCTGCTTGATGATCTCGTCCGTGTCGCGGACGCCGCCGTTGGTTACGACGCCGTTCGCGCCGTCGAGTAGCCAGTCGAACGCGTTCTCCGAGCCGATGTTCCCGACGTCGATGCCGGTCGCCTCGACGACGACGACGTCGTTTTCCCGGACGTCCGGAGCCCCGAAGTGGCGGCCGTACCAGTCGCCCATCCACTCGCCGAACGTGTCCTCGTCCAGTTCGGACGGCCGGGGCAGGTCCCGGGGCTCGTTGGTCGGCAACATCCGCATCGTGTTGGCGAACCCGACACACCGGTGGGAGAACTCCGACATGTCCCGGTACAGCGGCCGGATCTCCTTGCTGACCTGCCCGATGTCGTGGTAGCCGTTGAAGTCCAGTCCGTCGACGACGTCCGTCACCCGGAGGCCGTCGTAGAGGTCCATGATCTCCTCGCGTTCCTCGTCAGAGAGCGGGTATTCTAGGTCGGTCACGGCTACTATCCGGAGAGGTACGATACTAAACCTAGGGTAAGCCGCGGGGGGTTGCCTCCTTCTCTCCCGACCAGAGTCTTCAGCCGTCGTGTCTCCGCCACTGTTTCGAGTTTAATTTGACCGCCGTGCGCACACGCGCGCGAGAGCCCGGTGGTAGATCGAGCGCGTCTGGGTCGATCGGGTGCGCCGGGGTCGATCGACGGCCCGACGATACGGTCCAGGTTCGCTCCGGGGGAAACCGAAGCCCTTGCCGTTCCGCCAACAGTTATGAGCGCGACGGGTGGACCATCGTGTATGACCGAGATCGGCATCATCGGCGTGGGATACATCGGTAAACTGTTCGTCGACAGGCTTCGGGAGGCCGGGCACTCGCTCACCGTCTACGACATCGACGAGGAGCAAGTGGCCTACGCGACCGATCGGGGGGCGACTGCTGTTGAGGATCCCGCCGCAGTCGGGCGCGCGGCCGACGTGGTCCTGATGGCGGTCCCGGGAACGCCGGAGGTCGAAGCGACCATGGAAGGCGAGGAGGGACTGCTGTCGACGCTGGACGAGGGTCAGCTCGTGGTCGACGTGACGACGACCCACCCCGACACGTCCGTGGTTTGCGAGGAGCTGTGCGACGAGGCCGGCGCCGACTTCGTCGAGGCGCCGATCACCGGCGGCGCGCCCAAAGAGGGGTACCACATGATGGTCGGCGGGACCGAAGAGCGCTACGAGCGGGCGACCGACGTCCTCGACGTCATCTGTGACGGCCACGAGCGCGTCGGGCCGGTCCCGAAGGCGACGGTGTTCAAGCTCGGCCTCCAGATGCGCTACGCGGGCCACCACGCCATCGACGCCGAGGTCGTCGAGTTCCTCAGGGACAACGGCGTCGACCCGCGCCTGTTCGACGAGTTCCTCGGGTTCGACGTCTGGGACCAGTACTTCACGGGCGACTTCGGCCAGGAGATCGAGGGGCTCGGCGGCCTCGCGATCTGGCACAAGGACATCGGCTACGCCCGGGAGTACGCTCACGAGAACGGGACGGCGCTCCCGCTGAACGCCGTCGTCCACGAGGCCTACAAGGCGACGGTCCGGCGCGTCGACGACGACGAGGGCCACGCGTCCGCACTGGTGAAATACTGGGAAGCGCTCAACGACGCCGACCGGTGGGAGTAGGGCCGGCGGTCGAGCGTGGACACGCCGGTGGGCGAACGACGGTGGGCCGGCGGTCGATTTTATACGTGAGCGCGCCCTGTGGTGGCGCATGTCCGAGGGCACCTGGACGCTCGACGTGCTCGACGCCGACCCGCCGGCGGACGCCCTGGTCAGCCTGGGCGCGGGCGACCTCGACGGCGACGGCCGGGCGGAGGTCGTGACCGGCGGCGAGGACGGGATATTCTGGTACCGGCCGGCGACCTACGAGCGAGGGGTCGTCGCCGCCGACGCGACGACGATGGTGGGGCTGGCGCTCGAAGACGTCGACGGCGACGGCCGGGACGAGGTCGTCGCCAGCGTGCGCGGCGACGACGGCGCGTGGCGGATCGAGTGGTTCGACCCCGGCGACTGCCTCGACGGCGGCTGGTCGCGGTCGGTCGTCGACGCCGACTGTCCGGGCGGTCCCCACGACGTCTGTCACGGCGACGTCGACGGCGACGGCGAGCCGGAACTCGTCGCGAACGCGGCGTTCACGGAGACGCCCGGCGTCTTCGTCTACGACCGGCCCGACGACCCCGGCGGCGAGTGGGACCGCTATCCGGTCTCGACCGGGCTGTTCGCGGAGGGGCTGGCGCTGGGCGACGTGGACGACGACGGCGCCGTCGAGATACTCAACGGACCGGACCTGTTCCACCGGCCGGCCGAGGGCGCCGACGCCCGCGAGTGGGACCGGGAGGTTGTCGCGCCGTCGATGCGCGCGTTCTGCCGGACCGCGCTCGTCGACGTCACCGGGAACGGCCGCCTCGACGTCGTCCTCTCGGAGTCGGAGTACCCGGACAGCCGGCTGGTCTGGGTCGAGAACCGCGGCGACGACGGCTGGCGGACGCACGAACTCGAACGCGGTCTCTACGACGTGCACACGCTGTCGGCCTGGCGGGAGGACGGCGAAGTCCACGTGTACGCCGCCGAAATGGCCGAGGGCGGCTGGGGCGGCCACTACCGGTGGGGGGCCGAACAGCTCCGCTACGCGAGCGACGACGGTGGCGCGTCGTGGTCGCGCGACGTACTCGCCCGCGGCGCTGGCACCCACGAGGGAGTCGCCGTCGACGTCGACGGTGACGGGGTCCGTGAGTTCGTCGGGAAGGAAGCGAACCACCCGGTCGTCCACGCGCTGCGCCGCCAGTCGTACCCGTCCGCGGTGGCCGACCTCGAACACCGGCTCCTCGACCGCGACAAGCCCTACGCCTCGACGGACGTCCTCGCGGCGGACGTCGACGGCGACGGCCGGCCGGACGTGGTCACCGGCGGGTGGTGGTACCGGGCGCCGGACTGGGAGCGGTTCGACGTTCCCGGTATCGCGCAGGTCCACGCCGCGGCCGACCTCGACGGCGACGGGCGCGTCGAACTCATCGGGACGACCGGGGGAAGTGCCGAGGAGGAACCCGACCCGGCGGAGGCGGGGGCGGCCGGTGGCCCGCCCGCGCTCACGAGCGACCTCGTCTGGGCACGACCGGTCGACCCGCTCGCCGGCGAGTGGGAACGCGGCCGCGTCGGCGAGGGGAGCGGCGACTGGGTCCAGGGGTCGGCGCTCGCCCCCGTCGGCCCCGACGGGGAAGCGGCGTTCGTCGCGAGTTACCACGCCGACGGCGCGGAGAGCGCGTCACCGGAGATATTCGCTGTGCCGGCGGACCTCTCCGACGACTGGACGGTCCGGACGGTCGACAGCGTGCCGGCCGGACAGGACGTGATCCCGGTCGACCTGACCGACGGGGACCGCCCGGACCTCGTGGTCGGGGGACGTCTGGTCGAGACCCTGGCCGACGGCGGAGTCGAGACACACGGCGTCCTGCCGGACGGGTTCGACGTCGCTCGACTCGCCGCCGGTGACGTGACGGGTGACTGGCGACCGAACCTCGTCGCGGGCGAGGCCGTCGGCGAGTTCGCGGGCGGCGACCTCCCCGCCTCGAACCGCGCGGGCTTCGACGCGGAGGACAACCGTCTCCAGGGGCCCCGACCGAGCCTGGAAGACCCACCGTTCGGGCGACTCGCGTGGTTCGACCCGCCCGAAAACCCCCGCGAGGCGTGGTCGCCGACGGTGATAGACCGGATTCGCCACCCGCGGTCGGTCGGCCTCGCGGACGTCGACGGCGACGGCGTCCCGGAGATCTTCGCGGGGGAACACGACCCGTCCTGGCGCTACCGGAGCGGGGGCCGGCTGTTCGCCTACGAGCGCGCCGACGCCGACGGGCGCGCGTGGTCCAGGCACCTCCTTGAGGACCGGTTCGAGCACAACGCGGGGGCCGAAGTCGTCTCCCTCGGCGACGAACGCCCGGCCGTCCTCAGCCACGGCTGGTCGGACACCAAGTACGTCCACCTGGTCGAACTGGTCGAGGAGTCGTAACGCCGGTCTGAGCTGACCCGGCCGCGCCGGCCCACGCGGCCGGCATCGCTAAGGGCCGCGGTGCCGAGAGTCGGTCCATGGCGAACGAGACAGTGCGACTCGTCACTCGCGGCGACGACGCCGGACTGGCACAGAGCGTCAACGACGCGATCCGGGAGTGTTACGAGGCGGGCGTCCTCCGGAACGTCAGCGTGATGGCGCCGTGCCCGGAACTGGAGCACGCCGCCGAGCGGCTGGCCGGCCTCGACGGACTCTGCGTCGGCGTCCACCTGACGCTCACCGCGGAGTGGGACCGCCCGAACTGGGGCCCGGTTCTCCCGCCGGGAGACGTCCCGTCGCTCGTCGACGCCGACGGGAACCTGCCGCGACTCGCCGGGGACTTCGTCGAGCGCGATCCCGACCGGGAGGAGGTATTCGCGGAGGTCGACGCCCAGGTCGAACGCGTCCGCGAGGTCGGGTTCGAGCCGTCGTACCTCGACACGCACATGGCGATCGAACGACACCTCGACTGGTTCGCGGAGGCGCTGGCTGACCGCTGTGAGCGCGAGGGGCTGGTGAACGGACCGGCGGTTCCGCTCCCGCCGGGCGCCGAGGGGGCGGGGACCGGCCCGGAGTGGCTCCTCGACCGGATCGACGAGGCCGAGCCAGGAACGTACCTCGTCGTCGGCCACCCCGCCTACGAGGACGAGGAGACCGCCGCCATCGTGGGTCCGGGGAACGACCGCGGCGACGTCGCGGCCGACCGGGCGGCCCAGCGTCGCATGTTTACAAACCAACGCGTGCGCGAGCGATGCGAGCGCAACGACGTCGCAGTCCACCGGTACGACGAACTCTGAGCGGCGGGCGAGGACTGGCCGTCACGGACCCTCGTTCGGTTATTGGGAACACCTCGTTCGACCCTTGCGAACAAAGACCACGGCGGTCTCACGGATGACGGGGATCGAGGGCGGTGCACGCAGAGAGGGTAGACGGGACGGGGGAGACGACGGACGGTCAGTCGGTGCGGTACTCCGCGAGCGCGTCCTCGTCGACTTCGAGGCCGAGTCCCGGTGCTTCGGGCGGTTCGATGAGGCCGCCGTCCTGAACGTAGACGTCCGCCTGGTTCTCGACGTACGGGCTGGCGACGTACCGGCCGGGGTCGTCGACGTCCTCGGCGTATATGGCGAACTCGATGAGCGAGCAGGCGGGCGCGGCGGCCGCGACGTGCAGGCTCGCGGCGTAGTTGACGACCGGGCCGAACGCGTGCGGGACGAACCGCTTGTCGTACGCCTCACAGAGCGTCGCGACCGCGAGCGACGGCGTGATCCCCCCGCAGTAGTCGAACGCCGGCTGGTAGATCTCCAGGGCGTTCCGTTCGAGCATCTCCGTCGCGGGATACTGGGTGGTGTTGTTCTGGTAGGCCGAGATCGGCACGGACGCGCGCCGGTTGAGGTCGGCCATCCCCGCGACATCGGTGTGGGCGATGGGTTCCTCGAACCACTCCAGTTCGTACTCGCTCGCGGTCCGGGCCAGCGCGAGCGCGTCGGGGACGTCGAAGGTAGTGTTGGCGTCCATCGCCAGCCCGAGTTCGTCCGGGATGCCCTCGGCCACCTGCCGGATCCGCTCGCGGTCGGTCTCGACGTCCGCGCCGACGACTATCTTCATGGTCTCGAACCCCTTCTCGGCGAGCCATTCGCCCGCCTCGACCAGTTCGTCGGCGGGCTTCCTGTGGGGGAACGTGGCGTAGGCCTTGACTTCGCCGACGGCCCCGCCCAGCAACTCGTACACGGGGACGCCTGCGGCCTTGCCCTTGATATCCCAGAGCGCCTCGTCGATGGCCGACAGCGACCGGTAGGACCCGGACCGCTTGGTGTGGACGTACATCTCGTGCCAGAGCGCCCGGACCTGTCTGGGATCCTCCCCGACGAGGTGGTTCGCGAGCGCGTCGACCCCCTTCGCGACGAAGGCGGCCTTGTCGCCGGTCGGGTCGTCGAGGTAGGTCTCCCCGAGGCCGAGGATCCCCTCGTCGGTGTGGACCCGGACGAGGACCGGCCGGACCGTCGCGTCGAAGTCCGCCTTTCCGCCGGGTAGCGAGACGGTGCCGACCGCGCTCTCCAGGACGACCGGTTCGACGTCTGTGATCTCCATACGAGTGGGTGGTGCGAGCGGGTTATCAAAGCGGTGGCCCCGGCGAACCGTGCGCGGTACCGCTCCGAAACGCTCGTGCGACCGCGGACCCCCCGGATCGCTACAGCGGTTTCCAGGTCCGGGGCGAGTGGTTGAGCCGGCGACAGCCGTCCCCGGTCACGACCACGAGGTCCTCGACGCGGACGCCCCACTCGCCCTCGACGTAGACCCCGGGCTCGACGCTGAACACCATCCCGGGTTCGAGCGGGCGGTCGTTCCCCCCGGCGACGGTCGGCGCCTCGTGGGCTTCGAGGCCGACGCCGTGGCCGGTCGCGTGGACGAGGTTCTCCCCGAAGCCGTGCTCTTCGACGACGGCGTTCGCGGCATCGTCGACCGTGCCGACGGGGATACCGGGTTCGACCGCCTCGACCCCCGCGTCGAGGGCGGCCCGCACGGCGTCGTAGGCCGCCTCGAACCCGTCCGGCGGGGCACCGCCGAAGACGACGGTGCGGGTCTGGTCGCTCGCGTACCCGTCGACGAACGCGCCGAAGTCGAGGACGACCGGCTCGCCCTCCCGGATCCGGCGGTCGCCGTGCCGGAGATAGGGGTTCGCTGCGTTGGGGCCGCTCGCGACGACGACGTCGAACGACAGCCGGGTGGCGCCCTTCGCGTGGAGCAGCCCGCGGATCTCCTGGGCCAGTTCCCGCTCGGTCGCGCCGACCGCCCGCGGACCCTTCGCACGGATCTCCTCGCTCACTTCGTCGGCGACCGCCGCCGACCGTTCGAGCGCGGCCACCTCTCCGTCGTCTTTCCGGATCCGGGCTTCCGTCAGCAGGGGGTCGGCGGTGTCGAGCGCCGCGTCGGCGGCGGCGTCCAGCGGACCGGTGACGCTGAACGGGGCCCGGCCGTCGACGAGGAGGTCGTCGACCTCGCCGGGGAGTTCCTCGGCGAACCGCCGCGAGACCGCGCCGGAGTCGTTGGCGTCCGTGACGCGGACCTTTTCGATCGGGGACTGGTCGCGGACCAGGTCGAGGGACTTCCGCGGGGTCACGACCCACGGCTCGCCGGTCTCCGGGACGCAGACCAGGAGGTGCCTGTCCAGCGGTTCCCCGAAGAACCCGGCGAGATACAGCGTGTTCGGGCCCGGGTAGAGGGCCATCGCGTCGGCGTCGCGGTCCGCGAGCCCCGCCTGCAGCGTCGCGAGTCGGTCCTGGAACGACATCGCCACTCACTGGGGCGGTCCGGGTGATAAAGGTGTCTTCGCCGGCAGACCGTGGGGACGGGACGGCCCCGCCTCGCTCGACCGCCGGAAGGCCTAGAATCATTACGGTCCGGGAGATATGGCGGACGATGGCAGACACACTCCTCGTCACGGACTGGAACTACCCCGACCTGTCGATAGAGCGCTCGGTCCTCGACGGGACCGGCGTCGACCTGGTCCCGGCACAGGCCGACTCGCCGGCGGAGGTGGTCGAAGCCGCGTCCGAGGCCGACGCGGACGCGCTGCTGGTCCAGCACGTAGACATTCCGGAGTCGGTCTTCGAGGCGCTCGACCTGCGGGCCGTCGGGCGCTACGGCATCGGCGTCGACGAAATCGACCTCGAAGCCGCCGACCGCCGCGGCGTCGCGGTGGTCAACGTCCCCGACTACTGCGTCGACGAGGTGCCGACCCACGCGCTCTCGCTGTTGCTCGGCGTCGCCCGGAAGACCGTCCAGTACGACCGCGCGATCCGGGACGGCGAGTGGGGCTGGACGACCGGTCACCCGGTCGACCGCCTCGCTGGCTCGACGCTCGGGATCGTCGGGTTCGGGACGCTCGGCCGCCGCTTCGCGCGCCTCGTCGACGGGTTCGACTTCCGGGTGGTGGCCTACGACCCCTACGTCGAGTCCCGGACGATGGAGGCCGCCGGCGTCGAGAAAGTCGGATTCGATGAGTTGCTGGAGCGGTCCCGGGCCGTCTCCCTGCACGCGCCCCTGACCCGCGAGACCCGCGGGATGTTCGGGGCCGACGAGTTCGACCTGATGCGCGAGGACGCGCTCCTCGTCAACACCGCCCGCGGCCCGATAGTGGACCTCGACGCGCTGCAGGCGGCTCTGGAGGAGGGGTCCATCGCCGGCGCGGGGCTCGACGTCCTCCCGGAGGAGCCGCCCGACCCGACGCCGCCGTTCGAGCACCCGAACGCCGTCTTCACGCCCCACGCGGCGTTCTACTCGGAGCAGTCGATCGCCGAGATGCGCCGGACGGTTACCGAGGACCTGCTCGGGATCCTCCGGGGCGATCCCCCGCAGAACCCGGTCGACCCGCACCCGCCGTGGGAGGACTGACCGAGAGGGGTCGCTAACCGCTTTCCGGATCGGCCGGCCGTCCGGGGTGGCGGGGCGCACTTTCATAGAGCCGACGCTCGTACGGTGCCCTATGACAGAAGCGGAGTCCACGGAGATGGGTGCGGCGGAGATAGCGGCGTTCCTCGACGACCGCGAGACCGGCGTCCTCTCGCTCGCGGACGGCGGGGAGGCGTACGGCATTCCCGTCTCGTTCACCTACCGCGAGAGCGAGCGAGCGCTCTACTTCAGGCTGGGGTACACGCCCGAGAGCCGGAAGCGAACGTTCGTCGACGCGACTGAAGACGCGAGCGTGACCGTGTACGGCGAGACCGGCGACGAGTGGCGGAGCGTCGTCGTGCGCGGGCCGCTGTCGGAGGTGCCGGAGTCGAGCGTCGACCCGGACGTCCTGGCGGCGCTCGACGCGCTCGACGTCCCCTTCGTCACCATGTACGACCGGCCGACCAAGGACGTCCGGTTCCGGATCACCCGCCTCGACGCCGAGGAGCTGACCGGGTGTCGAGGGGGCGGGAACTGAGACGGACCGTCGCGGGTCGGAGTGATGGGGGTGCCTCCGGCCCGCTACCTCGCCGCTACCCACTTCTATTTGGGCCTCGGATTCGGATCGCTGACATGGAGCTCGCGATACCCACGACGTTCGACCGACGCGACTGGGCCCGCCCGGTCGAGGGAACGCCGCTGCGGGTCGCAGTCGTCGGCCTCGGGGACTTCGCCCGGGACGTCGCGCTGCCGGCGCTCGACCGCTCGGACCACTGCGAGGTGACCGCGGTCGTGAGCGGGTCGCCCGAGACGGCGAGCGCGGCCGCTGCCGAGTACGGTATCGAACGCGTCCTCACCTACGACGAGTACGAGGACGGCGAGGCCGCCGACGGCTACGACGCGGTCTACCTGGTGACGCCCAACGGCCTCCACCTCCCGCAGGCCGAGACGGCGGCCGGGCTTGGCAAGCACGTCCTCTGTGAGAAGCCGATCGAGGCGTCGGCCGACCGGGCCGAGCGGCTGGTGGCGGCCTGCGAGGACGCCGGCGTCGAACTCATGTCGGCCTACCGGATGCAGACGACGAGGTCCGTCCGGTGGGTCCGCGAGCAGGTCCGGGCGGGCGTCATCGGCGACCCCGTCCAGGTCCACGGGGAGATATCCTTCGACCTGATCGCAGACGGGGACACCGACCAGTGGCGCCTCGACGGGGACCTGGCGGGCGGGGGCGCCTTCATGGACATCGGCGTCTACCCGCTCAACACGGCGGCGTTCGTCCTCGACGCCGACCCCGTCGCGGTCCGGGCGAGCGCGCGCAGCGACCGGCCGGCGTTCGACGAGGTCGAGGAACACGTCGACTTCCAGGTCGAGTTCGACGACGGCACCGTCGGCTCTTGCACCGCGAGTTACGGGGCCGCGTCGGCGAACCGGCTGTCCGTGATCGGCACCGACGGCCGGGTCGTCGTCGAGCCGGTATTCGGGATCGACTGCGAGCGGACGGTCACCGTCGAGCGCGACGGGAGCGCGACGAGCCTCGACGCCGCCGAACCCAGCGAGGTCGTCGATGAACTCGACTACTTCGCAACGGGGGTGCTGGGCGACCTGACCGTCGAGCCCGACGGCGCGGAGGGGGTCCGCGACGTCCGGGTCGCCGAGGCGGTCTACGAGTCGGCCGAGACCGGAAAGCGGGTCGAACTCTGACCGACCGGCGGAGGGAGCTGCTGGAGCGTTCGGCGGTTTCGCGGCCGCTCGGGAGCCGTTCGGCCGGGACTCCACCCGGAGCGCCCGTCTCGGTACAGTTAAAACACGGCCCGTTAAACGTGGGACCATGACGATCGGTCCTGCAACCGAGACAGACCGCGGACTGTCGATAGAGACCGAGCGCGGAACGCTCGCGCTCGAAGCGTACGCGGACAACGTCGTCCGGATGGCGTACACCCCCGGGACGGTCCCGGACCCGGAGAGCCCCGTCGTCGTCGAACAGGACCCCTTCGACGGCTGGACGGCCCGCGAGACCGCCGACGGCTACGAGGTGGCGACCG
>JBDGST010000082.1:0-33472 GCA_042217365.1 Haloarculaceae archaeon
GGCCTCGTGCTCGCCGCCGCCGACGCGGTAGGCGTCCTCGTTGAACTTCGGCAGCTGACCGGTGCCGCGCATCGACCGCGAGGAGACCGGGATCGGCGGGTGGACGTCCGTGTACCCCTGCTCGCGGTGGACGTCGAGCATGAACTGGATGAGGGCGTGTTCGAGGCGGGCGCCGTCGCCCTGCAGGAAGTAGAAGCCGCCGCCGGTCACCTTCGCGCCGCGGTCGAAGCTCAGGATGTTGAGCTCCTCCCCGAGGTCGTAGTGCGGAACGGGGTCCGCGGGGGCGTCGTGGTCCGCGAAGAACTCGCGGCGCACCTCGACGTTGTCGGTTTCGTCCTCGCCGGGCGGGACGTCCTCGTGGGGGACGTTCGGAACTTCGAGCAGGCGCCGCTCCAGCTCGGCGTCCAGCTCCTCGGCCCGCTCTTCGACCGCCTCGATGCGCTCTTTGAGGTCCTGGGACTCCTCGATGGCCGCCCGGGCCTCCTCTTCTTCGCCCTCCTGTTTGAGCTGGCCGATCCGGCTGCTGACCTCGTTTCGCCGGTGGCGCAGGTCGTCGCCCTCCGCCTTCAGGTCGCGCCACTCCTCGTCGAGCGCGAGGATCTCGTCGAGGTCGACGTCGTCGTTGTGCCGGAGTTCGAGGCCATCGCGGACGGCCTCGGGGTGCTCCCGCACGAAGCGCCTGCTTAACATGGGCGTGGGTTCTGGACGGGCGGAATTAGGCGTGTCGGTCGCGTGTGAGGCCGTCCCGACCCGTCGACGAGCCGCCAGCTCCCCCGGCTGTGAGCGTTTGCCGGCCGGGCGGCCGTCGAGGCCGGTGGCGGCGTCGAACCGACGTTCCTATGGGCGACGCGCCGAAGGTCCGCCATGGACGAATCGCTGCCTGCCGGGGCGGGTGGGTCGACCGCGCACGCGGACTCTCCCGCCGACCGGTCGACGGGCGACCCGGCGACAGTGGACCTGGACGGCCGGACGCTCGCGTACGCCGAGTACGGCGACCCCGAGGGGACGCCGGTGTTCGCGTTCCACGGCGTGCTCGGCTCCCGGCTCACGTGGGCGCTCTGTGACGGCGTGGCCCGCGAGTCGGGGATCCGCGTCGTCGCGCCCGAGCGCCCCGGCTTCGGCCACTCAGCGTTCCAGCCCCGCCGGCGGCTGCTCGACTGGCCCGGCGACGTGGCCGCGCTGGCCGACCGCCTCGGCGTCGACCGGTTCGGCGTCGTCGGCTTCTCGGCCGGCGGGCCACACGCCGCCGCCTGCGCGCACGCGGTGCCCGACAGGCTCCGCGGGGTCGCGCTCGCCAGCGCCGTCGCGCCGCCCGGGACGTACGACCGCGCCGACCCGTTCAACCGCGCGCTCCTGTCGGCGACGCGGTTCGTCCCGGGGTTCTCGCAACTGGCGTTCGGCGTCGGCGCCTGGTCGGCGCGCTACGCCCGCCCGCAGTTCCGGCGGTCGATCGTCGCCACCGCCGGCGGGCCCGACCGGGACCTGTTCGACGAACCCGCGGGCGACCACCTGCTCGCGGACGCCGCGGAGGCCTTCCGACAGGGCGGCCGCGGGCCGGCCCGCGACCTGCCGCTGGTCGGCAACGACTGGGGGTTCGACGTCCGCGATATCGACCGCCACGTGTCGCTGTTCCACGGCCGGGCCGACGAGACGGTCACGCCCGGTCTGGCCCGCGCGTTCGCCGACCGCCTGCCGGACTGCGACCTCCGCCTCTCCGAGGAGGCGCACTACTCGACGTACGTCCGAAACCGGGAAGCGATCCTCCGGGCGGCGGCCGGGCAGTGAGACTGTCGGCTGTAGCTCCGTGACGGCCCGGCCGGTGACGATACTGACGGACGGAACTGTTGATAGAGTTCGCCGCCACGACGTTCCGGCGAACCGCTATCAGGGCTTCCGTCCGCCAGTCGAGGACCCACTCTTTTCTCTGTCCCGGCCCGGTGTCGGGTATGGACGCGAACGCAGACGTCCGCGACCTCGCGCGGGAGCTCGTGGCGATCCCGAGCCACGAGCGCGAGGCGGCGGCGGGCGACCTCGTCGAGGAGTGGCTCTCCGAACACACCAGGGCCGACGTGACCCGGGACGACGCCGGCGCGGACGCGGGCCGCGGGGGGAACGTCGTCGCGGTGAAGGGCGAGGGGGAGACGACGCTCGCGCTGGTCGGCCACCACGACGTCGTCCCACCGGACGACCGCCAGACCGACGACGGCGACTACGTCGTCGAGGAACGGGACGGACGCCTGTACGGCCGCGGCGCGGCCGACATGAAGGGCGCGCTGGCGGCCGCGATGTGTGCCTTCCGGGACGCGGACCCGGCGTGCGAACTCGCCTTCGCCTCGTTCGTCGGGGAGGAGGACGGCGGCGTCGGCGCCCGGCACGCCGTCGACGAGGGGTTCGTCCCCGACTACGCCGTCGTCGGGGAGGGGTCGACCGGCTACTCCGCGCCCGGCGTGACCGACGTCGCCGTCGCGCACAAGGGCCGGCGCGGGTCGACGCTCGTCGCCGAGGGCCGGGCCGCCCACGCGAGCGAACCAGAGGCCGGCGAGAACGCCATCTACCGGATGGCCGACGCCGTCGAAGCGGTCCGGGACCTGTCCGCGCCCGAGGCCGAGGTCCTGGGCCACCGACTGCGCGGGAGCGTCGCGGTCACGGAGATCGAGGGCGGGTCGGCCTGGAACGTGATCCCCGACCGCTGCACGGCGACGGTCGACGAGCGGACGGTGCCCGGCGAGCGCGTCCCGACGGACTGGGTGGCCGACCTCGCGGGCGTCGCCTGGGAGGTCGACCAGGACCTCCCGCCGATGGCGTGTTCCGACCCCGCCTTCGCCGACGCCGTCCTCGACGCCGCGGCGGCCGTCCACGGACGCGCGGGGGAGTCGGAGACGGAGAGTGGTGGGGGCGCACCCGGCGACGGCGCACCGGAGCAGGTCGTCAAGCCACACGCCACGGACGCCGGGTGGCTCGCCGACGCGGGGGCCGCCTGCGTGGTCTGTGGCCCGGCCGAACCCGGCGAGGCCCACACCGCCGACGAGAGCGTCTCGCTCGACGTCCTCGACCGGTGTTACGGGGTCTACCGCCGCGTGGCCGAGTCGTGGGACGCGTGATCCCGGTCTCCGACGGAGCGGCGGAGTCCTTTTCCGGGACCGACCCCGAACCGGACCCGTGCGACGCCGAGCGTTCCTCGCGGCGTGTGCGACCGCCGGCTTCACCGGCTGTGGGAGCGCGGGCGCCGGCGACGGGACCGGCTCGACGGGCGATCCCCCGGCGACCGACGGCGCAGTCGCTTCCCCGACCGATCCCGCCGTCGCGTCAGCGACCGACACCGGACCGGGGACCGGCACGCGCTCGACCGACGGACCCGGCGCCGCGGCGACGACTCGCGCCACGCCGACGACTCGCGCCACGCCGACGCCGGCTGTCTTCCCCGGCTACGAGACGACCGCGGTACGCGCGACGACGCCGGAGGGCGACCCGCTGGGGTCGGTGACGGCGGCCGTCGCCGACACCCCCGAGTTGCGGTACACGGGGTTGAGCGACACCGGGCGACTCCCGGCGGACTACGGGATGCTGTTCGTCTACGGCGCCGTCTCCGACCGAGTGTTCGTCATGCGGCGGATGGACTTCGGGATCGACGTCGTCTACGCCGACGACGAGGGCGTCGTCACGCGGGTTCACCACGCGCCCGAACCCGGGCCGGACGAGGTCGGCGACGACCAGGAGTACCCCGGCCGCGGGCGGTACGTTCTCGAAGTGAACTACGGGTGGACGACCGAGCACGGCGTCGGAGAGGGCGACGTCCTCCGGTTCGATCTGTGAGCCTGGAACGCGCGTCTCGGCGTCCGCCGGAACCGCAGGATCCACGGGGGTCCGGAAGTGCAGGCGTCCTTGCGGTCGCCGAAAGAGCCTGCACGCGTCGCCGCGGAACCAGGGTTCATGGCAGTCCGGCCGTAATCGGGGGACATGGCGACCGAATCCCCCGACGAAGCGACGGAAGCGCCGGAACCTTACCCCGAGTTCGTCGACCACGTCGAGCGCCTCTCGTACGTCCAGGACGCCGCGGGTGTCCTGGGCTGGGACCAGCAGGTCACGATGCCCGAGGGCGGCACGCCCGCCCGGTCGAAGCAGTCCTCCGCGCTGTCCTCGGTGTCACACGACCTGCTGACCGACGACCGCGTGGCCGAGTGGCTCGACGACCTGGACGACGCCGACCTCGACGCCGGGCATCGGGCGGTCGTCCGCGAGATCCGCCGCGAGCACGAGCGCGCCGCGGAAGTCCCCGAGGAGCTCGTCGCCGAGATATCGGAGACGGCCTCGAACGCACTGCCCGTCTGGGAGGAGGCCAAGGCCGAGGACGACTTCGACGCCTTCGCCCCGACGCTGGAGAAGATGGTCGAACTGAAACGCGAGTACGCCGCGGCCATCGACCCCGACCGGGACCCCTACGAGGTGCTGTTCGAGGACTACGAGCCCTACCTCGGGCTGGACACCGCCGAGCGCGTCCTCGAACGGCTCCGGGACGAACTCGTGCCGCTGATCGACGAGATCAAGGCCAGCGACGCCGACCTGGCGAACCCATTCGCGGACGGCGAGTACGACCCCGACGACCAGGAGGCGCTCGTCCGGGAGGCGCTGGACGACCTGGGATACGACTGGGAGCGGGGCCGCCTGGACACCGCGCCCCATCCCTTCTCGACCGGGAACCAGTTCGACGCCCGCGTGACGACGCGGTTCGACCCCGCGGACCCGATGGGCGCCGTCGGTTCGACGATACACGAGTTCGGGCACGCCACCTACACGCTCGGCCTCCCGGACGAGCACTACGGCACGCCGCTGGGCCAGTCGCGGGACCTGACCGTCCACGAGTCACAGTCGCGGCTCTGGGAGAACCACGTCGGCCGCTCGCGCGCGTTCTGGGAGTTCTTCGCGCCGCGCGTCGAGGAACACCTCGGCGTCGACGCCTCGCCGCGCCGGCTCTACGAGGCGGCCAACCAAATATATCCGGAGAACCTCATCCGCGTCGAGGCGGACGAACTCACCTACCACATGCACATCGTCCTCCGGTTCGAGATCGAGCGCGACCTGATCGCGGGCGACCTCGACGTCGCGGAGGTGCCCCAGGTCTGGAACGACAAGACCGAGGAGTACCTCGGCGTGCGCCCCGAGACCGACAGCGAGGGCTGCCTCCAGGACATCCACTGGACGCACGGCTCGCTGGGCTACTTCCCGACGTACTCGCTGGGGAGCGTCCTCGCGGCCCAGCTGTACGACAGCCTGGCCGCCGACGTGGGTGACGTCGACCGACTCGTCCGCGAGGGCGAGTTCGACCCGCTCCACGAGTGGCTGACCGAGCACGTCCACCGCCACGGCTGCCGGTACGAGACCGACGACCTCGTCCGCGAGGCCACCGGCGAGTCGTTCACGGCCGACTACTTCCTCGACTACGCCCGCGAGAAGTTCGGGAGCCTCTACGACCTGTAGCCGGACGGAACGCCCGACCGGTTCACGCCAGATTCAGCAGGAACCCGACGATACCGACGACGAGCGTGAGGACGAGTGCCTTCCCCGCGTCGACGCGGTGGCTCACGGCGAGGCCGTACCCCTGGATCGCGGCCTTCCACAGCGTGCTGACGAGGCTCACGAGGAGCAACAGCGGCGAGTTGAAACTGGCCGCCCGCCGGAAGAACGCCGCGGCGGCCTCGGGGTCCGCGGGGGTCTGTCCGGCCAGGTTGAGGAGCGCGACGGTGGTCACCGGGAGGACGACGATCCCGACGAGTTCCGCCTCCCCGACGACCGCGAGGGTCGTGCCGAAGCCCCGCTCGGCGTCGGCGAACCACATGAACACGTGGACGATCGCGGCGAGCAGGACCCAGCCGACGACGACGCCGAAGAACGCGGCGACGAGGCCGCCGGAGACGGCCGACCGGATCTCCGACTCCGCTCCCGGCGGGGCGTCTACCCGGGCGACGACTCGCTGCATGAACAGCCAGATCGCGACGGTGATAGCGAGCGCCTCGGCGACGACCACGCCGGCGCCGACGGCCAGCGAGGGACGGTTCCGGCGCTCGAAGTACTCGGAGGGGCTCCGGAGGGGGGTTCTGGGGACCATACCGCTCGTGTCGCATCGCCGGGATAAGTTTTCTTCCCCTCCTGTCCTCCCCGGCGCCGCGACCGGGACCGGTTCAGGCCGAGTCAGTCGTTCCGTTCGAACCGGTTCATTCGACAGATCGGACAACAGGCGGGCGTCTCGTCTCGCGGCACGATAAACTGCGAGTCGCAGGCCTTGCAGGCGTACGTTTTCCCCCGGTCCCGGGTCAGTTCGGCCATCGTGTTCCCACGTTCACGGCGTCAATTGTTAACTGTTGTCATTGATCGTTATCTTCCGGGGCGAGCGCGGCGACCCGCACCGGTCCGTGCGAGCGTCCGTCCCGCCGGGACGCATCAGGCCGCTTATTCCCGTGGACGGGTTACGCGGGCGTATGCCAGCGCCGGACCTGGACCCGGAGCAGCTCGACCGCTACTCGCGGCACGTCATCATGGACGAGGTCGGTCCCGAAGGGCAGGGGGCCCTGCTCGACGCCGCCGTGCTCGTCGTCGGGGCCGGCGGCCTCGGGTCGCCGGTCGTCCAGTACCTCGCGGCCGCGGGCGTCGGCACGCTGGGGATCGCCGACGACGACGCCGTCGAGCGCTCGAACCTTCAGCGCCAGGTGGTCCACCGCGACGCCGACGTCGGCCGCCCGAAGGTCGACAGCGCCGCCGAGTTCGTTTCCGACCTGAACCCGGACGTGGACGTGCGGACCCACGAGACCCGTCTCACGGCGGACACCGCCGACCTCGTCGAGGCGTACGACTTCGTCGTCGACGCCTCGGACAACTTCCCGACGCGGTACCTCCTCAACGACGCCTGCACGCTGGCGGGCGTCCCGTTCTCCCACGGCGCGGTCTACCGGTTCGAGGGCCAGGTCACCACCTTCTCCGGCGACGGCCCCTGTTACCGCTGTGTGTTCCCCGAGGCACCGCCGGAGGGCGCCGTCCCGGACTGCGAGACGACGGGCGTCCTCGGCGTCCTCCCCGGGACCGTCGGCGCCATCCAGGCCACGGAGACGGTCAAGTACCTCGTCGGCGTCGGCGAGTCACTCGACGGCCGCCTCCTCGCGTACGACGCCGCCGAGATGACCGTCGACGAGGTGACCGTCCGCCGGAATCCGGACTGCCCGGTCTGTGGCGACGACCCCGCCGTGGCGTCCGTCCGCGACGTCGACTACGGCGACTCCTGCGCCATCGGCGACTGACCGGCCGGCCGGCGGGTCCGCTCCCGCCGTCTCCGCGCGTACCCGCGGTCGCCCGGTCGCCCGGCCGGCGGTCCCGGTCCCCTCGGACGAGTCGCCGACTGTTTACAGTCCCAGTCGCCCGTCCGGTGGGATCCCCGGACCCCTCGGACGAGTCTCCGGACGCTCACAGCTCAACTCGGGCGCCCGACCCGACCGATTCCTCCGGACTGAGAACGCGCCAGCACCGATATCAGATGTGATATCTGGGAGAATACGCTTATTCTGTTTCGCGCGTTCGGTGTGACTGAACGCTCCCGCAGATCCGGTGATATATCAATGAAAGACGCTCGGGCGGGCGATATCGACCTCACGACGATTCGCTTCGAGCCGCCGGGCTACGTCGAACTCGTGTTCTCGACGGTGATACTGTGGGGGTTCGCCGACGCGGGGTCGACGCTCGTGGCCGTCCGCTCGGTCGGACCGGGCGGCGAGGCGAACCCCTGGATCCGGGTCCTGCTGACCCACCACCCGATGCTGATGGTCGCGCTGAAGGCGGCGGTCGTGCTCTACGTCGGGGTCGTCCTGCTGGAGTGTCGGCCGGTCGTCGAGCGCGTGCCCTACTGGCGGGGCTGGTTTCTCGGCATCCTCGCCCTGGGCGTGTGGATCGTCCTGACGAACCTCTACGTCGGGCTCTCGGTGCTCGCCTGATAGTGATTACTGCGAGTCTTTACCGCCGTGATGGCCCCGATCGGTGATGGTGGCCGCTCAATCGGCGTCTCTCGACACCGTTCCCGAGATCAGTCGCAGTAATCACTATGAGTTGGGCCGCTCTCGCCGATCCGTCTGCCGGGCGACGGCCGCCCGTCGAGGTTCGTCAATTCGGCCACCCGGATCCCCGTCCTGCGTCACAGCGGCCGGACGACGTCTCCGGGCGGGTCGTCGAACCGGTCGGGGTGGATCACGCCGGCGAGGTGTTCGAGCGTCTCGACCAGTCGCGGCCCGGGGCGGTTGACGTAGTGGTGACCGTCCACGGCGACCGCGCGCCCGGCCGCGACGGCCGGGAGGTCGGTCCACCCCGGCCGGTCTTCGAGCGTCGCGCGCTCGGCCAGCGTCCGGTCGAGGTCGAACCCGCAGGGAGCGGCGACCAGCACCTCCGGGTCGTACTCGCGGATCTCGGCCCACTCGCGGGGACGCGAGCGCTCGCCGGTGTCCGCGAGGCCGTAGCGCCCGCCCGCCAGGTCGACGATCTGTGGCACCCAGTGGCCGGCGACCATCGCCGGCTCCAGCCAGTCGAGGACCGCCACGCGGGGCCGGTCGTCGACGGCGCTCGCGCGCTCGGCCACGGCGTCGACCCGCTCGCGCAGGTCGGCCACGAGGTCGGCGGCCCGGTCCGGTCGGCCGACGGCCGCGCCGATCCGTTCGATATCCGCGTACAGGTCCTCGAGGCTGTGCGTGTCGAGCGCCAGTACCTCGGCGTCGAGGCCGGTCTCCTCGACCGCCTCGCGAACGAGCACCGAGTCGACGGCACAGACGTCACAGACGCCCTGGGAGATGACGAGGTCCGGGTCGGCGCGGGCGAGCGCCTCGCGGTCTATCTCGTAGACGCCGCCCGACGCCTCGGCGTCGGCTACCTGTTCGTTGATCTCGGCGCTCGACGCGTCGGGGTCGACCCGCGAGCGGTTCATCGACGGGAGCTCGGCCGCCGCCGGCGGGTAGTCACACTCGTGGGAGACGCCCGCGGGCTCGACGCCGAGGGCGAAACAGATCTCCGTCGCGGAGGGCAGCAGCGAGACGACGCGCATACCCGGGACAGGAACCGGCGCGACGAAAACCTGGCCCTCCCGGCGTCCGAGTGAGTCCCGCGCGGACAGCGGTCAGCACACCGGCTTCGGGTCGACGCCCATCGCGTCGAGCGCGTCGGCGTACGCGTCGTAGGCGGCGTCGACGACGGTTTCGGCGGCGTCCCGCGCGGCTTCCCAGTCTTGGTCGCCCTCACAGACCGTTTCGAGGAGCGCGGCGCCCGCCTCGACCTGGTCGTTCGCGTCCGCCCGCAGGTCCCGCGCGAGGTCCGCCCGGCGCTCGTCGGCCTCGTTGACGAAGAAGTTCACCACCTGCAGCCGCGTCCGGTCACAGACCAGGCCGCGGCCGACGAGCGCGCCGGCCCTGGCGGGCGTCCCGCTCGCCGACGCGAGCGCGTCTCCGAGGGGGTCCTCCGGCTCAGTTTCGGGCTCGCCATCGAGTTCGGCCGCGACCCGCTCGTAGTGCTCGCGCTCGGTCTCGGCCGCGGCCGCGAACGCCTCCGCCGTCGCGCCGTCCGCGTCGTCGGCCCACGATTCGAACGCTGCCCGACCGTCGGCGGCGGTCCTGGCGACCGATTCCAGCACCGGGCTCGCCGACAGGTCCGCGCCGGTCGCGGCGATCAGGTACTTGTCCGAGCCCAGGCGGCCGAGTTCCGTCGCCGTTTCGTCCTCGACCGCCTCGACGAACGCCGGTCCGTCCATGCCCACACGTTCGGTCGTCGAGGGCTTAGCTGTGGGGGAGCGCGAGTCGCGCTGCCCGCGAGTCGCGGCCGATCGGAACCGTGGTGGGTGATTATCAACCCCAATAATCGGGGGCGAGATATATACGCTAGTTTCACTCGATAGCGTGTAGCGAGAGTCGACAAGCATGCTAGAAGCGCTCGACCCCCACAAAGTCGTCCTGCCGATAATCGCACTGATCGGGCTCGTGCCAGTGGTACTGCACTACCGGGCGGAGTCCCGGTGGTTCGTCGTCGGCTACCTGCTTTTGGTCGTCGCGACGCTGGCGACGAACCTGGAGAGCCTGTTCCTCGGGGGGATCCTCAACTACGTGGAACACGTCGTGGGGTTGCTGGGGGCGGGCATCGCGTTCCTCGCGGCGGGGTACGTCCGGCGGCGCCGGGTCGTCGGCGGGGGCGGCGACCCGGACGAGGAGGTACCGGAGGCGACAGCGACTGACGGCGGGGTGGGTCGATGAACCCCGTCATCGTCGCCGTCGACTTCCTCGCGGTCGTCGCGTTCGGCGCCGCGGCCGCGGTCGGCGTCCGGACGTACCTGGACACGACGCTCGAGTCCGGGTTCTGGGCGAACTTCACGTTCGCCGCCGGACTCGGCTTCCTCTGGACCGGCGTCGTGTTCCTGGAGTGGCTCGGCGTCGCAGGGGCGGTGATGGACGCGCTCGGGACGTCGCTGCTGGCGGTCCTGATCGGCGTCGTCGCCATCAGTTCGACCGGGACCATCGCCACGGTCGAGGACCTCAAGACGGCCCGGGGAGACGCCCAAAAGCGCCGGCGGGAGGCCGAGAGCCAGCGCGAGGAAGCCGAAGACGCCAGGGCGAGCGCCGAGGAAGCCAGACAGGAGGCCGAGCGGGCGAAAGCCGAGGCCGAGGAGCTGAACGACCACCTCAGGGAGAAGGCGGACGCGTTCAGCTCGGCGATGAGCGCCGCGGCGGACGGGGACCTCACCCGGCGGATGGACCCCCAGAGCCGCACGGAGGCGATGACGGCGATCGCCGAGAGCTTCAACGAGATGATGGCCGAACTCGAACGGACGGTCGCGGGCATCCGCTCGTTCGCCGACGAGGTCGCGACCGCCAGCGAGGAGGCGGCCGCCAGCGCTGGCGAGTCACGCGACGCCAGCGAGGACGTCAGCGAGTCCGTTCAGACGATCTCGGCGGACGCCGACAAACAGTCCGAGAGCCTCGGCGAGGTCACCTCCGAGATGCAGAGCCTCTCGGGCGCCATCGAGGAGGTCGCGTCGTCCTCCGACGAGATCGCGTCGACGGCGGGGGACGCGGCCGACCTCGGGGAATCGGGCCGGGAGGCGGCTACCGACGCGATGGACGACATGGCCGACATTCAGGACAAGTCGACCCAGACCATCGACAGGGTCGAGTCCCTGACCGAGGAGATGGACGAGGTCGGCGAGATCGTCTCGCTGATCACCGACATCGCCGAGCAGACGAACATGCTGGCGCTGAACGCCTCGATCGAGGCCGCCCGCGCCGGCGAGGCCGGCGAGGGGTTCGCCGTCGTCGCAGACGAGATCAAGGGCCTCGCCGGCGAGGCCGCCGAGGCGACCGAGGAGATCGAGGCCATGCTCGCGGACATCCAGGAGTCGACGGACGCGACAGCCGAGGACGTGCGCGAGATGGACGACCGCGTCTCCTCCGGCGCGGAGACGATCCAGGAGGCCCTCGACGCCATCGACGACATCGCGGCGAGCGTCGACGAGGTGAACCGGAGCATCCAGGAGATAAACGACGCGACCGACGACCAGGCCAGTTCGACCGAGGAGGTCGCGAGCATGATCGACCGGGTAGCCGAAACAGCCGACAGCATCAGTTCGGAGTCGAGCAACGTCTCGGCCGCCGCGGAGGAACAGACGGCGTCTCTCTCGGAGGTGTCGAACAGCGTCGAGTCGCTGAGCGAACGGTCGGTCGCCCTCCGGGACCGCCTCGAACAGTTCACGCTGGACGAGGACGACGCGGCGGTCGTCGGTTCGTCCGCCGACGCCACGCCCGTCACGACGGCCGACGGCGGTCGGCCGACCGACGACTGATAGTGATTACTGCGAGTCTTTACCGCCGTGATGGCCCCGATCGGTGATGGTGGCCGCTAAACCGGCGTCTCTCGACACCCTTCCTGAAATCAGTCGCAGTAATCACTATGAGCGCGCGTTGTGCGCCGACGGGCTCCTTAACCCCGCCGGGCTCCTACGGGCGTGCATGGCAGACGTCGACCCGCCGAGCGTCACGCCGGCACGGCTCCAGGAGCGGATCGACGCGGGCGACCCCGTCAGGGTGCTCGACCTCCGCAACCGGGACGAGGTCGAGCGCTGGCGGCTCTCCGGCCCATCGGTGACGGTCTCCCAGAAGCCCAACGCCCGGTTCATCCAGGCCCGCGTCACCGATTCCGTCGAACAGTTCGTCGCCGACGTCGACGGCGAGGGGCCGATCACCGCGGTCTGTGCCCGCGGCGAGGCGAGCGCCGACGTCGCGGCGACGCTGGTCGAACGCGGGTACGACGCCCGCAACCTCGCGGGCGGGATGGAGGCGTGGGCCCGCCTCCTGACGGCGACCGAAATCGCCGACGGGGCGACCGAGAGCGCATCCCCGGGGGACGCGAGTGGCTCCGGCGCGACGGTCGTCCAGTACCGCCGGCCCGCGAGCGGCTGTCTCGGGTACGCCGTCTACGCCGGCGGCGAGGCGGCGGTCGTCGACCCGCTACGAGCGTTCGCCGACCGGTACGTCGCCGACGCCCGCGAGCGCGGCGCGTCCATCGAGTACGCGGTCGACACGCACGTCCACGCCGACCACCTCAGCGGCGTCCGCGCCCTCGCCGGGGCGACCGGGGCCGAACCGGTCCTACCGGCGGCCGCCGCCGACCGCGGGGCGACGTTCGACGTGACGACCGTGACCGACGGCGACGCGCTCGCAGTCGGGGACTCGAACCTGACGGCGGTCGCGGCGCCCGGCCACACCACGGGGATGACCGCCTTCGCGGTCGGGGACGTCCTGCTGACCGGCGACAGCCTCTTCGTCGAGAGCGTCGCCCGGCCGGACCTCGAACGGGGCGCCGACGGCGCCCGCGCCCTCGCGCGGGACCTCTACCGGACGCTGACGGAGCGCTTCGCCCGGTTTCCCGACCGAACGCTCGTCGCCCCGGGTCACCACGGCGACGGGGCGACCCCGGACGGCGACGGCGCCTGCGTCGCCCGGCTGGGCGACCTCCGCGGAACCCGCCCGTTCTCGATGTCCGAAGCGGCGTTCGTCGACTACGTCACCGGCGACATGCCCCCGCGCCCGGCCAACTTCGAGCGGATAATCGCCGTCAACCTCGGCCGGGAGTCGGTCGACGCCGACGAGGCGTTCGAACTCGAACTCGGCCCGAACAACTGCGCGGCCGCGGCCGCTCCCGAGTGATCACCGTAGTTCGGGGGTGTCGGGACTGGCTGAGGGTCGGGGGGTGTCGTCCCGTCGGGATCGCCCGCCTTCAGAACGGGAACCGGTCGCGCAGCCAGTCGCCGATCGACGTCCCCTCGTCCGGGTCGACGGGGCCGACGACGCCGTCCTCCGGGCGGATCACCGTCCGCTCGGCCTCTTCGGTCGCCTCGATGAGGCCGTCGGCCTTCAGGTCCGCGAGCGCGTCCTCGAGCGTGTCGATGTCGACGTCGACCTGCGACCGGAGTTCGAAGACGGTCATGCCCTCCTCGCGCCGGTCGGCCAGCGCGTCGAGCACCGCGACCTCGGTGTCGTCGCGGTCCCGAAACTCCGGCTTCGCTCTCATAGTCGCCCGTTCGAGCGGACAGGTCTTGTGCTTATCCCTCGGCGTCGGGCGGTCCCGCGGCCCGGACCGTGCGACTCCGCCGTCGCCGCTCGCCCGCTCCGCTCCGGCCGCGGCTGTCGACTCCACTGTCTCGACGAACGACGGCCGTAACCGCCCTGCCTCGCGCAAGCAGTACGCTTATAGTGCGCAGGAGGTCATGACTTGACAATGAGTCTCAAGTGTTCGCTCCTGGGTCACAGCTTCGGCGAGACGACCGTCGAGCGCGAACGCGAGGAGGAGGGCTCCGAGGTCGTCATCACCATCACGGAACTGGAGACGTGCACCCGGTGTGGCGAGACGCGCGTCGTCTCCGAGAACAAGGAGGTGACGGCGCTGGAGGCGCACGGCGAGGGGCCGGCGACGGACGCGGCCGCCGGGGCCACCGGCGGGCCGCCGGGCGAGAGCGGTGGGACACACCCCGCTGTGGACCCCGATGCCGACGTCGAGTCCGGCGATCCGGAGTCGGCCGACGAGCCCGACCGGACTGACGACGCCGAGATCCTCGGCGACGACGGCACCGAGGGGTCCGCACAGGCCCAGGCCCGCTCGGAACCGACGAATATCCCGGACGCCGAGGGGGGCGAGGCGTCCGCGGGGAAGGACGTCCAGGCCGGAGAGGAGGACGCGGTCATCATCGACGCCGAAGAGGGGGAGGAAACGCGCGCCGGACCGGACCAGGCTGACGCCGGAGAGTCGGAGGAAGACGCCGGGGCGTGGCCGGAGAGCGAGGACGGGACGGAGGAACCCGCCGGCGGCAACGGCGACGCGGAGCGCGTCGCTACCGACGTGACGGGCCCCTCCGAAGGGGGTCGGACTCCGGGCGCCTGGCCCGAGGAGGACGACGACGCGGACGCCGGGGACGCGGCGATGGACGAGTGGCCCGAGGAGACGAAACGCGACGTGGGGGACGAGGGGGACGCCGGCCCGGCCATCGACGAGACCACCTCCGAGGCCGTCACCGTCCCCGAGGGGATGTACAAGTGCTCGGAGTGTGGGTTCACGACCGAGGTCGAGTCGTCGTCGCTCCGGGCCGGCGACTTCTGTCCGGAGTGTCGCCGGGGGACGCTCGTCCAGCGCGAGGACGCCGGGTCGTAGCCCTCCCGCCTCTCCCCGAGGCTTCTGTCTTCGTTCGCGGCCCCGGGAGTTGCCTCCCGGTTTCGACTTTTCGGGGGAACTCCCGTCCGTCTCTTCCCACCGGGTGTCACCGGTCCGTTCGAACCCGGGACGTTGCTCGGCGTCCTCGACGGCGTCAGCCCGCTCAGAGACGCGTCCGCGGCCCGCTCGCCCGACGGCGGACGGGCGGCGGGTTCGGCCGCCCTCGAAAAACGTAAGAGCGGCGCTCGCAAATGGCCGCCCATGCGGGAGTACAAGATGCGCCGTGGCGAGCACCTCCACGAGCGCGTCGAGGACATGGAGGAGACGGTCGAGGACTACTTCGGCCCCGTCACCGGTACCGAGGAGTACAAGGGCAGCGAACTACTGGTCGTCGGGGACCCGGACAACCCGGTCTTCGAACGCATCGTCGTCGGCGCCGTCGAGTACAGCGGCAAGAAGGACAAACTCGCGGTCGAGTTCGAGGAGCGACCGGCCGAGGAGGTCATCGCCGAGGGGAACGCCGACGCCGCTGCCGACGCCGTCGACGTGAAGAACGACTTCCTGCTGGAGGCGACCGCCCGGGACGCCATGAGCCGCCGCGAATCGATGAAACGCGCCGTAGAGGACAGCCCCGACGCGGCCGACGAGGTCTGATTGTGGTCGGTGGAGACCGTTTCCGGATCGCGCCGACCCCCGGGGACGGCACGTACCGGTGAATCGCTCCAACAGTCACGATAACTGGTTCTGCCCATCCGGGTCCCGGAACGACCGGCGCGCAGTCCCGACGCCGCGGCCGACGCGAACACCGGCAGCCGACGGAATCCGCGCACTGTCGGCTGTAACTTCCTGATACTGTCGGGTGTGACTTCGTAACGATATCCGCCACCCCGGGGTGGCGGAATTCTCGACAGGCTCACAGTCGATAGTACCACAGCCCACCCCTCGCGGGGGAACTCGCCCCGGGCCGTGGGTCCCAGCCACGGACTCCCGTCCGCGGGCCCGGGGATACGAGCCGGGGGAAGCCCGCCGCTGGGGGAGTTGCTGTGGGGAGAAAACGTCTCGGCGCCGCGCCGGGTCGTTACTTACGCGTCAGGTTCGTCGCGCGCGGGCCCTTCTGGGCCTGCTCGATGTCGAACTCGACCGCCTGTCCCTCTTCGAGGTCCGGACCGCCGACGTCTTCCATGTGGAAGAACACGTCCTCGTCCGCGTCCTCAGTCGAAATGAAACCGTAGCCGCCGGTGTCGTTGAAGAAGTCAACTTCGCCTTCTGCCATTGCCTTTGTCCGGACGAGCAGGGCACGGATAAGCCTTCCGAGAGCGCCGGGGCCACGGGACGCGGTACCGTGCAACCCGGTCCAGACGGGGCGCCATCGCCCCGACCCCGGGAGTCGGTACTGTCACGGCCCCGAGAGTTGACGCCGCGCCGGCCCCGGGAGTCAGCGCCGTTCCGGCGTTCCGGACCGGCCACCTCAGCCGAGAGAACCGACTCCCGGACGGGGATTTTTACCGGCGCGCGTCCAAGTTCGGCCGATGAGTACGGACGAGGAGTCGCTGTACGTGGGGGTCGACTGGGCGGGCGAGTCGTGGGTCGCCGTCGCGTTCGACCGTTCGGGGTTCCACGAGGCCGCCGTGTTTCCCGGGATCGGCGACCTCTGGGTGCACTACGAGGAACGCGCGGAAGCCGTCCTCGTCGACGTGCCGGTCGGTCTCGTCGACGAGGGGGACCCGGTCCGGGCGTGCGACGAACTGGCGCGGGAGGTCGTCGGTTCGCGCGCGAGCGCCGTGACCACCCCGCCGGTCAGGGAAGCGACGCGCAAGCGCCGCTATCCCGCGGCCAAGCGGGTCAACGAACGCAAGGGCGGCCGCGACCTCTCGAAGCAGGCCTTCGCCATCAGCGACGGGATCGCCGCGGTCGACGAACTCCTCCAGAACGTCCCCGAAGCCCGGCAGGCGTTCGCCGAGTCCCACCCCGAAGTCTGTTTCCGCGCGTTCGCGGGCGAGCCCCTCGACCACTCCAAGCGCGTTGCCGCCGGCTACGCCGAGCGGATGCGGACGCTCGCCGGACACGACAGGGACGCCCCGCCCGCGGTCCAAGCCGCCGCCGAGGCCACCGCCGGCCACGAAGTCGCCGTCGACGACGTGCTCGACGCGATGGCCCTGGCCTACACCGCCCGCCCCGGGCCCGGGGACCTCCGTTCGCTCCCCGCGGACCCGCCCACCGATTCCGAGGGCCTGCCGATGCGGATCGTCTACCGCGCCGCCGAGCCCCTGGTCGAGGAGTGACCGCGCCCCGGGAACTGTCGCCCCGCGGCGACGGAACCCGGAACCGTCGTTTGGCGGTCCCTACCGTCGCGGTATTCGGTGCGTAGGTACTGTCGGTGGCACAATAGTTATTCACTGCCGAGGTGTATTAGAGTCCATGACAGATAGGACACTGACACACCAGCTCGTCCTCCTCGGCATCGCGGAGCTCCGCGAACAGGGAGAAACTCCGGCCCACGCGGGGGAGATCCGTCGAGTGTGTCGCGACAAACTCGACGGCGTCGACGGCGACCTCGTCGGGACGCCCACGGAAGCCGAGATAGCACGGGCGCTCAACGAACTCGAAGTCGACGGGCTCGTGGAGGGGATCCGCGGCGACCGCTCGGTCGCCGGCAAGGGTCGACCCGACTACGACCTGGCCGTCGACCCGACAGCCATCCACGACGAGATCACCGACGACGACCGCCTCGAACCGATCGCAAACCGGGGGTGACCCAGGTCGGAACGCGTCGCCTCCCTCGTCAATTGCGTCGTCCCCCTCGCCGCCCGCGCCGGTGACGCGACCGGCGGGATCAGGAGAGTTCGGCGTCGCAGGCCGGGCAGACCCGGACGCGCGCCGGTATCTCGGTCCCGCAGTACCTGCAGAACTTCGTGTCCCCGGCGTCCGGCTTCCGATCGCCTCGACACGCGGGGCACTCCTCGCCGGTGTAAGTCCGCTCGTGCTCCTCGCAGTACTCCCTGGTGTCCGAGTCGCTCCCGGCGCCGTCCGCGGAGCCGTCGTCCGCCGTCGCGACTTTCGACCGGTTGACGACGCTGTCGTCGACGGTGACCTCGCGCCCGTCTTTGACCGCCGACCCCTTCCCGGCTCCGTCGCCGGTCGCGGACCCGATCTCCGAGCGGTTGACGACGCTGTCGCGGACCTCGGTCCGGTTTTCGACCTTGTTCCCGGCGACGTAATCGCCGCCGCGGACCTCGACGCGCGCGTCGCGCTGGACTTCGAGTTTCAGCGTCGTCTGGTACCCGATCTCGATCGTCGCGTCGCGGCGGACCCGCTCGACGTGTCCCTCCCCGATATCGGTCTCGTCCCGGTTCGTCCGGACGATGACCCCGTTGGTGTTGTTGCGGTTCCGGACTTCGAGGCAGTCGTCCCGGGCGTTCAGGACGACCGGCGCCGTGCCGTTTTTCTTCCGGGACACGGTCGCGTCGGCCACGCCGAGCCGGTAGATCTCGTCCCCCTGTGCGGCCAGGACCTCCTGTGTATCTCCCGGGTCGCGGTAGACTTCGGTCTCCGACTCGACCGGCACTTCGGCTGACTCCGTCCCCACGACCGAAAGATAACCCCTCATTACTCGGTATGAGTCAGATCATCGGGGAAATAGGTTTCCCTCCCCGAAACACTCCCCCGGCGGGCGTGCTCTCCGCCCGGTCCCGCTTCGGTTCCGGGCGGCCGCCCGGCCGTCGGTCCCCTCGCGGGTGCCTGTCCAATCACCGGTCGGTCACCCCGACTCCGCCCGCTGGTACAGCCGTTTCGTCCGCTCGGCCAGCCGGTCGACCCGGTCGCGCCGCTCGGCGTCCAGTTCCCCGTCGGTCGGCACCACTTCGAGCTGCTCGACCAGCGCGTCGAGGTCCGCCCGCACGTCGGCGTACGCGTCGTCGTCGACCGGATGCTCCCGGACGTAGTCGCGCAGTTCGGCGGCGCGCCTGTGACAGGCCTCGGCGGACTCGCCGGCCGCAGTCTGGAGGTGCTCGGCCAGCGAGGCGGCCAGGTAGTCGTCCCCGTCGTCGCCCCCGTCGGCGGGAGCGGCTTCCTCGACGTCCGTGAGCCGGCGGCGCGCGCGCTCGCGGACCGCCTCTGGCGTCGCGTCGGTCGCCAGCTCCGACAGCGTCTCGCGGATCTCGGCGACGCGCTCGTCCGGTGCGTCCCTGGCGAACTCCCGGAGCCGGTCGATCGCGTCCAGCCGGTCGTCTTTGAACGTTCCGTCGCGCGCGAGCGCGGCGAACGCCGGGACGACCACGCCGGCGGCGCCGTCGGGGTCGGATTCGAAACACTCCCGGAGCTTCTCGCGTGCGAGGTCGCGCTCGGCCCGCCCGGTCGCGTCGAGCGCGACCTCCCGGAGCGCTTCGAGCGCCGCTCGCTTGCCCTCCGGCCCGGCGTCGGGGAACGCGCGGGCGAGCTCCTCGATCGCCTCCTCGCGGTCCCGCGAGTACGGCGAGTCCAGCGCCGTCTCGCGGTGGGTCCGTATCGCCTCGTTCATCGTTCGGCCTCCTCGCGTCGTGTGTCTTCGGTCATAGTTCGGTCCCGCAGTCGGTACAGAACGCCTGGTCGGCCGGCACGGCCGCGCCACACGACGGACAGGCCACGGAGCCGCCCGACCGGTCGGCCCCGCCGCCCTGGTCGCCGCTACCGCTCTCTTCGCCACCGCCGCTCCGGCCTCCGCTCTCGCCGCCACCGCCGCCCGGGCCGTCGCCGCCGCCCTGGACGATGGTCGTGTCCCCGGAGTCGCTCGACCCGCCCGCGTCGGGGACGATGACGTTGTCGGAGGTGTCCTCGGCGGCTGCCTCGGCCGTGTCGCCCATGTTGTCCATCGCGGACTCGCTGGTCTCCTGGACGCGGTCCATCGCGTCCTCCATGGTCTCGCGCAGTTCCTCGCGGAACTGTTCCTGGTCCTCGACGCGCTGGCGCTCGGTCTCGGCGTCGTGGGCCTCCTGGCGGGCTTTCGCGAGTTCGTCGCTCTCCTTGGCGCCCAGGGCTTCGAGCTGTTCCGGCGTGAGGTCCTCGGCCTTCTCGATCTCCGCGAGCTCCGCCACCGCCTCGTCGACGCTGTCCATGCTCGCCAGCGTGTCGAGGTCGACCTCGTCGCGGGCCTGGAGGCGCTCTCTCTCCACCTCGACCTCGTGTTCCTCGCGGCGCATCTCGATGTCCTGCTCGCGCTCCTCGACGTCCAGGCCGTCCATGTCCTTGCGCTTTTTCGCGTCCAGCAGGTCGTCTATCTCCGACATGTCCTGCTCGTGTTCTATCTCCCGGCGCTCGGCCTCGGCCTCCGTGCGCGTGGTCTTTTTCTCCTGGTCGTGCTCGACCTCCTCGCGCTCGGCCTCGTGGCGGTGGCGCCGCCGCATGTCGTCTTTCTCGTGGGACTGCTCGATCTCCTGGGTCTCCAGCTCGTGGTCGGCGCTCTGCCGGGCCGACCCCCGCCTGACCCGCTGGCGCTGGTCGTGGACCACCCGCTCGGTCTCGCGTTCGGTCTCGCGCTTGTCCAGCTCCAGCTCGTCGTCGGCGATGTCCTGCTTCTCACGCTCGATCTCGACCTCCTTGCGCCGCTCGCGGACCTCGTCGAGGTCGTCGCCGTACTCGAACGAGAGGAGGTCCACGAGCCGGAGCCCGTTGCGCTCCAGGGTCCGGCGCAGTTCGTGCTCGACGTCCTGCCGGAGGTCCCGTTTCAGCTCGCGGTTCCCGTAGAGGTCGTCGCGCTCGTAGCCGCTGATGGTCGCCTCTAACTCGTCGCGGATCGCGTCGCCCAGCGTCGCGGTCAGCGTCTCGGCGGTGACGGCGTCGCGGGTGCGCAGCATCTCCGTGAAGAACAGCTGCGGGTCGTCGACCTCGATCACGAGTTCGACCCCGACGCTGACGAGGTAGTCCGTCGCCGTCCGGACGTCGTCGACCTCGACCGTGACGGCGGTGGTCCCCTCGTTGACGAGAAAGACCGCGTAGTCCTGGCCCCGCCTGAAGTCCTTCAGCTTCCGGCCCAGCGAGTCGAGGGTGTGCTTGCCGGGGCCGAGTGTCCCCTTGATCTCGCCGTTCTCCAGCAGGAGCGCCCGGTTGCCCGCCTCGATCTTCACTTCCTCTTTCTGTCGCAGGCGCGCGAGGAACCCCCGAGCCTGCAGGTCGCTCCCGGTGGCGCGGCGGGCGAACTCGTACTCGCGCAGCTGCAACACGTCGCTGTCGCCGGCCCGGGCGGCGTCCGGGTCCGCCCCGCCGGTCAGCTCCGCTCCGCACTCGGCGCAGTAGGCGGCGTCGGCCGGGTTGTCAGCGCCGCAACTCGGACAGCTCGCCGCCAGCGACGTCCCGCACTCCCCGCAGAACCGGGCGTCGGCCGGCGCCGTCGCGCCGCAGCTCGGACACTGCATCACCGATCACCCCCGTCCGCGGCGGACGTGCGGTCCAGTCGGTCGTGTGCCGTTTCGACAGTGTCGTGTCGCTGTCCGAACATGGTTATCTGAGCCCCTGTAAGTAGTCCTGTCGCCCGGCGAACGAGCGTTCGAGCGCGGCGACGGCGTCCTCGCCCGCCTCGTAGAGCCGGTCGGACGCGTCGTCGAGCGCGCGCTTCGCGTCGTCGAGGTCTCGCTCCAGCTTCTCGCGGATCGCCCGGTCGGTCGCCGCCCGCGCCTCGTGGGTCCGGTAGTCGTACCCCGGGACGACCCGCTTGAGGAGCGCGCTGTTCGTCGACAGTTTCCCCTCGTCGACGTCGTCGAGTAGACTCATGCGCCGTGACCTCCCGGACTCGGTCTGACCATTATCCGTGTTCCTGCAGTATAGTGTTTGGCGTCAGTTCGGCCCGCTGACGTGCTCGCCGAGGCCCGCCCCCCGTCAGTCGGCGGACCCTCGTCGGGCCGGCGGTGGCCGGGGGACGCGCCCGCGACTCGCCCGGTTCGGTCTCGTCCCGCCATCGGTCAGCCCTCCCAGTCGGCGAGGCTGGACTCGGTTTCCTCGATGGCCGCCTCGAGGTGGTCCTGCGTGATGCGTCGTATCTCGTCGGCCTCGCGGGCGTCCTGGAGGGCCTTGCGGGCCGCGTCCGTCGCGACCAGTTCCATGTCGCTGGCGGAGTACCCCTCGGTCCGGTCCTCGATGGTCTCCCAGTCTATCTCCTCGGTGAGGACCGGCCTGTCCCGGAGGTGGACCCGGAGGATGGCGCTGCGGGCTGCGGGGTCCGGCGGCGGCACCTCGATCCGCTCGTCGAACCGGCCCGACCGCTTGATGGCGTCGTCGACCGACTCGAGCAGGTTCGTCGCCGCGAACACGACCACGTCCTCGCCCTGGATGTCGCTCAACTCGGTCAGGATCTGGTTGACCATCTGGCGCTCGCTCTGGGTCTTCTGTGCGCCCCCGGAGCGCTGCCCGGCGATGGCGTCGACCTCGTCGACGAAGACGAGACACGGCTGGTTGTCCCGCGCGACCGCGAACAGGTCCGCGACGTTGTCCGCGGCCTCGCCGACCAGCGACGAAGTCAGGTCAGACGGCGTCACCTCGACGAAGTTGTAGTCGAGCTTGCCCGCGAGCGCACGCGTGACGTACGTCTTGCCCGTTCCCGGCGGCCCGTAGAGGAGGACGCCGTTCACGACGCCGAGGTCGTACTCCTCGTAGAGCTCCGGGCGTTCGAGCGGGTCGACGACCTTCTCGATGAGGGTCTGCTTGAGGTCGCTCATCCCGCCGACGTCGTCGAAGTCCAGGTCCGGCGGGTCCTCCAGGTACTCGCTCGCGTCGGCGACGTCCCCCTCGCCGTCCCCGTCCGCGTCGACCTCGTCGGGACTGTCCGCGTTCGACCCGCCTGTCGCGCCGGCGTCGGCGTTCGCGCTCGACCCGTCACGACCCGTTCCTCCCGACGCCCGTTCGGCGAGCGTCTCGGCTGCCTCCCGCAGGTTCGCCGCCAGGTCGCGTCGCTTCTTCGCGACGGCGTCCCGGGACTCCAGACCGGCTATCTCGTCGAGCAGTTCGGCGCACTTCCGGTAGTGCGTGGCGGCCTCGTCCGGTTCGTCGCGCTCGCGGGCCTTCTCGGCGCGCTCGCGGTGGCGCCGGTAGTCGTCTTTCAGGATCTCCCTGTGGGCGTCGTCTCCCAGCATAGGTGAAAGACCGACCAGCCCGTCAGAGGTCGTCTATCGACACTTCTCCGGTGTCGATGTCGTCGTCGATGTCGATTCCCTCCTCGATGCTGACCTCCGATTCGGCCTCGATGTCGACCTCCTCGGCGGACATCTCGGAGGTGGCGATCTGCTCCATCACTTCCTCCTCTTCGCCGACTTCCATCTCCAGCTGGTCGTCCATGATCGGGACGTCCAGTGCGTCCTGGATCTCCTGCATGTCCTCCATTTCGATGCCGAACGACGCCATCCGCTCCATGATCTCGCTCTGGATCTCCTGGGCGTTGGCGTCACTCATCGCCTCGTCGATCGCGATGTCCTCGTCGTCGTGCAGGTCCATGATGTCCCGCATGCCCTGGATGCTGAGCACCGTGCCGAGCTTGACGTTGTTCGCCCGGTACTTCTTCTTCTTGATGGCGTATTTCTTCTTCTCGAACTTGGCCTTCTGCGCGTACTTCTTGCGCTGCAGCTCGCCCTCCTGGGCGCCCTCCTGGAGCAGTTTCCTGTACTTGCGCCGGTGTTTGTCCATCTCCTGCTCGAGCTTCTTCGAGCGGTGCTCCAGCTTCGAGATGTCCTTCCGGAGCTCCGTGTCGCTGTAAACGCTCTCTTCGAGCAGTGACTCGCCCGTACCGTTGAACCGTTCCTGAACCCAGTTGCGCAGTTCCATGGTTGTATCGTTTGCCAGTCTGCTGTTATTATTGTTTGGACCGTCCGTCGCCCGGCTGGCCGTCGACCGCCCGCCGTTTCCCGGCCGGTCTGTGACCCGCTACTCGATCTCCGGTTTCGCTATCGATAGCGTCCCGACGATCCCCAGCGCCGCGCCGACGCCGGCGACCACGATCAGGAGACGCTTGTCCTCGAAGGCCAGGTCGAACAGCCGGGCCCCGAGGGTCGCCTCCGCGTAGACGACCGCCGCGCCGATCACCAGCCCGCCGACCGACCCGTAGACCACCCGCTGCTCCATCAGGCTGTACACCCCGACGACCAGACCGACGCCCAGCACGACGTTCGCCAGTAACGCGAGCGCCATCGCCCAGAGTTCGAGAGGCATCTTTTGCCATCACACCGTCTGACAGATCCATTCGTTTATAGATACATAAAGATTTGGGTCCATTAGAGGTTTGAGGGAGTCTCCAAAATGGAGGTTATCGAGAGTGGAACGAACGAAAAGTGGCGAGAACCGTAGAGACGGGCTCGGCCGCGCAGCCGACGACTCGACGGGTTCACGCCTCTTTCGAGCGCCGGTCGGAGCCCGGGCGACCACGGCTTCGACACCCCCGAAGCCGTCGACAGCCTCGATCAGCCGCGAGAGGTACTCCGGTCGAAACTCGACGGCTGACCCCCCTATCCGCGCCGACCGGACGGCAGGGAGATCACTCTTCGTAGAACAGGAAGACGAGGATCTGACTCTCCCACTGGGTGACTTCGACGTCCCGTACGTCGTAGTGTTCGTGGAAGCTGTCCAGTTGCGACTGGATCTCTTCGACGTTGTTCGTCTGGTAGTCGAATTCGAGGATTTGCGTCTGCATAGACCGACGTCGGACGGCCGCTCCTTTGCCTTTGTGGCGCCGGGGCGCCGGGAAGTAGCCATCGCCCGGTGGCGGCTGATAGCGCGCTCGCCGACTCCCGTGGCGAAGACGGTGACGGAGTACGTTCGGGTTGACCGCGATTCCACCGATAGTAGTTGCGGGAAAAATACTTTCACAGATGGCTGATATTGGGGCTCCATGGCGAAGAGGGCGCCAGGATTCATCGACGGCGGAGAAGCCGTCACGGACGAACAGGCGCGGACCGAGATACTCGCGGGCGCGTTCGAAGAGGCGGCGGGCGGGTACTTCGAGCGTCAGGTCGAGTACGAGCAGGCGATCGCCGACGCGCGGGAGGACAGAGACGACGCCAAGCGCGCGGGGATCGCAGGCGTGATCGCGGGTCTGGTCCTCGTGGTCGCCGGGCCGCTGATGGACGTCCTGCCGGTGTCGCTGCTCGGGCTCGTCGTCGCGGCGGTCGTCGGCTATCTCAAGTACCGCGAACACGAGGCGGCGGTCGAGCGCATCGAGGACAACCGGCGTGCGCTCAGGGAGGACAGACCGGACGGGCAGGTGTCGTTCGTGTCGCAGGTCGCCGTCCCTGCGTATCTCGTCCAGTACAGCGACCGGCACATGGTCTTCGACGGGCTGAACCAGGCGCCGCGGACCGACCTGGAACTCGCGCTGGTCGACGGCGACGCGCTCCACGGGGCGCGCGCGGACCTCGAAGAGGTCGCGGACGTCCTCGACGAGTATCTGTCGGGCCAAGAGGTCCTCGACCCGGCGTTCGCACAGGAGGTCTGCCCGGGGATCACCGACCACCGGCGCCTCGAAAAGCCGGTCACCGACCGGATGGACCGGATGACGGCGATCGCCCGGGACGTTGACGTCGAGTCGATATCGGTCAACGTCCACGCGAACGACGGGATCGCCCGCAGCGTTCGGACGCTCAGCCGCGACGGGCTCCTGCGAGGGGACGGCGACCTGCCGGTCGTCGAGACCGAACAGTCGATGGCCGAGTGCGAGCAACTCGTCACAGATATCAGGGGCGTCGAGCAGCAGGCGGTCAGCGGCGACATGCTCGACCAGGCGCGGGACCACCGCGACGCGGTCGTAGAGGTCGCCGACGAGTTCGCCGAACCGCTGGGCACGAACGCGGAGACCGTGGCGGAGCACTTCGACGCCCACGCCGGCGCAGTCGAGGACAGCACCGCCAAGTTCGTCTGCGAGGAGTGCCTCGCCGAGGAACTCGCGGCGGTCGACGACGAACTCGACCTGGTGGCGGAGATCCTCAGCGAGGAGACGGGGAGTTTCGGCGTCGCGCTGAGCGACCCCGACCTCGACGAGATCACGGTCGACGGCGAGGGGTCGTTCACCGACCAGGTCAGGGCCGACATCGAGGAGCACATCCCGGTACTCGAAGACGAACTCCGCGAGGCGTACAACACGCTCGGTGACATGGGTCCCGACGGCGACTACTGCATGAAACACGAGAGCGTCGAGACGGTCCCGGTCGCCCGCGACGGTCACCTGTTCGGCGAGGTGTGGCGGAGCCTCTACTACGAGTTTCGGGGACCGATCATGGACAGCGTCGAGGACCTCGAACGCGAATCCGAGGAAGTCAGACAGAACAAGGAACAGAAGATGATCGACCTCGCCCAGTACGAACAGATCAAGGACTCGGCCGAGCGGGATTTCCACGCCGTCAAGGCCGACCACGACGCCGCCGAAACCATCGAACGGAGGCTGTGATGTCGGGGAACCAGAACGTCAGGGTCTCGGTCGACGAGCGGAAGATCGGCAAAGCCGCCGGATCGGCCGTCTCGGGCGAACTGAAAGGCGAACTCAGCTCGATCAAGAGCAACACGAGCGAGACGGCCGACCAGGTCCGCGAGATGAAACGAGAAGTGAGCGCCCTCCAGCGGCGCGTCGAGAGCCTCGAGGAGCGGATGACCGAGATCGAGCGGACCAAGGCCGAGGCCCAGCGGGAGGCCACCGAATCCATCAAGGACGAACTCGAACGGCAGCTGGAGGAGAAAAAGCGGCAGTTCGAGGAGAAAAAGCGGGACGTCCTCGGCGACTACCAGTCGAGCATCCGGCGGCTGAAAGACCGGTTCGTCAACTCGATCCCCGGGCAGAGCGAGGGGTTCGAGCGGGTGACCGAGGAGTTCGATCGAGCGGTCGAACTCCGGGACTCGGTCGTCGAGGAGGCACGGCGGCTCGGGAGCCACGGCGCGGCGGCCGTCCACGAGTACCGCCGCAGACACGTCGAGGAGTCCCGGACGGCCTTTACCGACGCCATCGACGACTTCCTCGCCGACCGCCGGGAGACCGCGAACACGATCGACTCGCTCCAGACGGCGGTGCCCGGCGTCGACGGCAACGAGCGAGTGCACGTCCCGTTCTGGGTGGTCGGGATCGAGCGCGACGGCAGGGAAGAGGTCTACGTGTTGCCGATCCAGACGCGGGCGGAACCCGAAGCCGCGCCGACCGCCCGGGCGCCGTACGCGTCGTACCTCAAGCCCCACGACACCCACTACTACGGCGACTGGACGGACGCGGTCGAGGCGTACGTCCGCCAGGACCACGTGCGCGACAGGCTCGCCGCCGACGACCCGACGTTCGCCGACCCCGACGTCCTCCGGGACCTCCCCGGCGTCCACGACAGGTTCGTGGACGCGCTCACGGAGTTCGAGTTCGGGGACCGGCGAACGACCGGGTCGACGACCCGACGGGCTGGGCAAGCACAGCGGCAGCGGCAAGCCGCTCGAACAGGGGCACAGAACGATGACTGAGGAAGTACTGGGCGCCATCACGTCCGACAAGGTCGAGACCGACAACACGAACTTCGCGACGCTGAAGGCCGACCAGACCTGCGAGGAGGCGCTGATCCCCCGGGACAACGCGGTCAGACAGCTCAACTGGCAGGTCACCCTTGAGAAAGGGTCCATCTACAACCCCCAGGAGGACGTCGGCGTCTACGCCCAGGAGGTCGACTGCAAGTACGGGGTGCAGGTCGACGGCACGGTCTTCGGACGCGACGCCGTCTCCGTCGAACACGGGGGCGCGATGCACTCGGCCGCGAGCGACGAGGGCGAGGCGGCGCCGGTCATCGGGGCCCGGGTCCTCGGCTCGGTCGTCTCCGACGGGTCCGTCGAGGTGGTCTCGCCGGACTCGAAACTCGACGACTGGGAGCCCAGGCCGGTCACCGTCTACGGCGACCTCGTCGGCGGCCACGTCTCCATCGAGGAACCGACCGTCGTCTACGGGAACGTCCTCGCCGAGCAGATGCTCTGGGTCGACGCGCCGACGGTCGTGTTCGGCGACGTCCGCTCGGAGGGATCCCTCGAGGCGACCGACCTGTTCGCGTTCTCGATAACCGCCCGCGACGAGGTCACCCTCGGCGAGCGCGTCGTCACGGTCAACCCCGTGGTCCGGTCCGACGAGGGGACGATAACCCTCGTCGACGACGTCGCGGTCTTCGACTCGGCCACGCTCGCCCGCGTCGGGGACGCCCACGACGTCGACAGCGTCGCGGTCGGCCCGTGGGTGCTGGACGAGGAGACCGTCTGGGAGGGCGACCGGCTGGTCCCCGCCGACGTCATCGACCACGGTGACGGAGAACTCGCAACCCGGGCGTGGCGGACGGTGTCGGAACCCGATAGCGAGTACGCGTACGTCCAGTCGCTGCTACAGCGCCACGTCGCCGAGTTCCGGCGCGATCCCCCCGACATCGAGCAGTTCCGGTACGGCGGCCTCGTCAGCGTGGGCGAGAGCAGCCCCGACGACGACGGCGGCGTCACCGTCGAACACCACGGCGAGGGCGACGTCGTGCTTGGCGACCAGGAGAAGGAGGTGGAGGAAGAGGACCTGACGACCATCGACAACAGCGTGACGGACGTCACCGAGACGAAGACCGTCCACGACGAGCGCACGACCATCGAGGACAGCGTCCTCAACCGGTCCGACGTCGGGGGGGTCGGCGACGCGGACGGGAGCGACGGCGAAGCGGCCGACGGGACCCAGATGCCGGCGGAACCGCGGGAGGAGTGACCGTGGGCTACTGCGAAGACCACGACCGCGTGTATCGCGGCGCCGAGTGCCCCGACTGCGCCGGTTCGGCCGCGGGAAGCGACGCCGGACGGACCGCGGACCCGGCGACGGGGCGGAACACCGGGGCCGGCGCGGACGGGGACGACCCCCGGTCGAGTGACGCCCGGGACGCGTCCAGGGACCCCGCGAACGTCCGCGAGCATGTCGAGGACGGCGTCGCGGACGCGCTCGGGGACGTCGACGTCGACGTCGAAGACGGGGACGTGGTCGTCGGCGACCAGGAGAAGACCGCCGAGAAGACCGTCCGGACCGAGATCGACGACAGCACCGCCGACGTCACCGAGGAGACGACGACCCGCGACGAGCGGACCACCGTCGAGGACAGCGTCCTCAACCGCTCGACGGTCGAGGGCGACGCCGACGTCGAGGACAGCGTCCTCAACCGGTCGGACGTCGGAGACGGGGCCGGCGCCGAGGACTCCGCAGTCGAGCGGTCGAGCGTAGGCGGTGAGTCGGGCGGAGGAGGGGCAGAAACCGGAAGCCACGAAACGGAGTTCTGTATCTACTGCGGGGCGGAAGTCCCCGCCGGGAGCGAAACCTGCCCCCAGTGCGGGGAGTCCCTGTCGTAGAGACCGCTCAGGAGTGGCGCGCGAAGTGGTAGACGACGCCCCAGGCGAACGAGACGGCGACGACGACCACGAGCATCCCCGTCGTCTGGCGGGTCATCGTCACGCCCGTCGTCGAGGCGACCAAGTCCCGGACCACGACGCCCGCCCGCGCGAGCGACGGCGTGTGGTTCCAGACGTACTTCGAGAGTACCGTCCCGACGACCATGCTCACGAACGTTGCGAGCGCGTGGGAACCGCCAGTCTTTGCCGGCATAGCTGTGTTCCCCTCAGGTGCCACACTGCAGCGACAGCCCGAGTTCGTCGAGGTAGAGCTGTTCGCCGGCTCCCTCGGCTTCGAGGTCGTTGAACGCCCGCTTGACGACGTGTGGCTCGTAGCCGTGCTCAACGACGTCCTCCAGCAGGACCGACTCGTGGGCGACGTCCTCGACGTACTCGCGCCGGATCGTCTCGACGCAGTCGCTCACTCGCTCCGCCTCGATCGGCGGCGCGAACAGGTCGGCGTTCTCGCTGGCGACCGGATCCGTCTCGTCGTACGCGACTGACCCGTCCTGGAGGTCGACCAGGCAGACGCTCAGGTACTGGCTGTACCGCGAGCGGGCGAGGTCCTCGGTCGTGACCTGGTCGCGCACGCGCTCGCTCCACCCGGTGGGCGACGCCAGGGCCAGCAGGTAGCCGTACTCCCCGTCCTCGGCCTCGGCGACGGCCTCGTTGACGACCGACAGCAGGTCGTCCAGGTCCGCCGGGGTGGCGTCGAAGCCGTTGGTCGCGAACGCCTCCAGGTCCGCGAGTACGCGGGCCTCGACGACCATCTCCGTGTCGCTGCCCAGACCGAGGTACCGCGAGGTCGTCACCTCGTAGCGCGCGGCCCCGTTGGTCGGGTAGCCGTCCGGGTCCCCGCCGTCGAGCAGCGACGCCACGCGCGGGCGCTCGCTCCGCCGGCTGCTCCGCCCCTCCCAGTAGCCGTCGGGCACTTCGAACGTCCCCTGGCGGGTCCGTAGCGAGTCGACCTCGGCCATCGAGATGTCGAACCGCCCGAGGTAGTCCATCTCCAGCACCTTCCCCATCGTCGCGGTGACGACGTTCTCGCCCTCGATCCCGGCGTCCTCTCCCGCGGGGACTGATTGCTCGACGTCGGCGACTCGCTCCTCGAGGGCCCGCTGTCGCTCGTCGAGCGTCTCGCGGGCCGTCTCGATCCGCTCGCGCTCGCGTTCGAGGCGCTCGACCTCCTCGCGGATCTCCTCGCGCTGGTCGCGCAGCGCCTCGATCTCGTCCTCGACGAGTTCCGTCGCCTCCTCGCGGGCCCGGCGGTCGGCCTCCTCGCGGGCGGTTTCTTTGACTGCTTCGAGGTCCTCGATCTTGACCCGCAGCCGCTGTTCCATGTCGGTCGTGCGCTCGATTCGCGCGCCGAGGTCGTCGAGGACGTCGCCCTCGTCGGCGCCCTCGCGGCGACGCTCGACCGCGTCGAGTTCCGCCCGGAGCTGCTCGGGGTCGGCCTCCCGACTCGCGAGTTCGCCCTCGAGCGAACTGAGCTTCGTCTCCAGCTCTCGCTGCTGGCGCTCGAACCGCTCGTCGATCGTCGCCGAGAGGTCGTCGAGTTCCTCCCGGAGCTCGGCGCGGACCCGCTCGCGCTCGTCGGCGGCCTCGTTGACGGCCGTGACCGCCTCCTCGATGGCCTCGACCATGTGTTCGAGCCCGTGGGTCTCGACGTAGGTGAAAAAGCCCCGCCGGATCTTCTCGCGGCGGTCCTCGTACCGGTCGAGCAGGCGCTCGATCACGTCCTGCTGGACCTCCGGGTTCTCGATTAGCTCGTCGACGTTGGCTATCTGGGTCGAGGTGTACTCCTCGACGAGTTCGTACACCTCGCCCTCCATGCGGCGGATCTTCGCCTCGATCTGGTCCTCGGAGAGCGCGTCGAACTGCTTGTACCGGTCGAAGTCGACGACCGCCTGCAGCTCGGCCTCGATGAAGTCGTCGGCCATCGCCCGGGGCACCGACGCCCCGTCCTCGGCGTAGAAACTGGCCGCGAGCAGGAGGCGCGCCAGGCGGAACGTCCCGCGAACGCGGTCGCGCTCGGCGCCGGTCAGGAAGTCCGGGCAGTCCTCGCTGAACTCCCAGACGAACTCCTCCTCGCTGGCCTTGATCTCGTTGTACCGCTCGACGCGGGTGCGCTCGGGCATCCGTTCGAGCGCGGCCAGGTCCTCGTCGATCACCGTCTCGGCCGCGTGTGTCAGTTCCTCGAACCGCTGTGCGCAGTCGCTCATCGTTTCACCCGTGATCCCGTGGTTCGTCGCCGCGTCTGTGGCTGCCCGTTCATTGTTGGCTATTCGCGTAGTCCGCCAGTTCGGTCTCGAAGAAGTCCGCGAGGAACGACGGCGCGGGCGGGTAGCCGTCCACCCGGACCGTCACCGTCGTCGTTCCCCCGTCCCCGTCCCCGTCGACCCCGTAGGTGACGGTCGCTCGGCCCTTCTTCGTGTAGACCTCGTACTCGTTTCGCGCCGCCGACTGCAACACCGCCTTCTTCTTCGAGAGCATGTACTCGACGAACGACTCGACGGCGTCCGCCTGCGCGTCGACCGATTGCTCGACCGTGTAGCGTTCGGTCGTGACGTCCGGTTCGACCGGTTCGAGCCGGTACGAGGCGACCTGGTCGGCGGGCACCTTGCCGACGAGGTCCTCGTAGAGCTCGTCGTGGTCGACGCCGTCGGCGACCCGGACCAGGCCCGACGGCTTCTCCACGTCGCCGTCGTCCCAGTTGTTGAACAGGTACTCGACCCGCTTTCGCTCGGCGTCGTCCTCGTAGTCGACGACGAACAGGTACCGGTCGTCCCCGTCTGTCTGGTCGTTCCGTGTCATGGTTCGTGGGTGCATCCGGCGTCCCCCCGCACCGCGTCACGGGTCTGTCGAACGCTGTCCGTTCGGATTGTGTGCAGCGACGAAAAAAAGTCTTTTCCATAATGGAGACTTCAGGGAGACACCATTCGGTACGGTCCATGGAGAAACGCGACTGGAGAGTAAAGTCGAGTCCGGTAGAGGAACGCGGGGTCCGCTCCGGTCACACTTCCTGCGACCGGGGACGATGGACCTGGCGACGGGCTGTTCGGGGATCCAGGCCATCGACAGCAACTTCGGCCGGACGGCCCTCTACGGACAGCCGAAGATCGGCGGCATGGACCTCGTGGCGGACGAACTCGCCGCGGCGTCGGCGCTCCTGTTCGGGCAGGCCGACGAGCGGACCCCCGTCGTGGTCGTCCGCGGACTCGACTACGAGGACGGGGAAGGGATCCCCAACTCGGGCGGACTGGTCCGGCGCGGACTCCGGAAGACGATCCGGCTCACCGGGTCGTGAAGCCGCTGTCGACGGTGAGCGCTTCGCCGTTAGTGCACGACGCGCCGTCGGATCACTTCCACATCTGAATTCGAGTCTACGGATATCTATTCCAGATAAATACATCAAATTATAGCTCAAAAATGATAATCTGTAGATTTAGGTCCAAATAGTCTCAATAGCGCCTAATATAGACGTTAAAACAGTCAATATGGTCTCATAATTTCCAAATATATTATCTATCTCCCATACCTGTGATGATAGTCTCGACTTCTCGAACTATAAGGGAAATATTCCGGAGGCGCCAGGCAGGAATCCGGTCCCGGACCGCTCCGGAACGACGTCCTCGGTGAAGCTCTAGCGCGGATCCGGGCCGGCCCCCGAACGATCCCGGAGCAGTCCCGGTACAGTCCCGGACCGGGCCCGGAGCAGCCTCTGAACGTGGTCGGATCGACCGGCCGTCCCCGGGCCGGTGGAACCGCTGATGTCGCAATATTCAAGTAGTCTCTGGGAGCACCACTACGTATTCCCCACGGAGGTAACACTATGAGCGAGTACTTCCCCGAAGTCGACGAGATCACGTACGAGGGACCGGCATCCGAGGACCCGCTGTCGTTCAGGTACTACGAGCCCGACCGACAGGTCGGCGGGAAGACCATGGAAGAACACCTGCGGTTCTCGGTCGCCTACTGGCACACACTGGTCGAGGAGGGGACCGACCCGTTCGGAGCGGGGACGGCCCAGCGTCCCTGGGACGACATCGACGACCCGATGGAGAAGGCCCACGCGCGGGTCGACGCGGCCTTCGAACTCTTCGAGAAGCTCGGGGTCCCGTACTTCTGTTTCCACGACCGCGACGTCGCGCCGCGGGGTGACGGGCTGGCCGAATCCAACGCGAAGCTCGACGAGGCCGTCGACCACATCGAGGAGAAGATGGACGAGACGGGCGTCGACCTGCTGTGGGGCACGGCCCAGCTGTTCATGGAGCCCAAGTACATGCACGGCGCAGCGACCTCGCCCAACGCGGACGTGTTCGCCCACGCCGCCGCGCAGGTCAAGAAGGCGATGGAGGTCACCGAGCGCCTCGGCGGCGAGAACTTCGTCTTCTGGGGCGGCCGC
>JBDGST010000167.1:0-27866 GCA_042217365.1 Haloarculaceae archaeon
TCAGCTGAAACTCACGATCAACGGACTCAGGATCACACTTCAGTTGGAAGTACGATATACCCTCAATTTTTATTAGGGTGGTACGCAAACCCCTACTGAGGCTTCAGATGTACACATGACTGGGCGAGTCCAGCCAGCAAAGGCGGCGTTCCTGGCGGCCCTCATGGTGCTGTCCGTTTTCGCGGGCACCATGGCGGTCACGGGAGCGACGTCGGACGCGGGCACGTCGACACTCGCGGCACAGCAAGCGGACGTACAGGTTCAGAACGGGAGCGCGAAGGTGTTCACGCTGCCGTGGTATCGGGGCGTCAACGAGGACGCCTCGAACGGTCCGTATCCGGTGGCGCCCACGGAGGACGGTGCGAACAGTACCGTCGCGATATTCACCAAAGCGGAGGGCGACGGCGTCATCGCGGCGGACAACTCGACGGCGCGAAACCCCGGCGGCAACTGGGACTTCCCGGTCCTGCACGTCGAGACGTCCGGGCTCTCGGAACTTAATCCGAACAGCAGCAACCCCAAGAAGCAGGGCCTCGTCACCCAGGAGTTCCTGGAGAACCCCGACTGGAACCTGACGATCCAGCAGGTCAACGGTGACAAGGTGCTCGACGTCGGCGCCAACCAGGAGAACTTCGAGGAGGCGCCAACGGAGTCCGCCTACCCGATCCCGCCGGTGATGGTCCTCGCCGACACGGAGGTCGTCGAGGGCGAGCACGCCATCGACGGCGAGCCCGACACCGGGCTCTACGTCTGGATCGACCCCAACCGGGCGACGCTGACCCAGAACGGCCAGGAGGCCTCGTTCCAGCCCGGCGAGACCTACGAGGCGACGTTCAACATCCACGGCCAGACGGAGACGGTCACCTTCGAGATGGTCGAGGGGACGGCCAGCCTCAACGAGAGCTACAACCCGGCGAACACGTTCGACGCGTCGATCTCCGGCGAGACGACCCTCTCGCACAGCACCGAGATGAAGATGGTGCTGGAGTTCGAGAACGGCGACACGATGGAGGAAACCGTCGAGATCGAGGGTAACGAGGTCATTCTCTCGTCGGCCGAGGTTCCGGGGACCGTCCCGACGGGCACGGTCGAGGCCGTGTTCGACCTGTCGGGCCAGGAGAACCGGAACTTCGACGTCAAGCTGTACGCGCCCGGTCCGGTCCGGAACGACGACACCTACCTCAACGAGTCCAACCGGGTCCTTGTCGCCGAGTCCTCGGGGACGGTCCGGGACTTCATCGACCCGAACTACCAGATAGAGAGCGCGAACGTCACCGGGCCGAAGACGCTGTCGGTCCCGGTCGGCGAGGACACCGGTTCGCCGTCCGCCATCGCCGGGACGGTCGGCGACGGCGAACTGGCGTTCGACACGTCGATCGCCCGCCACAAGCAGCAGGTCGACGGGCAGCGGGTCTGGCAGCAGGCGATGTTCCACTTCGAGACGAGCGAGTCGGTGTTCCCGGCCATCCGGCGGTCGCCGGGCCGGAGCGCCATCGAGAAGCTCGCCAACTCGCCGATCACCTTCCAGCTCGTCCAGGAGAACGCCGACGGGACGCCCAAGCGGCTCAACCTCTCGATGAACACGACGGGCGTGAGCCTCGTCCTCGACCAGGACCGGCTCGACTCGCGGATCTACTCCTCGAACAACCCCGGCGGTCTGATCTTCACGGTCGACCCCGGGAGCGCCGTCCTCTTCCAGGACGGACAGCAGGCGCAGATCCAGCCCGGCGAGAACTACACGGCGGTCCTCCGGGTCGAGACGAACCAGGGCACCCAGGAGCTCACGACGAACGTGAGCTTCATCCAGGGCGAGACCTGGTTCAACGTGAAGGGCGAGCAGGTCGAACTGCCCCAGTCCCGGAACGCCGAGCTCAACTTCAAGACCACGTACGGCGCGGCCGGCGAGTGGACGATCGAGATCGACGCGAAGGGCCACAGCTTCAACAAGTCCGTCGGCGCCGTCCCGACCGGCACCGGCTCGGTCATGGCAGGCAAGATCGCGGGCTCGATGCCCACCGCGGTGAGCACGATCACGCTGGACACGAGCGGGATCCCGATCGGCACGACGCTGACGATCAACGCCAGTATCGCGGAGGGGCCGCCGAACACGCCCGTCCGCGTCCTGAACACGACGGCCGTGATCGCCCCGCCGCCGACTGCGAACGTCTCGTTCAGTTCGCAGTCCGGTAGCGGCGAGTCGGTCACCGTCGACCAGGTCGGTCTGAGCGACGGCGGCTTCGTCTCCGTCCACACCGGCGGTCCGACCGGGCCGACGGTCGGCACGAGCGACTACCTCGAAGAGGGTACCTACTCCGACCTCGAGATATCGCTCAGCGAGGCGATCACCGAGGACGCCACGGTGTACGTCGTCGTCCACCTCGACACGAACGGCAACGAGGCGTTCGACTTCCCGGTCGCAGACGACCCGTACTCGTCCGACGGCTCCGCCGTGACCGCGAGCGCCGAGTACACGGTCTCGTCGCCGACGCCGACGCCCACCGCGACGGCGACGCCGACGCCAACCGCGACGGCGACGCCGACGCCGACCGAGGCGGCGACGCCGACCGAGGTGGGACCGACGCCGACAGCGACCGAGACCAGCGGCGGGGGCGGCCCCGGCTTCACGGTCGTGATGACCGTCGTCGGGCTGCTCGCTGCCGGCCTGTTCGTCCGGCGGCGACGCTAGCGGTCGCGAACTACCCTTTCTCAGTTTTTTCGACCCCGGTGAGCGTCGCGTTCGGCGCCCCGTGGGTCGCACGCCGACGCGCGGCGCGACGCTCCACGTCCGGTTCCTCCGCTCACCAAAAGGTTAAGTCTCACGTGAGCCACGATATACGCAGCGATTCCCCCAATGAACAGGAGACAGTTCATCGCAGCGTTCGGTACAGGTTGTCTGGCGGCGTTCGCCGGATGTTCCCAGACCGGTTCCGAGACGACGCCCGGCGGCGGACGGACGACCGGGGCGACTTCGACCCCGATCACGACGCCGACGGCGACCCCGGAGCCCACCGCGAGTCCCACCCCGACGAGCACGCCCACGCCGACCCCGGAGCCAGGCCCGTCGATCGCGATGTCGGAGCCCCGGCGCGTTCTCGGCACCGTAGCGCGTCTGCAGGGCGAAGTGACGGACCTCGGCGACCAGGACGCGCTCGAAATACGGATCAGGTACCGGGAACTGAACACGGACGAGTGGCTGACGTCGGACCCCGTCACCGTGTCGGACACCCGGCGGTTCACCGTCGACCTGACCGACCTGGTCCGGCAGCGCTACTACCGGTATTACGCCGTGGCGACGGTCGACGGGGAGAAGATCACCAGCGATCGCCGGCTGTTCGGCACGCCGAGCGGCTCCTCGCCACACGAGAGCCAGCCCTGGTCGGACGACCGCCTCGGCCCGAAGAGCGGGTTCGCGTCGATGGCCCCCTGGCTCAACGACAACACGCCCCACGTCATCGTCCGCGAACCGACGCGCGACCAGCTCGAGACGGCGTTCGGCGTCGCGGCCCCCCGCGTCGTCACGTTCGCGACCAGCGGGACCGTCGACCTGGGCGGGGAGGCGATCCCGATCCCGAACGACCGCTGCTGGGTCGCGGGGCAGGTCGCCCCCGACCCGGGAATAACGCTCGTCAACGGGGAACTTCGAATCGAGGGAAGCCGCTGTGTCGTCCAGCATCTCCGGGTGCGCCCCGGCGACGCCGGCGGCTCGTCCGACGGCGAGTGGGCGCCCAGCGGTATCCGGGTCGCGGACGGCGCCAGCGACGTCGTCCTCGACCACTGCTCGGTGTCGTGGGCCGTCGACAGCGGCGTTTCGGTCGGGACGGAGGCCGCGGGGGTGACGGTCTCGAACTGCCTGGTCGCCGAGGGGCTCCAGAACGCGACCCACCCGGACGGCAGGGCCGGCCACGGCGTCGTCGTCGGCGACGCCGCCGGAGAGGTCGCACTGCTGGCCAACGCCTTCGCGTTCAACAACGGCGGCCACCCCGAGCTCGGGAGCGACGCCCGGGCCGCGGTCGCGAACGACCTCGTCCACACGTACCGGTCGGGGGTCGGCCTGGCCGGCGGGTCGGCCGCCGCGCTCGTCGGCGGCGTCTTCGAGGACCCCCGGACCGACGGGCCACTCGTGACCGGTAGCGGGACCGTCTCCGTCGAGGACACGACGGTCGGCGGGAACGCTCCGGGGGTCGCCGACGGCGTCTCGCGCGTCGACAGCCGTCCGCTGTGGCCCGAGGGACTCTCGCCGCTCGCCGGCGACGAGACGAAGGGACACGCGCTCGCGAACGCCGGCGCGCGTCCCGCGAGCCGGACGGACGTCGACGCTCGCATCGTCGAGAACGTCCGGAGCGGGAGCGGCGGCTACGTCGACAGCCAGGAGGGGGTCGGCGGCTTCCCCTCGCTCCCGGCGAACGAGGGGGAAGCGGACCCGCCGGAATCGGGTGTCAGACTCTGGCTGTACCAGCAGGCTTCGGCCGTCGAACCCGGCGAGTAGCGGTCGGTCTCACCGACCGGCGGTCGTCGCGACGTTCGGTCTCTTCTCCGGCGCGTTCGGTCCGAGGAGCCACCGTCGTGACCGGACCGTCCGAGGTCCGGGAACGGGCCGCCCCCGTCTCGGGGAGAAATGCGATACGGTGCGAACGCGGAGAACGGGAAAGCGGCGTGAGTCAGGCAGCGACCGGGGGTGGGCGCCGACAGTCGGCCTCAGCCCGACTGTTCGACGGCCAGCGCCTGTTCGCGGAGCCAGGCACGCAGTCCCGTGTCGGGGATGTCGTGGCTGGTCTTGTTCTCGAAGAGGACGGGGTAGCCGCCGACCTCCTCCTGGCTGTCGATGACGCCGCCCTCGCCGTTGCGGAGGTTCTCGACGATCCGCTGGTCGACCCGGGACCGGTCGGCCGGTCGCGCGCCGGCGTTCTGGAGGTTCTGGGCCTTCGTCTGCCCCGATGCCGCCGCCTGCATGCCCTCGGGCCAGAGCGGCCGCGAGCCCAGTCTCGTGACGGTGTCGCCCACAGTCGAGACGCCGCCCTTGATCACGTTGTCGTCGAGATAGGCCTCGGGACCGGAACTGCCCTGCGCGAAGACGGCGGGCTGGTCGGTCTGTGGCTTCTCGTAGACGTTACCGACGACGCTGGCCCTGGTGACGGGCTGCCCGTCGTCGTCGCCCATCATGATGCCGTCGCCGTAGTAGTGGACGAGGTTGTTCACGACGACCGACTCGTTGCCTTCCTTCAGCCGCGGGTTCCGGTCGGTCGTGAACGCCATCACGTTGCCCATGATGGCGACGTTCTTCGAGTTGTCGCCGACGAGGGCCGTGTAGCCGTGGGCGCCCTCGTGGTGGGTGGAGTCGTTGAGCGGTTCGGCGATCAGGCAGTTCGACAGCGTCGTGTTCTCGGAGCGATAGCCGACGGAGACGTTCTCGTCGACGGCCCAGGACAGCGAACAGTGGTCGATGACGACGTTTTTCGTCCCGTCGGTCGTGTCGATGGCGCCCGGCTCCCAGTCGTCGGCCTTGGACTTGCCGGCGTCGCCGGGGCGCGACCGGACGTGCTGGACGACGACGTCGTTCGCGTCGATAGTGACCTGGCCCCTGGTGAGCGTGATCCCCGGGGAAGGAGCGGTCTGTCCAGCGATGTAACACTGCGGGAACGAGACGCTGAGTCCTCCGTCAAGGTCGATGACGCCGCTGGTCTCGAAGACGATCACTCGCGGGCCGTTGACGCCGACGGCGCGCTTGAGCGCGTTCGCAGAGGCCTCCCGGACTTTGATGATCGGGGTGCCGTCGTCGAGCCACGGGGCCACCTCGGTGAACCCGTCCGCGAGGTCGTGTAGCGCCGCGCTCTCGGGACCTTCGGACGTCCCCTGGGAGGATCCCTTCGTCGCGAACGTCTGGATGCTGCTGCTGAACTGGGTCTCCCCGTTGTCGGAGACGACCCGCCACTGGTAGTACCGCCGGGCGGTCAGCCCCGACAGGTCGACGCTGAAGGTCCCCGTCTCGGAGACGGTACGGCTCCCCCCTTGCTGCCACTCGTCGGCCATGAGTTCGCGATACTCGATGGTAACGTCGACTTCGTCGGCGCCGCCCAGGCTCTCGACGCGCCCCTGGACGGTCGCGCCGGAACTGCTCGTCGACGGGACGCTCTCGGCCGAGACCAGCGCGGGGCGAGCGACCGTGACGCCTCCCTTCTTGAGTGGGCTCCCGAGGTTGATCGTCTTGCTCGGCTTCACGCCCTGCAGGCCCATGTACTTCACCGTCGTCACCGCGGCCCTGTCGTGGCTGGTCGCCGCGAGACCGAGGAACGTCTGCTCGGGCAGGGTCACCTCCGACTTACCGAGTTCCGCGATGAGGTTCCATTCCTCCCCGTCCGGGCCGATGAAGGCCTTGAACGTCGAGCCCTTCCGCTGGAGGCGCATCCACTGCCAGTCGGCGGGGATCTGGCCGTCGAACTCCATCTCGTCGGCGCCGGCGTCGGAGGTGAGGCTCCGCGCCTGGGCTCCCTTCGAGGGGCGCCACTGGACGACGATGTAGCCCGGTGGTCGCCGCCGGACGTACACGTGCGCGGCGTCGGCGTCCATCGACGCCCGGGCCATGATGCCGCCCTTGGCGTTGGCGTCCGTGTTCTCCACGCTGAGCACGCGGACCTTCACGTCGAAGTTCCCGCTCACCCAGTCGTAGAAGAAGTGGCCACGGTCGGTCGCGTCCCAGATGTCGGCGCCGCCGGCCTCCTGGATGATGAGCGTGTTCGGGCCGATCCCGTCGCTCCCGTCGCTGCCGTCCTCTGTGGTCGTCTCCTGGGGCGCCGTAGTCGTCTGCTCCGGCGTCGCGGTCGGTGTCGCCGTCGGCGTCGGTGTCGCGTCCGTCGGGGTGTCCGTGGGCGTGTCCCCGCGCGGCGTCTCCGTATCTGTGCTCGTGCCGCCGTTCAGCGAGCAACCGGCGAGCAGGCCGGCCGAACCCGCTCCGAACGCTTGAAGAAACTGCCGTCGTTTCCGGTTCATAACTAACAAGTCTCAAAGACTCGATCGCGCCTATTATTTCTTACGCATACTCTGCCGTCCGCCGCCCCGAAGATAACCTCCGGACGGGGCGACGGGCCGCCCGCCGACCTGTCGGCGACGGAGCCATCACACTTTTGGTACCGTCTCCCTTCTGTCCCCGCATGCCTCAACGGTCGAGCGAGGGCGACAGTGACGACGCGGACGGCCGCGATTGCCGCGTCTCCGGTCCCGAGTCGGCGATCCGGCTCTCCCGTCGAGACCTTCTGGCGGCGTCGGGCATCGGGCTCGTCGGCGCGCTGGCGGGCTGTCCCGGCGGTGGAAACCCGACCGAGTCACCACCCGATCCCACGGATACCACGGCGGAACCCACCTCTACTTCGACTCCCACGCCCCGGCCCACCACGACGAGTCGAGCGACGGCCGAACCCACGGCGGAGCCGACGACGACGACAGCGGGCACGGACGGGTTCGACACGAGGTATCTCGACACCTCCCCGGGTTCGACGTTCGCCCCGACCGACGGGTTCGGTTCGGTCGACTGGCTCGAAGGGACGGAGCCAGAAGTGCTGAAGGTGACTACTCTCGAACCCACGGGGGAGGGCTCGCTCCCCTGGGCGCTCCGGCAGTCGGGCCCACGGGTCGTCGTCTTCGAGGTCGGCGGCGTCATCGACCTCGCCGGGCGGACGCTCAGCACGGACGAGGGAAACCTCTACGTCGCGGGCCAGACCGCGCCCTCGCCAGGGGTGACGGTGATCCGCGGCGGCGTCTTCGCCGGCGGCGCGAACACGCTGGTCCAGCACCTCCGCGTGCGTCCGGGCGACGAACTCGGCGGTGAGATCGACGGCGACCCGAACGGGAGCGCCACCGACGCGCTCTCGGTGGACAGCGACACGCCAAACGTCGTCTTCGACCACTGCTCGGTTTCGTGGGGCACCGACGAGAACATGAGCGCGAGCGGCGGGCGGGGGAACACTGACCTGACGTTCTCCAACAACCTCGTCGCCGAGGGGCTGTCTCACTCGCCCCTCCACGAGGAGGCGGAACACTCCAAGGGGACCCTCATCAACGACTGGGCGACCGACACGTCGGTCGTCGGCAACGTCTACGTCCACCACACCGACCGCCACCCCAGGATCAAGGGCGGATCGTCCTGCGCCGTCGTCAACAACTTCGTCTACAACTACGCCGAGGCGATCGAGATGGGGGGCGGGCCGGACGAGCCGGCGCTCGGGTCGGTCGTCGGCAACCTCTTCAAGGCCGGGCCGGCGACGAACACGACGGCGCCGCTCATCGTCGCGGAGGGCCAGGGCGGTGCCCGCGCGTACGTCGACGGTAACGCCGGCGACCCGACCATCGGGGACCACGAGGCCGATCTCGACGTCATGACGATGCAGCCGCTGTGGCCCCAGGGACTCGAACCGATGGACGTCGGGAAGGTCCCGGAGCACAACCTGTCGACCGCGGGGGCCCGACCGGCCGACCGCTCCCCCACCGACAAGCGCCTGATCGGGTACGCGCGACAGGGAAAGGGGACACGCATCGACAGCCAGACCGAGGTCGGTGGCTACCCGGAACTCCCCGAGAGGGAACGGACGCTCGACCCGCCGCCAGCCGGGGACGGACTCGCCGAGTGGCTCCACCAGCACACGAAGGCGGTCGAACGACCCGGGAGTTCGCCGCCGTAGCAGTCGCCGGGTCGCTACGACCTCGCCGGGACACCGGAAACGTCCGCCGCGTCGCTGGCCGTGATACGGATCGCTGTCAGTCATTACCGGATCGACCGCAGGACTGCGTGCGGTCGTCCCGGTGAATCGGTACAGCGATCCGTATCACGGCTCTGGCCCGGTTCGGGCTGAGACGCCCCGTATCGCCAGGAATTTAACCGAGTTGCGGGATCTGTCGAGCATGCGTCCGACACGTCCCGACGCGATGGTGTTCGTGTACACGCTCGGTGCCGTGCTCTCGGGGGGACTCCTCGCGGCCCAGATCGGGATCCAGGGGAACCTGCCGCTGGTCCTCGTCAGCACTCTGGCGGCAGCCGCGTGGACCGTCTACTTCCGGGTCACGGTCCTTCCCCGTCTTGAGACTGAACTCGTCGAGGACGACGAGGAGGACGACGACCGCCCCGGCGAGGAACTCCCGACCACGGAGCGGGGTCGACGGCCCTGACCGGTAGGCCGACCCGCTCACTTGAACGGGCTCCACCTGTAGTAGATGACCACGGCGCTGATACCGATCGTGATCAGGACCGGGATCAGAGCGAGCTGAGCGACGACGTAGGAGGCTGAACCCGGTTCGAGCACCAGTATCGAGAGCCCGAGCAACAGGAGAAAGAGGATGTTGACCCCCAATATCGTCCGCGAGGCGGATTGCAGGTCTATCATACCTCGGCAGTGTCCCGGATCGGTAATCAACCTGTTGGGTCGGTCTCGCCCGTCACGTCGTGATTCGTTCGGCCGTCGCGCGTCACGTCAGGACTCGGTCGATCGTCGCGCGTCACGTCCGGACGGCCAGCGCGACGGCGATTGGGCGGCGACGAGACCGAGATCTACCAGTACACTCTCGACGGGGCCCCTCTCCTACCCCGTTTTTGGGGTTGTCCAAGATGGTTGCAACGATCATTAGATATATATATGCGTTCCCCCACTTTCGAAGTATGCCAGACTCTGACAGCTGGCGTCACCGTTCGATAACGAGGCGTAACGCCATCCGGGCAGGACTCGTCGGCGGGGCTGGTTTCCTCGCAGGATGCTCAGGGGGCGGCGGAACGCCCACACAGGGCGGTGGCGGAGACGGCGGAGACGGTGGAGACGGCGGCGGAGATGGCGGCGACGGCGGAACCGCCAGCGGCGGCGGCTCCAACGTCTACGACGCACGATTCACGGAACTGGACCGGCTGGGGACTACTCCGCGAGAGCGTCACTTCAACCTGTGGAACCCGGCCAACAACGGCTGCTGGTTCCCCGGTCAGGTGCTGTTCAGCCGGATGGCGGTCTACTCGCCGGCGTCCAACAAGAACTTCGGCATCATCGCCAAGTCCTGGAAGATGCCGGAGGACAAGGTCCTCGAGGTCGAACTCAGCGACAAGTTCACCTGGCACAACGGGGACCAGGTCGTCGCCGACGACTGGGTCACGCAGATGAAGATCGAGAAGGCGATCAAGGAGTTCCAGTCCGACTCGGATAACCCGACCGCCTACAGCAAGATCGAGGCCGTCGACGACACGTTCGTCCGGATCACGCTGAACAAGCCGCTAGCCCCCCGGTTCGCCGTGCTGAATACCCTCGCCCAGAACGCGAACATCGGGCGCGGGGTCTACACGAAACACGACGACGACAAGTGGTCGTCGTGGCGGGACACCCTCCTGAACGGTTCCGAGAGCGAGATCAAAAGTACCATCGAGAAGATCACCTCGACCGCGTACCCGATGATCCAGAACGTCGTCGGGAACGGGCCGTTCCAGCTGAAGGAGGTCGGCGATACCGAGATCATTATGGAGCGGTACGCCGACCACCCGAACGCCGACACGATCAACTTCAACGAGTACGCGTACTGGGTCCCCGCCGACACGGGGAAGGTCGTCCAGCCGTACTCCAACGGCGTCGTCGACGCCACGTCGAAAGGGTTCCCGATCCAGAAAGACCTGCGCTCGCAGCTCCCGAAGCAGACCGAACTGTTCCGGGAGACCCTGTCTTCGAACAAGCTGTTCGCGTTCAACCTGGGTGCCGGGGACGTCCCGGACTCGATCGTCAGCAACCGCAACGTCCGCCGGGCGCTCCTGCACGTGCTCGACCGACAGCGGATCAAGCAGCTCCTGCAGGGCGTCAACCGGCTGTTCAACTGGCCGCCGTGCCGCGTCCCCGGCAAGGTGATGAAGGCGGAGAGCCATCCGTCCGCCAAGTTCGTCAAGGAGAACTTCGTCAAGTACGGCCAGAACGACACCGAGCGAGCAGCCGAACTACTCCGGGCGGAAGGCTTCGAACAGAACAGCAACGGCAACTGGCTGACCAGTGAGGGCAAGCCGTTCCAGATTACGGTGCTGAACGCGGGGAAGCGCCCCGACTTCCAGGTCTGGATCCAGAACATGAAGGACTTCGGGATCATGGTCAAACAGGAGAAGGTCGATTCGGCGACGTTCGACCAGCGCCGGAAGAACGGGAACTACGACATCATCCCCGACGGCTCCTCGGCGAACGGCGTCTTCGCCATGTGGGCGCCGCCGCTGATCGTCAACTGGGTCATGAAGACGCTCACGCACGCGCCGACGGAAGCCGATATCCCGATGCCCATCGGCGACCCCGACGGTTCGAGCGGGATGAAGACGATCAGCATCCCGGACCACATCAGCCAGTGGATGGTTACCGGCGAGAAGAAGTACCACCGCGAACTCATGTGGTGGTGGAACCAGTACGTCCCCGAGATGGAGGTCATGTATCAGCCCGACGCCGGCGCGATCAACACGAAAAACTGGGACTTCAGCGAGAAGACTCCCAAAGCGATCGTCGACGGGGTCGACGACGCACTCTCGGTCGCCACCCAGATGAAGAACGGCGCACTGAAGTACAAGCAGTAACGGCCCCCGGGGACACGATTTTTTGCGCACTGGACGCGCCCAGCGCCCGCTGTAGACGCCCCGGTTCCGGAGTGGCGTAGCTCCCAGATCTAGTCGTAGCGATTTCAGTTACGACCGGCCGTACGGGCGATACCGGAATAAAGCGCGAGCATCCCCGTCTGGTAGCGCCACGTCTACCCGACTGGTGGCCTTCGGGAGGACCGCCGCGCAGTTCGGTCGACCACTGTCTCCGCCCACGGCTGACGATCCCGACGGCGGGCTTGATAGTATTCGACATGGAGAAAGATATTTTGGAGCCGCGCTCCTCGATTACAATTCCAAATTATCGACTTACAGAGCATCTAAATGCCGAAAATCACCCCTCACGTGACTAGTAAACAAGACTCGTGGACATCCGCCCGTTCTCGAACTCGAAGTTGTGCGTGACCATGGTCCCGCCAATATACCTGCTGAGGAGTGCCTGAATTCTGTTTTCTGTACAGCCCCTCGTCGAGTATCGGGCATCAGTTGTGATGCTACCACATGGTACTTTGTATCCCACCACGTGAAATCACCACTCGCGCCATCTCCGCGATCCCCTCCGGCATCCGCACCGACCACGTCTTGTAGTAGCACGTAACACGTTTTGCGTTCACAGTTGACACGCATTATAGAACTAGCTACCTGAACGGATAGATAACAGGTATAATACCGTAATCATTATCGAGTGGTATTCGAGGCCAAAATTACAATCGTATAGGTGTTATCTACACAAGAGCCGGCGGCTCGATAGCTGGTGGACAATTGCCGATTTGTCCCGGTTTGGCCCGTCATCGACGCAGTATTGAGGATTAGACGTTCGCCGAGACGGACTCGATCCGTGGTGTCGGCAATTTCGACGACCCCGTGACATCGGCTTCCCGCCGGTTCACTCCCGGATACCTGCGGATATAGTCATTATATCTACAATTCATCGTTCCATATAGCAGGATTTTAAGTATGGCAGTTCACCGCGTGGACTTCCGGGACTCGTCTCGTCCGGCAACAGCCTCGATTCAACGCGGTGAATTGTGGCGCGGAGAATGGGAAACATTGATTAGTGGCCTTGAAAAATCATAGGAAAGGAATGGCAAACCTAGACTGGCGTATCAGACGTGTCGGTCAGGCGGTCTTCACGATCTGGGCCGTCTTGACGCTGACATTCGTTCTGATCCGGGTGATGCCGGGGAACCCGCTCGGACGGATGCGGGTCAGACTGATCCGGCAGGGAATGTCCCCGAGTCGAGTGAACGCACTGATCGAGACGCGACTCAGCATCGATCCGAACGAGCCGATCCCGATCGCGTACGTGAACTACCTGATCGACTTCATACAGGGCAACCTCGGCCAGTCGATCTATTACGAGGAACCGGTAATCCGGATACTCGCCGAGGCGCTCCCGTGGACGGTGTTCGTCCTCGGCTGGGGGATCTTCATCAGTTATAGCCTGTCGATCGTCCTCGGAGCCCTGATGGGCTACTGGGAGGGCGGCAAACTCGACGTCTTCCTCTCGACGGTGTCGATCGTCCTGGGCTCCATCCCGTTTTACGTCCTCGCGATCCTGTTCCTGATATTCCTGTCCTACCAGGCGGGGTGGTTCCCGACGGGCGGTCGAATGACGACCGGGACAGACCCCGGATTCAACTGGCCGTTCATATCAGGTATCATATACCATGCGACGCTCCCGGTCATGTCGTACGTCGTCATATCCGGATTGCGCGCGCTGGGCATGCGCGGGAACAGTATCCGCGTGCTCGGATCGGACTACCTCCGTGTCGCCCGACTCCGGGGACTGTCAGACCTGACTATCTCCACGCAGTACGTCGGCCGGAACGCCGTTCTCCCACTGTACACGTCGTTCCTGATCAGTATCGGGCGAATGTTCGGCGGGTCGGCGATCCTCGAAGAAGTATTCACTTACCGCGGATTGGGGTACTACACCCTCCACGCTCTCTACCAGCGCGACTACCCGCTGCTGATGGGGGCTTTCGCGCTGCTGACGATCGCCGTCGTCCTGGCGCTGGTACTCGCCGACATGACCTATCCGCTGATCGACCCGCGCGCCGGAGGTGGAAGCGATGAGAGCTACTGAACGTCCCGGGTCGGCCTGTCGTCGCCGCGACGTCGGCATTCAGTCTCCGCCGCGGGTCAATCGGCACACGAATACACCAGACGCGATACAGGCAGGTGAGAACCGATGACTGAAGACAGCGCCCCCGACGGAACCGTTCCCGACGGCGGGAGCGTCAGCTCGCCGTTCGAAGTCGTCTCCGAGGTCGAGGAGACGCGCTCGGAGAAGTACGAGAAACTCTTCGACACGTACGTCAGAACCCCGTTCGAGATAATCTGGAAGGACTGGCGGGCGCGCTTTGGCTTCCTGATCCTCTCCGTCTACGTCGTGACGGGGATCGTCGGTCCGCACGTCGTCGACGAGCCCCGCGTCGTCGAGGGGGACGTATTCGTCCAGCCCTTCACGAACCCGCAGTTCCCGTTCGGGACCGACAAGATGGGCCGTGACATCTTCGCGATGGTGGTGCACTCGACCCCGCAGATGTTGATAATGATGGGATCCGGTGCCGCCGCGACCGTGGCGATCGGCACCACTGTCGGTGCGCTCGCGGGCTACCGCGGCGGGTGGGTCGACAACATCCTCAGTTCCATAACGGACATCTTCATCAACATCCCGGGATACCCGCTCATCATGGTGCTCTCGTTGATGCTGCCGATCGAGGGGGACCCTGCGGTGATCGGCGTCCTCATCAGCGTCATGGCCTGGGGTGGGCTCTCCCGGAAGATGCGGTCGCAGGTGCTCACGCTCCGCGAGGAGTCGTTCGTCGAGGCCTCCCGCGCTATCGGTCAGCCCTCGCGGCTCATCGTCTGGAAGGACATCCTCCCGCACCTGATGCCGTACGCGATGATCAACCTCGCGAGCACCGCCCGCCGGATCATCTTCACGGCGGCCGGCCTGTACTTCCTGGGGATCCTCCCGTACGGGGACCCCAACTGGGGCGTCATGCTCAACCGCGCCTACTCGGCCGGTGCCTTCTACCGGCCCGAGGCGATGCACTGGTTCCTCATCCCGGCGTTCACTATCATCCTCATCGGGACCGGGCTGATCCTCCTCAGCCAGTCCCTCGACCGGGTGTTCAATCCCCGGGTCAGGGCACGACACGAGGAACACACCGAAAGCAGCGAAGTTCAGCCAGCCGAGGGAGGTAACCTGTAGCCATGACGACGTCACAGACCGGCTTCTACGACAGCCCCGGACGCACCGACACGATCATGGAGATGCGCGACATCACCGTGACGTTCGACATGGACCGCGGCGAGTCGCGCGTCGTCGACCAGGTCGATCTCGACATCGAGCGCAACGAGATCCTCGGGATCGTCGGCGAGAGCGGTTCGGGCAAGTCGATGCTCGCGTCGTCGCTGCTCGACGCCGTCGTCGAGCCGGGGGTCCTCAGCGGCGAGGTGACCTACCACCCGCCGTCGGGCGACGCGGTGGACGTCCTCGATCAGAGCAAGTCCGAACTGAAAGAGTTCCGCTGGGACACCGTCTCGATGGTGTTCCAGGGAGCGATGAGCTCGTTCAACCCGACTCAGACGATCCGTCGCCACTTCGTCGAGACGCTCGACGCCCACGACTTCAACGTCCCGGAGGGGATCGAGTACGCCAAGGACCTCCTCTCGGACCTGTACCTCGAACCCGAGCACGTGCTCGACTCGTACCCACACGAGCTCTCGGGGGGGATGAGCCAGCGCGCGCTGATCGCGCTCAGCCTCGTCCTCGACCCCGACGTGCTGGTGATGGACGAGCCGACGGCCGCGCTCGACCTGCTGATGCAGCGGTCGATCATCTCGCTCATCCAGGACATCAAGGAGAAACACGACCTCACGATCGTGTTCATCACGCACGACCTGCCGCTCATCGCGGAACTCGTCGACCGCGTCGCCGTGATGTACGCGTTCGAACTCGTCGAGATCGGTCCGATCGACGACGTGCTCTCGGGCGCAGTCCACCCATACACCAGGCTACTGCTGAAGTCGACGCCGGACCTCGACTCGGCGGTCGACGAGATGCGGCCGATCGAGGGGACGGCGCCCGACCCGGTGAACGTCCCCGAGGGGTGTTCGTTCAACCCGCGGTGCCCGCTCGCCGACGACGAGTGTCGCATGGAGGACCCGGCGCCGTACGAGGCCGGCGAGGGACACTTCGCGCGCTGCCACTTCTGGGACCAGGCCGAGGACGCTATCCCCATGGGCGCGGACGCCTCGTCGATGGCGTCGTTCCAGGAAACCGCCGACTCGTCCGGCAAGCGGACCTGGTCCGAGCAGGACGAACCGCTCGTCGCGCTCGAGGACCTCGAAGTCCACTTCGAGGAGGAACAGCACAGCTTCGAGTTCTTCTCGAAACCGGCGACGATCCAGGCCGTGGACGGCGTCTCGGTCGACGTCTACGAACAGGACGTCCTCGTCCTCGTCGGCGAGTCGGGGTGTGGCAAGACGACCCTCGGAAAGACCGCCGTCGGTCTCCAGCGCCCGACCGGCGGGTCAGTGAAGTACAACGGGAACGACATCTGGGACGTCCGTGACGGCCGCGCCAGCGGCGACGTGACGTGGTCACACATCCGGCGCGTCCTCCAGATCATCCACCAGGACCCCGGGAGCTCGCTCAACCCGCACCGCCGGGTCTCGACGATACTGGAGGACCCGCTCAAGCGGTGGCAGAAGGACCTCGACGGGAACGACCGGAAGGCCCGCATCCTGGGCTTGCTCGAACACGTCGGGATGACGCCACCCGAGGCGTACATCGACCGCTACCCCCACCAGCTCTCGGGCGGCGAACAGCAGCGCGTCGCGATCATCCGGGCGATGCTGATGAACCCCGAGCTAATCCTGGCCGACGAGCCGGTCAGCGCGCTCGACGTCTCGCTCCGGGTCGAGATGATGGACCTGATGATCCAGCTCCAGGAGGAGTTCGGTACCTCCTACCTGTACGTCTCACACGACCTGGCCAACGCCCGGTACATCACTGAGAAGACCGGGGGGCGGATCGGCATCCTCTATCTCGGCAAGCTCGTCGAGGTGGGGCCGCCCGAGCAGATCATCCACAATCCCCAGCACCCCTACACGAAAGCGCTCCGGTGGGCGACGCCCGAACTCGTGCCCACCGGCGACGAAGTCGAGGAGACGCCGCTTCGCGAGATCGACATCCCGGACGCGGAGAACCCGCCGTCGGGCTGTCGCTTCCACACCCGCTGTCCGGTCGCGCGGGAGGTCTGTACGACCGAGGAGCCAGGCTACTACGACGGCTCCGAGGCCGACGTCCACGACGTCGCCTGCTTCCGGGCGGCCGAAGACCACGCCTACTGGGACAGCGAACCGCTCGACGAAGAGGCCGAACTCGTCCACCCGACCACCGACGAGGACTGATTCGGACCGTTGTAATTCGTTGGTCCGTATGACCCCTCCCGGGCGCTCGCTCGCCGGCCTCCACAGGCCGGGGCTCGACGGGTGGTCGCGTTATTCGTCCGCTACCGCCGGCAATGCTGTGAATATATATGGTCCCGTCGCTCTATCGTCTACTCGATCCTGGTATGGACCACTACTGTGTCGAATGCGGCGCCGAGATCAGAGAAGACATCGCGTTCAGGACCCCGGACTGCCCCGCGTGTGGCACCACGTTGCGAACGCGAACCGAGAAGCCGCCCGGCTCCTGACACGGTCGCGACGGGGAGCCACACTCCCGGGACGGCCGGTCGTCGGTGACGGTTCGAGGACGGGCCGGAGTGCTACGTTTCAGGGCGCAGCACCGTCGCGCCGACACCGTTTTCAGTGAAGTAGAAACAGGTTAATATGGGTTCGCCCAAACGTTCAGGTAGCCGCCAATGAGCAACGACAGCTCCCGCAGTCGCTTCGATTACGACAGTCTCTCGGACGTCGCGGCGGACGCCGATCGCCTCGGGCTGGACGTCCCGGTCCAGGAGAGCGTCGAGACCCTCGCCGAACCCCACGAGATCGACGGGCGCGAGGTTCCCAACTCGATGTGCGCGAATCCGATCGAGGGGCGCGACGCGACCCCGGCGGGCGCACCCGACGAGCTCTCCTTCCGGCGGTACCGCCGGCTCGCCGAGGGCGGGTCCGGGATGGTCTGGGTCGAGGCGACGGCCGTCACCGAGGACGGGAAGACCTCGCCCGCCCAGTTTCACATCACCGAGTCGACGGTCGACGAGTTCGGCGAGCTCGTCGACACGATGGTCGAACACGGCCGGGGCCCCGACGGGGCCGACCAGCGCCCGTTCACCGTCCTGCAGTTGACCCACTCGGGCCGTCACAGCGCCCCCGACGGGGAGCCGGCGCCGGTCATCGCCCACCGCTCGGAGGTCTACGACGAGCCCGGCGTCGACTCCCACTACGTCACCGACCGAGAGCTCGACGAACTCCAGGAGCGGTTCGTCGAGGCCGCCGCGCTCGCCAGCGAGGCCGGGTTCGACGCCGTCGACGTCAAGGCGTGTCACGGCTACCTGCTGCACGAGCTGCTGTTCTCCTACGAGCGCGAGGATTCGAGGTACGGCGGGTCCTACGAGAACAGGACGCGGTTCCTCCGCGAGACGGTCGCGGCCATCCGGGAGGAGGTACCGGACGTCACGGTCACGACGCGGCTGAACGTCTACGACAGGGTGCCGTACCCGTGGGGCTGGGGGATGGCCCGGGACGGCAGCCTGACACCCGACCTCGACGAGCCGGTACGCCTCATCGAGGACCTCTCGGACCTGGGCGTTTCGCTGGTCAACGTCGGGATGGGGAACCCCTACTACAACCCGGACTTCGAACGGCCCGCAGACCAGCCCGTCGAGGGCCAGGACCTCCCGGACGAGCACCCGCTGACCTCCATCGCGGAGAACCTCGAAGTCACGGCCGCACTCGCGGACCGGGTCGACGACGTGCTCCTGGTCGGCACCGGCCTTTCCTGGCTCCGTCAGTTCTTCCCGAACGTCGCCGCCGCGGCCAGAGACGAGGGCTGGATGGACCTGATCGGCGTCGGCCGCGCGTCACTCGCCGACCCGCACTACGCGAACCGCCTGCTCGAACACGACGGGCTCCCGGGCGACAACGTCTGCATCGCGTGTTCGTCCTGCTCGCAGATGATGCGCGACGGCGTCGAAGCCGGCTGTATCGTCCGCGACACGGAGATCTATCGCCCCATCTACGTGGAGGGGCGACGGCAGGCGGGGGACTGATACGGACCGTTGTAATTCGTTACCGCTATAGCGGAGGAAATCGGCCCCTGCGGGTCGCGAACCCACCAGTATTCGATAGTCCTGTCGAAAATGGGTACAACGGTCCGTATGATTCGTCTCGCACGTTCTGCCCGTCGCGGGACTCGCCGACGACGAACGGAGCCCAGCCGACGACCGCGATTCCCCGAGCGTAACCGTTTTCCACCTCATCCGTATAGTGGGCCACCATGACCGCCGGACCACAGCGCGGATCGCGGCTCGCAGTCGGCCTCGCCGGCCTCGGGACCGTGGGGATGCGGCTCGGGAAGGAGCTTCGCGTCCTCCCGGACGCGGAGGTCGTCGCGGCCTTCGACATCGACGCTGACAACCGCCGCGAGGCGGGCCGGACGTTCGACCTCGGCCCGGAGCGACTGTTCGACGAGTACGTGGCGATGCTCGACGGGGCCGACCTCGACGCCGTGGTGGTCGGCACGCCGAACGGCCTCCACTACGAGCAGGCGAACGCGGCGCTCGACCGCGACCTGCACGTCCTCCTGGAGAAGCCGATCGCGACCGACGTGGGCGACGCGCTGGCCCTGACCGAGCGTGTGGAGGCGACCGACCGCGTCGTGATGCTGGGCTACCAGCGCCACCTGAACCCGGCGTTCGCCGCGGGCCGCGAGCGGTGGGCGCTCGGCGACGCCGAGCCGACGTTCATCACCGGCGAACTCACCCACGACTGGCGCGAGTACTTCGCGGAGATGGACGACTGGCGCATGGACCCCGAACTCAGCGGCGGCGGCCACCTCCTGAACGTCGGGATCCACGTCATCGAGGCGATACTCTGGATGACGGGTCTCACCCCGACCCGCGTCGACGCCGAGGTCGAGTTCGTCGACGACGACCTCGTCATCGATACGCAGTCCTCGCTCAGGATCCGGTTCGCGGACGGGACGACCGCCACCGTCACCGACACCGGCGTCGTCCCGCGTGCGCGGGAACAGATCCACGTCTGGGACGACGAGGGCGCGCTCTACGTCGAGGGACGCGAGTGGAACGACCGGACCTCCTACACGATCGACGTCGACGGGACCGAACACGACCCGTACCGCGGCGGCGTCCCGGGCAAGGCCGAGGCGTTCGTCGAAACCGTCGAAACCGGCGGCCCGCCCCCCTCGACCGCACGCGACGCCCTCTGGGCGACCGCGGTCACGATGGCCGCCTACGAGTCCGGCCGCCGGGGCGAGCCCGTCGAACTGACCGAACTGTACCCCGACCTCGACGGGTTCGGGCGGTAGGGGCGTCGGCTGGGGACCGGCGTCGCGTCGCTTCTGAACCGGGCCCGCCGACGAGCGAACGGGAATCGGGGTAGCGAACGGAGGAACGCGAACGAGAAACGGTTCGGCGGCGTTACTCCTCGATCTCGCCGGTCAGCAGGTCGACGTGGTGGCCGAGGTGGTCCTCGAGGAAGGCGTAGTGTTCGTCCTCGTGCTCGCGTAGCGCCGCCATGAAGTCGTCCTTGAAGCGGAATGCGCCGTCCTCGTCGGTCGCCGAGAGGACCGAGCCGTAGGTGATGTGCAACAGCTGGCGGCCGTCGTCCTGGTCGAGCACCCGACCGAGTTCGTCGTCGCCGAGTTCGTCTACGTCCGGCACCTTCGAGAGGTCAGTGTTCACGTGGTAGGTCTTCTTGTCCTCGTCGAACCGTTCGAGGGCGAACTCGTGGATCTCTCGGTAGAGGTCGGGCTCCTCCTCGGCGACGACGCGGACGGCCTCGAGGTAGCTGGTGCCGGCGGTCTTGACGTGCTGGTAGTCGCTGGCGTACTCGTCGAAGTACGGGTAGATGCTGAACTTGTCGGACCCCGAGTGCAGGGACAGCCGGTAGGGGCCGTAGGTTTCGGCGATGGCGACGTGGGCCTTCAGACTCTCCTCGAACTCGTCCAGGTCGCCGATGTAGTCGATGCCCTTCTCCAGGGAGCCGACGAAGCGGGGGGCCACGCTCGTCGCCTCGATGCCGCGGCGGTCGAGTTCGCTCGCGATGAACGCGTGTTCGAGGTGGGTCGTCGGCGTCTCGGTCTCGTCGACCGACACCTCGAAGTCGAAGTCGCCGTCGACGGCTTCCTCGACCCAGCCGTACATGTCGTCGGCGAACTCGATTGCCTCGTAGTACTTCACCGCGGCCCGCTTGAGTTCGATAGTCGAGAAGGCGTCCTCCCAGGTGTAGTCGTTGGCCTCGGCCTCGAAGGTCTCGCCGTCGTACCGGTCGAGGATGGCGTCGGCGTCGTCGATCGCTTCGAAGGCGTCCTCGACCTCCGACTCGTCCATGTGGTCGGCGTCGGCGACGACGTGCTCGCTCGGGTCGCAGGTGAACATCGTGAACCCGACGTCGGCCGTCTCTTCGACGTCCTCCCGCGCCATCAGGTGGTCGGCGTCCGCGACGAAGCCGTCCTCGTAGCCCTCCTGGAAGACGCCGAAGACGGCCGTCGTCATGACGTCTTCGGGCGAACGGTTCGTCCGCTCCATCTCGCGGATCGACTGCTGGGCCAGCACGGGCACGAGGTCGGTGTCGCGGACGGCCCGGACGTGACCCGGGGTAGCGAGCCCGATCCGGTCGCCGAACCCGAACGCTGACTCCAGGCCCGCTGTCGTCGGTTCGAGCCAGGGGAACACCTCGGCCAGCGCCGTCGCGTTCTCGTAGGTGAGCGGGGCCACCTGCCCGTCGCCCGCCGCGGTGCCGCCCTCGAAGTCGGCTTCGGCCGGCCCCTCGACGTAGAGCCGCCGCTCGCTGTTCTCGTCGTTCACCAGGGCGAACGTCGTGTCCCCGTCCGAGCGAACCGACCGCTCGTAGACAGTCATACCGTCCGGTAGCGTCCGCTGGATCGTCTGTTCCGACATACACCGGAATTCTCCGCAACTCGTCTTAAGAGTTCTGTTCGGCCGGTTGCACCAATCGCCAGTCGGAAGGCGCCGGAGCGCGCTCGTCTCGCGGTCGGGAGACGGTAGAGCGGGCCCCTCGTGTTCGAGTGACGCCGACCGAGATCCGCGCCGACGTCGAGTGACACTGGACGGGGCTCTTCCCGCAGTCGAGCGACACCGGTTCCGGAAGGCGACCCGGGCAACGGAAAGATTAATTGGGCGATTCGCCGCACTAGCGGACATGGGATTCCTTGACGACGAGTACCTGCTCGAATCCGAGACCGCGGTCGACCTGTACGACGCGATCGCCGACGAGCCGATCCTGGACCCGCACAGCCACGTCGACCTCGAAGAGGTCGTCGAGAACGGGGGCTGGTCGGACATCTGGGAGGTCCAGGGCGCGACCGACCACTACGTCTGGGAACTGATGCGCAAGCGGGGCGTTCCCGAAGAGAAGATCACCGGCGACGCCTCGAACCGGGAGAAGTGGGAGGCGCTCGCCGAGGTGTTCCCCGAGTTCGTCGGCAACCCGACCTACGAGTGGGTTCACCTCGACCTCCAGCGCCGGTTCGGCATCGACGAGCGGATCGCGCCGGAGACTGCCGACGAGATCTGGGAGGAGACGAAGGCCAAACTGGACGAACCCGAGATGCGACCGCAGGCGGTGCTCGACGACATGAACGTCGAGGTGATGTGCAGCACGGACGACCCGACGGACGACCTGACGACCCACGAGCGTGCGGCCGAAGAACTCGACGGCGTCGAGGTCAAGCCCACCTGGCGCCCCGACCGGGCGATGAAGATCGACGAGGACGGCTGGCTCGACTTCGTGACCGAACTCGAAGCGGCCCGGGGCATCGACACGTCCGACCTCCAGGGCTTTCTCGCCGCGCTCGAAGACAGCCACGACTACTTCGACGAGCACGGTTGCGTCGCGAGCGACCTCGGGATCGAGGAACCGATCTCGCGGGCCGTCAGCGAGGACCGGGCCGCCCGGATCTTCGAGAAAGCCTACGCCGGCGGGAACCTCGACCCCGACGAAGTGCGGGACTTCCGGGCGTTCGTGCTCGAACGCGTCGGCGAGTGGAACCGCGAGACCGACTGGGTGACCCAGCTTCACGTCGGCGCCGTTCGCGACTACCGCTGGCAGCTCTACGACGAACTCGGTCCCGACACCGGGGGCGACATCTCGACCCAGGACGTCGAACTGGTCGACAACCTGGAGTACTTCCTGAACACGTTCGACGGCGACCTCGAAGTCGTCCTCTACGTGGTCGACCCGACCCACTACCCGACGGTGGCTACCATCGCCCGGGCGTTCCCCAACGTCAGCGTCGGCGCGGCCTGGTGGTTCAACGACAGCCCGGTCGGGATGGAAGACCAGCTCGAGTACGTCGGCACGGTCGACCTGCTGGCAAACTACGCCGGCATGGTCAGCGACTCCCGCAAGCTCGTCTCCTACGGGTCGCGCTTCGAGATGTTCCGGCGCAGCCTCGCTAACGCCGTCGGCGACATGGTCGAGCGCGGCCGAATGCCCGAGAGCGAGGCCCGCTCGCTCGTCGAACACGTCGCCTACGACCGGCCGAAGGAACTGTTCGGGTTCTGATTAATCGGGGGCTCCACCGCTCTCACTGTCCGGTGGTCGAACCAGACGTTTCTCGCCCGTAACTGGACCAAGTCTTTCCCCCTTCGATTTCGAAGCCAGTCCGATACGCTCCCGAATATTCCGAGAATGCCTTCGAAATTGAGAGAGTAGTTTCATTTGTAGTAGTTTTGTGAACATTTTGATGGGGTATGCGAGAAAAAGAGAGAATACGACCCCACTATGATGTGACTCAGGAAGATATTTTGGTAAATTCGGCTATATTCGGTCGAATTTAATGATTATATTTCCATACACCTCTGCATATGGTGGTATTCTCCGCCCCATCGTCGAAGTTTCGAATTCGACCCGAGTCGTCCGGGGCAACCGCTAAGGGCGTCGCGCTATATGCAAGTGTATGGACGGGTTCGAACAGTTCGACCATCCGGCCTGGGTTACGATGGCCGGGACGGCCGTCGGCTACGGGCTGATCCTCGCCGGGTTCTTCCTCCTGCTTTTCGTACTCCCGTTTCTCGCGTACGCGGGACTGGTTTGAGCGAGAGTTCCGGAGCTACGTTGAACGAGAGTTCCGGAGCCACAACGACACGGTATCGAGTCGAAGTTCCCGGGGCCACAGACGGTAAGTCGGCGGGGGGTGTAGTTTCGCGCATGGTCATGGTCACCGAGTCGATACACGTCGACGAACCGGTCGATCGGGTCTTCGAGTTCATGGACGACCCGGCGAACCACGCGATGGTGACGCCGAGCCTGGCGGACGTGAGAAACGTCGAGCGGAAGGACAACGGGGGCAAGCGGCTGGAGTACACGTTCAACATGGTCGGCGTGTCGCTCGACGGCGAACTCGACGAGACCGTCCACGAGGAGAACGAGCGGATGATTTTCGAACTGCGCGGCGCGCTCAGCGGCGAGATAGAGTTTTCGTTCGAACCCGCGGGGAACGGGACGGAACTCACCTACACCGCGCGGTACGAGATCCCGGGCCGGGTCCTCTCGATCGCCGCGGAGCCGTTCGTCCGCCGCTACAACGAGCGCGAACTGGCCACGACGCTCTCGAACGTGAAGACCCGCCTCGAAACCGACGCCGCGGAGTGAATCCGAGGCCCTGCCGGTCGACGGCCGTCGGACCGCCGGTCAGCTACGACGGCCCCTGTCAGTTCACGATGTCGCCCACGCGCCTGGGTTCGCCGGAGAGAGCGGGGTCCTCCTCGACCATCTGGAGCACCTCGTGGTCGGTGACGTCGGGGTACGGTTTCTGGATCGCGTCCTCGATGAGCGACTTTTCCAGACGGAAGTCGTGGCCCTCGTAGACGACGTCGACCCCCTGCTCGTCGAAGGAAAGTACCGTCATGTGCCCGGGTATGCGGTTGCCGCATAAATATCTGGAGGTGTTGGGGAGCGGCCCACGGACGGCAAGCCGGAAGAGCGCGACGCCCCCGTGAGACCGGGGAACAGAGACGTCACGCCGCGCGGTCCGACCGTAACGAGGCCGGGGTCAGACGCCCGTCAGACGCCCGTCGTGCGCGGCGTGAGGCTTTATTACGCCCGAAACAGGTTACGTTAGTGTGTCGATCCGCTCGGACCCGCTCGACGAACTCGCGATCCCCGACGGGACCACGGTCGAGGAGCACGACCTGGTGACGGGCGGCGACGTCGTCGTCGGGGGGCAGAGCACCGTCGAGTTCGGCGTCCGCGGCGACGACGTGATGGCCGGCGAGCGCGTCACCTTCGGCGGCCACATCGAGGCCGAGGGCGACTGTCGGCTGGACATGTGGAGCGAGGTCGAGGCGGACGTGCTGGTCGGCGGCGACGCCTACCTCGGCGAGCGCGTCACGGTCGGCGGCGAACTCAAGGTCGCCGGGAACGTCGACATCGGCGACGACGTCGAGATCGAGGAGGACTTCGAGGCCAGCGGCCACATCGTCATCCGGAACCCGATGCCGACCATCGTCTTCCTCGTGGTGTACCTCTCGCACTTGCTCCGGGTCGGCGAGGAGGAGGCCGCCGAGGAACTGGCGTCGACCCTCGTCGAGGCCGAGGACGGCGAGGCCCAGCCGGTCGTCGTCCCGCGGGGCGCGCACGTCAGCGACGACGCCTGGCGCGTCTCGACGCCGGCCACCGTCGGCGACGACTGCCGGCTGCACGGCAACCTCCGCGCCGAGTCGGTCTCTATCGGCGAGGACACGGTTGTCTTCGGTAGTCTCCGCGCCAGGGACGACGTGACGGTCGGCGAGGACACCGAGATCAAAGGCGACGTGACGACCCGGAGCGGCGACGTTCGCGTGGCGAAAGGCGCCCACGTCTGGGGCGACGTCTCCGCGGAAGACGTCGAACTCCACGAGGGCGCCGTCGTCGAGGGAACCATCCGCGTCAGCGGCGAACTCACGCAGGTCCGGGACGCGCTCGGCCCCGAACCGCGCGCGGAGAGCGACCCGGACGACGTGGCGAACGCGAGCGAAGACGGCGTGGACATGGGGGAGACGGAGAGCGAAGCGCCGTCGGAAGAGGGAGAAGCGGACAGCGATGCGGAGTCCGACGAAGTGGAGACGGACGCAGACGGCGAGTCGGCAGATGACGAGACCGGTCCCATCGAGGCCGAACCGGAACTGACGGCCGAGAGCCGGGAAGAGGCCGAACCGGAACTGACGGCCGAGAGCCGGGAAGAGGTCGAGGCGTCGTTGGACGGGTACGTCCCGATGATGGGGACGGACGGCCGACCGGACAACGGGCACGACGAGGACGCCGAACTCATCCCAGACGCCGAGTGAGCGTCGCGGGACTCGTTTTTCCGCGTGTGGAGACGATTCCGACCGGGGCCGGGGACCCGGCGCCCGGCCGCCGCACCGAAAGGCGCTTCCCGGGGACGCGAGTAGCGGCGGTATGCTCTCTATCGCGCTCGCCGGCAAACCGAACGCCGGCAAGTCCACTTTCTACCGGGCGGCGACGATGGCGGACGTGGACGTGGCCAACTACCCGTTCACGACGATCGACGCCAACCGGGGGGTGACCCACGTCCGGACGGAGTGTCCATGCCTGGACTTGGACGAGCGGTGCGGGGGCGAGCACTGCCGAGACGGGAAGCGCTACGTCCCCGTCGAATTGCTCGACGTCGCGGGACTGGTGCCGGGCGCGCACGAGGGCCGCGGTCTGGGCAACCAGTTCCTCGACGAACTCACGAACGCGGACGTCATCCTGCACGTCGTCGACGCGGCCGGCGCGACCGACGAGGAGGGCGAGCCGGTCGGGGTGGGCGAGCACGACCCGGTCGAGGACCTCGCGTTCGTCGAGGAGGAGATGGACCTCTGGCTTGCGGGCATCGTCGATAGCAACTGGGAATCGATAGAGCGACAGTCCCGCTCGCCTGACTTCGACGTCGACGAGGCGCTCACCGAGATGCTCACCGGGATCGGCGCGACTGAACTCGACGTCGCCCGCGCCCTGCGGGACCTGGAGTACCCCGAGGACCCGATCCAGTGGACCGACGACCACCGCGAGGCGCTTGCGGGCGACATCCGCGAGCGGACCAAGCCCATCGTCGTCGTCGCGAACAAGGCAGACGCCGCACCGCCCGAGAACGTCCAGGCGCTCAAGGAGCGCAACGAGGCGACGGTCCCGGCCACGGCGGACGGCGAACTCGCGCTCCGGCGGGCCGCCGACGCGGGCGCCGTCGACTACGACCCCGGCGACCCGGACTTCGACGTCGTCGGCGACGTGAGCGACCAGCAGCGCGAGGGGCTCGAACAGATCCGCGACGTGATGGCCGAACACGGCGGCACGGGCGTCCAGGCCGCGCTGAACAGGGCCGTATACGACGTGCTCGACCACTTCACCGCCTATCCCGTCCAGGACGAGACCCACTGGACCGACGGCCAGGGCAACGTCCTCCCCGACGCGCACCTGCTCCCCGACGGGTCGACGCCGACGGACCTGGCCTACGCCGTCCACTCCGATATCGGCGAGGGCTACCTCCACGCGGTCGACGCCCGCGAGAACCGCCGGATCAGTGAGGACCACGAACTCGACGAGGGCGACGTAGTGAAGATCGTCTCGACCGCGAACTGACCAGACGGATGATACCCGACGCCCTCCCAGTCACGGACCTCAGGTCGAGCCAGCTCTACCTGAACGCCGAGAAGCTATCGAGCGTGCTGGGGCGGTTCGGCCCGGAAACGGAGTTCGGACCGCTCCCGGTCTACGAGTTCGACGGCGACCTGTACCTGACCGACGGGCACACCCGGGCGTTCGTGGCGTATCTCACCGGCGCCGACCGCGTGACAGTGTCCTACGACGAGGGGCTGACCGAGGAGTACGACACGGCGCTGTACCGGGAGTGTCTCCAGTGGTGCGACGAGGCGGGCGTGGAACGCGTCCCCGACTTCGAGGGGCGAGTGCTCTCGCCGGAGACGTACGAGCGGGAGTGGATCGACCGCTGTTCCCGCGCGGCCGAACGGCTCGACGGTAACTGACGCTACCCGTCCCCGCAGCCGAACGGCTCGACGGTAGCTGACGCTACCCGTCCCCGCAGCCGAACGGCTCGACGGTAGCTGACGCTACCCGT
>JBDGST010000167.1:27966-32427 GCA_042217365.1 Haloarculaceae archaeon
CCCGGCGGCGGCCGAGGACCTCCGATATCCACGACCGGAGCCGGCCTGCGAGACCGGTCCCGGCCTGTTCTCCGGGCCCGAGCGACCACCCGGCCGCCTCGGCGACGTCGCGCGGGCGGCGGTACTCCCAGCCGGTGGCGTCGGCCAGGCGGCGATGCTCGGGCGTCGTTCCGACGAAGACGTGCCGCGGCGCGTCGCTCGACTCGCGGATCCCCTCCATCGCGAGCCAGACGTCCCGGTCCCCCAGGTCGAAGTCCTGGCGGAGGTCGTGGTCGGCGACGAACGACGAGACGGCGTCGGCGTCGTTCCCGACGACCCCGACGTACCGACTCCACTCGCGGGCCTCCTCGAACACCGAAACGGGGTCCTCGAACTCCCGGATCGCGGCGAGCGCGAACGCGAGCGTCATCTCGCCGTCCCGGTCGCCGTCCGCGTCGACGCTCATGGTCGTGCGTACGTCCGTCACCCGGAAAACAGCTACAGTCGGGGCCGGGGAGCAGCGGGGGCAGATCAGATCCCGGGCGACCGGTGCTCCGAAACGCTCCGACCGCGGAGTCAGTCGTCGACGGTGACGGTCTCCCAGTCGTGGTCGCCGTGTGCGCCCTCGCGGTCCTTGGCGGCCTGTTCGACGCGGATGAACTCGGCGTTCTCGCGGGCCGCCCCGATGGTGTGGCCGCCGCAGTACGAGAGGCCCGACCGGATACCGGCGGCGAACTCCGCGGCGACGTCGGCGATCGGGCCCTTGTACCTGGTGAAGCCCTCGACGCCCTCGTCCGCGCCGGCGACTGCCTCCTCGGCGTCCTTGTCCGAGCGCGCCTCGTTGGCCGCCGTGGTGGCCATGCCCCGCGAGCGCTTGTAGGGTTCGCCGTCTATCTCGACGACCTCGGGCGGGGCCTCCTCCGTCCCGGCGAAGAGGCTGCCCATCATCACCGTGTCGGCGCCTGCCATCAGCGCTTTGACGGCGTCGCCGGAGGACCGGATGCCCCCGTCGGCGATCACGGGGACGTCGTACTCGCGGGCCCGCTCGGCGCAGTCGTCGATCGCGGTCAGTTGCGGGACGCCCGTTCCGGCGACCCGGCGGGTCGTGCAGTGAGAGCCGGGTCCGATCCCGACTTTCACCGCGTCAGCGCCGGCGTGGTAGAGGTCGGCCACCCCCTCGGCCGTGGCGACGTTCCCGACCACGAGGTCGACGTCGCCGAACTCCGCCCGGAGCCGTTCGACGGTGTCGAGGCACCGCTCCAGGTGGCCGTGGGCGACGTCGACCATCACGCAGTCCGCCCCGGCGTCGAGTACCGCGGCGGTCCGCGTGACGGTGTCCTCGGCGATGCCGACCGCGGCGCCGACCTGCTCGCCCGCCCCGGCGACGCGCTCGACCGCGGCTGCCTGTTCGTCGACGGTCATGAACCGGTGGATCGTGCCGAAGCCGCCCGCTCGCGAGAGAGCGAGTGCGGTGTCGGCCCCCGTGACGGTGTCCATCGGCGCCGACAGAAGCGGAGTCTCCAGGCGGACGCCCGGCGTCAGCCGCGTGGAGAGGTCCACGTCGTTCCGGCTGTCCACGGGCGACCGCTTCGGGACCAACAACACGTCACCGTACGAGAGACCGGTTCGGAGGTCGTCCATACCGGCGCTGTCCTTGACGGTCCGGGCGAATAACCCTGGCGGTTCGCGGTGCCGAGCCGCCCGACGCGTGACCGGACGAGCGCCCACTCGATCAGTCCGTCCGGAGGTGCGGGAGGTAGTCGTCCATCTCGGCGTCGAGCGGGACCGGGTCGGCGATCGGCGTCCAGAAGTACCGGAACGGGAGCCCGGTCTGGGAACCCTCGTCGGCGGCCTCGTGGACCCACTGGTCACGAACTGTCGCCGGCGTGACGTGGAAGAAGTGGCGCCGGTAGGTCTTGGGTTTCCGCGGGTGATCCCACTCGTCGGTGACGACGTGGTCCGCGTCCGTCGCGACGAGGCCGCTCTCCTCGTGGAGCTCGCGCTTGACGGCCGCAGTGGGACACTCGTCGGGCTCGATGGTCCCCTTCGGAGCCCGGAAGCCCCGGTCCGAGTGGGGGTGTTCGAACACCAGGAGTCGGTGGGGTGCCCGGCGGGTCACGTATGCGTACGCCTTGTCGACGACCTGCCGGGGTGTTCGCTCGATCGATTCCATGCCCTCCACCTAACGCTCTCGACACGTAAAGTATTGGCGTGGTACGGAACGATACGCGGTCCCTAAGCCCGCCGGGTCTTCGCGTTTCGGGCCTCGAACGGCGAGTTCGGCGCCCGCCGAGTTCCCGGCGACGGTGCCTGGACCGAGTCCAGAACGCGCTTATACCCGGGTGACCGTAACCCGGACGAATGACGCTCTCGGAGGAGGCCCGCGACCGCCTCGCGGACGTCGTCGCGCTGCAACCGACGAAGAACGCCGAACTCCAGTCCCAGTGGGACATGGACAGCGGCAGTGAGGTCCACTCGTATCTCGAGTCCGAGCTGAAAGACTACTACTACCGCGACGAGGACAGCCTCATCTGCGCGACGCCCGAGGCAGCCGCACTCGTCGGGGCCGACGGCGGCGACGACCAGCCGGCGGTGACCGTCTCGTCGCTCCAGGCCGACGTCCTGTCGGTGCTTCCCGGCCCGGAAGAGGAGCCACAGAGCGTCGTGGCGACGCTTCACGCGGTCCGCGACGAGGGGCGCGACCCCGCCGTCGACGAGGTCCGCAGCGACCTCCGCTCGCTCAGCGAGAAAGGGGTCGTCGAGCGGGTCCAGCGGACCGTCCCGACCTATCGCCTCGCGGTCCCCGGGGAGAACCTCGACGTCGAGACGGCCGAGAACTGACCGCACCGACGGGACGCCAGCGGCGACGCACGCGCTGTCTCTCACCCCTCACGATCGGGGAGTCCCGGTCTGTGTCGCCGCCGCTGGCAGTCCAGGAGTCTCTTGATCCCGGCTCCGGGGCCGCCGTCGATGGGCCACCCGCGGGTTCGCCAGGCGGGCGGTTCGGGCTCGAACTCGGGGCAGGAGCCCGAGCACTCGGCCGCGGTCTGGCGGCGTCCCTTCGCGGCGCAGCGGGGGAGAAATCCGCTTTCCGCGGCGCTCAACTCGAAGTGCCGGCAGTCCGGTCGCATCGAGTCGGCGTACGAGCGCCAGCCCCGGCCGTAGGCGCGCTCGGCGATTTCGAGCCGTTTGTCCCGTTTCCACTCCGGGTCGACGTACTCGAACCGGGCCGCGGACGCGTCGCGTCCGTCCCCCTCGGGCCGGTCGAGGATCCGAGTGCCCGGTTCGTCGACCGCGAGCGCCCGGGGGTGCCAGGCGACCGAGGCGTCGCCGCCGTCAACGGTCAGGATTCCCGCCTCGACGGGCACGTCTTCGAGGAGTGCGGGCTCGACGGCGCCACCGGTCGCGGCGGTCGCCACCCACACTTCGTCGGCGAGAGCCAGCGCGACGTCGAGGTCGACCTGGGCCGCGAGGTCCCTGGCGGCGCTCGCGTCGAGGTCGGGCTTGTTCTCGACGGCGACGACCCGCTCGACCCAGTCGGGGTAGGGCTGCTTCCGCCGGAGTTCGACCCGGCCGTTCGAGCCGCGGCGGCGCTCGACCAGCCCCCGGTCGGCCGCGCGGTGGACGGCCGCCCGGACGTACCGCCAGGGGTACCCGGGGTCCGGCAGCGCGTCGCGGTACCACGCCCATTCGGCGGGCGCGTTCCGGACGACGTGCAGCAGGTCCGAGTCGAGTTCGCGGGCGCCGAAATCGGCCCGCCGCTCCAGCGCGTCGGGGTCGCACTCGACGACGACGGTGTCCCACCGGCGCCGCTTCGTGCCGAGTTGACGGGCGACCACGACCGCGGGACCGTCCGCTCGCCCGGCCGCCTCGCTCGTCCTCGCCCGGCCGTCGGGCGGCCAGTTGCGTTCGGCCCACGCACAGACCCCCAGCTCGAATACGAACTCGGAACTCACAGCTCCCCCCACCCTTGTCGGGCGGCCGGCGCCACACACGGTCGGTCCCGGTCCGGCGACGCCATCAGGACCGGTCGGTCCCGTCCTGCCGACTTCATCATGTCTGGTAGTACCGGCACTGTCGGTATAGATACAGTGGGCTCGTCACGTCCCACAGCACTAGACCGCGGGCGCCTCCCGGGGGAGACCGCACCGGCCGGTCACTCAGCGGCCTCGTCCTCGCCCAGCTTCTCGTCGAGGAAGTCGTGGGCCTCCTCCAGGATCTCCCGCGGGCCGTCCTGGGTGACGGTGTTCACGGCCTGTTCGTAGTCGCGCCACTGCAGGTCGCGGTGCTCGTGGGACAGTTCTGCGGACGCTTCGAACGACCGAGCGATGAACAGGTGGACCGTCTTGTGGATCGTCTTGCCGTCGGCTTCGAACACGTAGTCGTAGTCCTCGCGGAAGCCATCGATGAGCCGGAAGTCGCCGATCCCGGCCTCCTCTTTCACTTCGCGGATGGCGGTCTGCTGGAGCTCCTCGTCGCCCT
>JBDGST010000083.1:0-32129 GCA_042217365.1 Haloarculaceae archaeon
CCGTCCACGGGCCGTAGTTGTCGATCTGGATGTGCGTGACCTGCGTGTTCGTCACTCTCGGGTGTCGGTCCGTGCCGGTCTTGGGTGTTTCGTTCCGGAACGCGTCGAACGCGCGTGGTCACGGCGAGTCGTCGCCGAGCGCCGACAGGACCCGCTCGTCCGCGGTGTCGAGCGCGACCGTCCCGAGCAGCGAGTCGTAGGCGACGATCCCGGTCGGCGTCAGTTTCGGCAGGTGTCGCTGGAAGAGGTCGTCGCGCACCCGCTCGACGGTCTCCTCGTCGACCCGGTCGGGTCTGGTCCCCAGTTCCCGCGCAGCGACGGCGCTCGCCAGGTCATCGATCGCCATCGGCTCCTCGCGCTCGGAGAGACAGTCCAGCATCAGCCGGCACCGATCGACCGCGAGGAGGTCCGCGACCACGTCGTCCGGGAGTTCCTCCTGTCCGCCGTCGGTCCGGCGTCGCGGATTGCCGTCGGGCATTGGATCGTCGACCTCCTGAGTGAGTCTCGGAACGGCCACACGGCACCTCTGCCAGCGGCGCGTTCCGGCTTATCCCCGGTACGCGGCCCACCCACAAGTATGTGTCGTGTACACATACAGCATGGGGGGCCGGGTCGGCCGGCAACGGGAGACAGCGGTAGGTCTTTGGGCAGGGGGATCGGACGGGTGAGACATGCAAGCAGTGCTGCTCGCGGCCGGCGAGGGGACCCGGATGCGGCCGCTGACGGCGTCGACGCCGAAACCGATGTTGCCGGTCGCCGACAGGCCGCTCGTGGCCCACACGGCCGACGCCGTCGTCGACGGCGGCGCGGACGAACTGGTCATCGTCGTCGGGTACGAGGGCGACGCGGTCCGGGAGTACTTCGGCGAGACCTACCGCGGTGTCCCCGTCAGCTACGCCGAACAGGGCGAGCAGCTCGGGACCGCTCACGCGGTCGAGTGCGCGCGCAAACACCTCGACGGTCCGTTCGCCGTCTTCAACGGCGACGACCTCTACGACGGCGAGAGCGTCGCGACCATGCTCTCGGCGGGCCAACAGGGTCCCGTCGTCGGCACCTACCGGGCCGACGACCCGACGAGCTACGGCGTATTCGAACTCGACGGTGGTGGCGTGACGGGCATCGTCGAGAAGCCGGCCGACCCGCCGACCGACATGGTCAACGTCGGGGCGTACGTGTTCCCGGCGGCCGCGCGCGACTGGCTCGACGTCCCGCTGAGCGACCGGGGCGAACACGAACTCACGGACGTGTTCGCCCGCGTCATCGACGAGCGGGCGGTCGACACCGTCGAGGTCGACCGCTGGCTGGGCTGTGGCCGGCCCTGGGAGCTGCTCGAAGCCAACGAGTGGAAACTCGGGGAACTCGACCGGCGGATCGACGGCGAGGTCCACCCCGACGCGGACCTCCGGGGGACCGTCGTCGTCGAGTCGGGGGCGACGGTCGACGCGGGCGTCGTCGTCGAGGGGCCCGCGCTGGTCCGGGAGGGGGCAGAACTCGGTCCGAACGCCTACGTCAGGGGCGCGACGCTGCTCGGCGAGGACGCCCACGTCGGCAACGGCGTCGAGATCAAAAACAGCGTCGTCATGGCGGGGACGAACGTCCCGCACCTCTCGTACGTCGGCGACAGCGTCCTCGGGACGGACGTGAACTTCGGCGCGGGAACGAAAGTGGCAAACCTCCGTCACGACGGCGCCGACGTCAGGTTCACCGTCAAGGGCGAGCGCGTCTCGACCGGGCGACGCAAGTTCGGCGTCGTCGCGGGACCGGGTGCCAAGACCGGCATCAACGCGAGCCTCGACGCCGGCGTCAGGCTCTCGGCCGGCGCGACGACGGAACCCGGGGAGTCCGTGACCCGGGACCGCTGACCGCCGGTCGCCGCGGAGCGATCCCATGGCCGCGGAGCGATCCCATGGCCGCGGAGTGACTCCGTAACCGTGGAGCGACCCCGTGCCCGCGGCACCGACCCGGTAAACGAATACGCCCCCACGATCGGGGGTGATCGCGGGGCTCTTAAGTAGCAGCCCGTACACGGTAGGTACGATGGTCGATCCAACGTCGGACCTGGGGGAAGACGTCTCCGAGGACGACGCGCCGGCGTGTGAAGTCTGCGGGACGCCGCTGGTCGAGGACCCCGACCACCGCGTCGTCAGCTGGATCGAGGCGGACGAGGTCCGGACCGTCCACTTTTGCGACGGGTCGTGCCGGAACGAGTGGTCCCGGTGACGGGGCTCCGTTCCGCCGACACATGTCGGAAATCCGCATAAAGGCGTAAAGCCGAAACCCGTCGAGTGAGACGTATGGATTCGGGCGGGACGCCGACGGTGCTGGTCGTCGACGACGACGAAGCGGTGGCGGACGTCTACGCGAACCAGCTGGCCAGGACGTACGACGTCCTGACTGCGTACAGCGGCGAGTCGGCGCTGGAGGTGGTGTCCGACGACGTCGACGTCGTCTTGCTGGACCGACGGATGCACGGACTCTCGGGCCGGGAAGTGCTCGACACGGTCCGCGAGCGAGACCTGAGCTGCGGCGTCGTAATGGTGACCGCCGTCGACCCCGGGTTCGACATCGTCGACATGGGGTTCGACGACTACCTCGTCAAGCCGGTCGACGGCGAGGAACTCGAGTCGGTCGTCGCGGAGACGGTCGACCGGCTGAACCGGCGGGCGGCGGTCAGGGAGTACCTGGCGCTCGCCTCGAAGGTGGCGACGCTCCGCGCGGACAGGACCGACACAGAACTCGAACGCAGCGACGAGTACCTGGCGCTCGTCGAACGCATGCGGGAACTCGAAGAGAACGCCGACGTCGACCCCCAAACCATCGACGCTCCGGCGGACGTCCGAGCTGGGTGACCGGCCGTTCGCCAGTTCGGCCCGCCGGTCGTTTCTCCGAGTCGGGTTTCGAGGACGCACTCGGTCGAATGCCGGGTCTCCGCATCCTTTTGTGCCGGCGTGGAGTAGCACCCGTTATGAGCCGCGACTACAGAAACCTCCGCGACCCGAACGCCGAGTACACGATGCGGGACCTCTCCGCCGAGACGATGGGCCTCACGGCCAAACGGGGCGGCGGCCGCGACGTCGAGATCACGGACGTTCAGTGTACCGTGGTGGACGGCAACTTCCCGTGGAACCTGGTCCGCGTGTACACCGACGCGGGGATCGTCGGGGACGGCGAAGCCTACTGGGGCGCCGGCATCCCGGAGATCATCGAGCGGATGACGCCGTTTGTCGTCGGCGAGAACCCGCTCGACGTCGACCGCCTGTACGAGCACCTGATCCAGAAGATGTCGGGGGAGGGGTCGATCGAGGGGTCGGTCGTCTCCGCCATCGCCGGGATCGACGTCGCGCTCCACGACCTCGCCGGCAAGATACTGGAGTTGCCGGCCTACCAGTTGCTCGGCGGGAAGTACCGCGACGAGATGCGCGTCTACTGCGACTGCCACACCGAGGCGGAGGCCGACCCCGAGGCCTGCGCCGACGAGGCCGAGCGCGTCGTCGAGGACCTGGGCTACGACGCCCTGAAGTTCGACCTCGACGTGCCCAGCGGCCACGAGAAGGACCGCGCCAACCGTCATCTACGACCCGGCGAGATTCGGCACAAGGCCGAAATCGTCGAGCGGGTGACTGAGCGGGTGCGCGACCGTGCGGACGTCGCCTTCGACTGCCACTGGACGTTCTCTGGCGGCAGCGCGAAGCGGCTCGCGGCCGCCATCGAAGAGCACGATGTCTGGTGGCTTGAGGACCCGGTCCCCCCGGAGAACCTCGACGTTCAAGAGGAGGTCACCAAGTCGACGCTCACGCCAATCACCGTCGGCGAGAACCGCTACCGAGTGACCGAACTTCGGCGACTCATCGAGCGGCAGGCCGTCGACATCGTTGCGCCGGACATGCCGAAGGTCGGCGGGATGCGCGAGACCCGCAAGATCGCCGACGTCGCCAACCAGTACTACGTCCCGGTGGCGATGCACAACGTCGCCTCGCCGGTCGGGACGATGGGCAGCGCCCACGTCGGCGCCGCGATCCCCAACTCGCTGGCCGTCGAGTACCACTCCTACGAGCTGGGATGGTGGGGAGACCTCGTCGAGGAGACGGTCATCGAGGACGGATACATCGAGATCCCCGAGGAACCCGGCCTCGGCGTGACGCTCGACCTCGACGCGGTCGAGGAGCACATGATCGACGGCGAGACGCTGTTCGACCCTGCCTGATACGGATCGCTGTAACGATTTACCGGGACGACCGCACGTAGTCGTGCGGTCGATCCGGTAATGACTTACAGCGGTCCGTATGAGAGCGTCCGACCGCGGGCGATTGCCGGCGGCGGTCGAGACGCGCGGACCCACGAGACGGTTCGGCGACCGCGCCTCCGATCCTCGCTCCCGCTTTTCGCTCCCGTTCAGGGTGGCCGGAGCGCCCGAACCGCTCCGTCTCCGACGGCGTAGACGAGGTTGTCGGCGACGACCAGTCGGTTCCCGACACTCCGCTCGCGCGTCCACACCTCGGTTCCGTCGGTTCGGTCGAAACAGCGAAGTGCCGAATCGGTCGGAACGATGACCCCCGCGCCGGAGACGACCGGCCGACCGATGACGATTCCGTTGACCTCGGCGGTCCAGGCTTTCGACCCGTCGGTCTTCGCGAGCGCGGTCAGCCCCGGTCCGTCGTCGGCGTTCGAGACGTAGTAGACGCGGGCGTCGCCGGCGCTCAGGCGACCGCCGCCGGCCTCGCAGCCCGCCGGAACGCCCGTCGACCAGCCATCACCGCCCTCTGTCACGGGAGTGGCCCGGACGCTCCCGAAGAAGGGTTCGACCGCGTAGACGGTGCCGTCGGCGTAGCACTCCTCGGCCGGGAAGTCGGCGCCGTAACGCGGTTCCGGCGCGAGGACCTCGCCCGTCTCGGGGTCGAATTGCCAGAAGCGACTGTCCCTGGTCCCGCTAGAGACGTACACGGTGTCCTCGCTCGCGAACACCGGGAGGTCCCAGGCGTCGCCGAGGGAGGTCCGCCACTGTTCGGTGCCGCCCTCGACCGGCGTAGCGACGAGCGTCGGGCCGTCCTCGTTTGCGACCCAGTACAGCCCGTGTGGCGCCACGAGCACCGCCGCGCGGACCAGCGCGCCCGACGACGAGACGTCGTCGGCTCGCTCCGGCGTCTCGACGCGGAACTGCTCGCTCCCGTCACCCGTGGAGAGGACCGCGATCGCCTCCCCGGTGGGGACGTAGACGCGCCCGTCGCGGACCCAGGGTGCGCCCGCAGCGCCCCCGACCGACCGGCGCCAGCGTTCCGTTCCGTTTCGCGCTTCGAGCGCCAGCACGGTTCCGTCGCCGGCGCCGACGTAGAGCGTCCCGTCGGTCAGTACCGGCGTCGAAACAGGGGCCCCGGCTTCGACGGCCCAGAGTTCGGCGACGGCGGCCGACGGCCCGGAAACCCCCGGAACGCCGTGGGTGAACCCCGCGTCGTGAGCGGGCGCCGGCCACGCGCTCTCGACGCTCGCGGGTTCGTCGGGGTCCCCCACCGGCGACGGGTCGGTCAGCGTCCCCCTTCCCGTGTCCGAGCCGGGAGTCGCCGACGTCTCCGGTCCCGGACCCGGAGTCGGGGACGTCTCCGGCGACCGGGACGCTCCGCTCCTCGTCGCGGTCCGACCCGGCCGGTTCGTCGTCGTGCGGGCCGACCCGGCTCTCGGCCGGTCGCCGGTCGTCGTGCCGTCCGTTCCGTCTGTCCCGCCGTCCAGACAGCCGGCCAGCGCCGCGAGGCCGGTCGCGGTCGTCGCGAGGAACGTTCGCCTGCGCATGTCCGGCTATCGCTTCGCGCCGGATAAGTGCCTTCAGAAGGTTACAGCGGGTGTTTCATCCAGCACGGAGCGTCGTGCCCCGGGCGCAGGTCGAACCCCCGCCAGAAATCACGACGGTTTTGAACGCCTGTGCAGTAGGTCGAGGTATGACGGCCGAATCCGACGAGAGCCCCGAGGTCCCGGTGGTCTGTCCGGACTGCGGGACGGAGACGCGGATCGCCCTGGACGACGTCGCCGAGTCCGTCGAGCGACACAACGAACAGCTCCACGACGGCGAACAGGTCGCGCAGGTCGACCCCGCGCTCGCCGACCAGCTCCGGGACATCGTCGCGGAGGAACTGGACCTCGTGTGACCGCGGTGACGTCCTCGTCGGCACGAACGGCGGGGTGGATACTCAGCTGCCGAGATGGATAGTTACTTCCCGGGGATCACAGGGAGCCGTTCGCCACCGTTTCCCCGGCCGACGTGGCGTTCACGCCCGGCTCGAACGGTTCGGCGTCGACGTCGTAGCGCCACGCGACGGTCGCGTTCGTCCCGGCCAGGTCAGTCACGCTGAAAGAGACGCCGTACATCCCGTCGGGGCGCCCGGACACCTCGATAGCGCGGAAGTTCGTGTCGTAGACGTCGGTGGCTTCGGTCCCGTCGTCGAGGACGACAGTCACGTCGCTCACGAACAGGGCGTGGGCCCCCGAGTACGTCGCGTTTGCCTCGAACGGACCGAGGACCGTCGCGCCGGCCAGGTTCGCGACGTCGACCCGGCCGGCGTCGAAGGCCTCGCACCGGCCGGCCGGGGTCGGCAGCGGCGTCGGCGTCGGGTCGTACCTGTTGGAGTACAGCGAGTGCGTCCCGATGCAGGGGCCGACGTCGTCGGACTTCTCGGTCACGTACGCCACGAAATCGACGTAGACGTGGGAGACGTTCGACGGGAACGACTCGCCGGTGACGACGTAGGAGACGGAGAGGGCTCCGCGATCAGTTCGGGGCCCCTTCAGGCCAGGGTCGCCCGTCGGGGTGACGGGCGTGATCGCTGGCTCCGGCGTCCGGGCCTGGGTCGGCGTCGGCGTGGGCGCTGGATCGACCGGGGCCGGGGTCAGCGTCGGGCTTCCGGACCCGGGCGTGTCCTGGCTGCCGGTCGAACCGAAGGCCAGGCCCCCGAGACAGCCGGACAGAGCGAGACAGCCGGCGACGAGTGCGACGGCGTGACGGTTCACGTTTGCCACGCCGGGGCCCGACAGAAAGGGCTTTCTGCTCGGTCAAATGCCGATTTGAGTCCGGCAGCGCTCATCCTGTTCCGGGCCCGTCGAGGCGGACGTCGCCGACGACCGACCGCTGGAAGAACTCCCTGCCCCGCGAGGAGTACCCCCTCCCGCGACGAGTGCCTTCCCCCGCGAGGAACCGCTACCCGCCAGACGTCTCCCGTACCTGCCCCGACGAACCGTCGACGCCACCGGTTTTTTCCGTCAGGGGAGTCCCGATCTACCGTGTCCCGAACCGAACCAGTTCAGTGTCCGGTCTGTGGCTGGACGGGCGACGCCTCCGAGATGGACCGTGCGAGCGGGAACGCGTCGTGTCCGAGCTGTGGTCAGACGATCGAGGCGGCCTGATACTCCGCCGGGCCCGTCCGCGGTCCAGTCGGTCTCCGCGATGCCCGGTTCTGGGGGGCCGGCGAAAGCGTGCCGCATCGCGAGGGCCGCACCCACCGATGACGGATTACGTCGAGTTCGTCGTGACGGAGACGTCGCCCCGTCCGCACCCCGACTCGCGGTTGACGGACGTGTGCGACCGACTGGCCGGGCGGTCTACTGTTCGGCCGACGCGTCGGGTACGCGGATCGTCGTGTGCTCGGACTCCTCGTTCAGTGCGAGGTTGGTCGCGATCTCGGCGTTCCGGACGGCGTACTCGGCGGTCTGTCTGAGCGCGACGAGGACCTCTCGGACCTCCAGCAGCTCCTCGTTCGTCAGTTCCTCCAGACCGTCCAGGATCTCCTCCTCCCGCGTCTCGATCCCGGAGAACTGCTCGCGGACCCGGATCGCGAGGTCGTAATCCCGCTCGACCGCGGCCCGAACGGCGAGCTCCGACATCGCGTCGACCTTGTCGGTGAACTCGCGGATCTGGCGCATCGTGGCGCTGCCGACGTTCAGCGAGTGCCCGTCTGTCTCCAGCGCGATGTCGGCGACGTCCTCCGCCTTGTCCGCCGTCAGCTCCAGGTTCTTCGCAATCGACCGGTAGCCGATGAGCGGGAACCCGTCGTCGAGGCCCACAGCGCGCGCCAGGTTCGGGTTCTGGTAGGACGTGAAGATCAGTCGCAGGAGGAGCACGAATATCTTGTTCGCCTGCCGCTCGCGGTTCAACGCACGCTGGGCCAGGTCCGGGTTCCCGTGTGCCAACGACTTGACCGCTTCGTTGCGCATCGTCGACCCCGTACTCTCCAGGCGGGCGAGGAGGTTGTCCAGCGTGAAGTCCTCCGGGTCGACCGAGCACCGGATCGCGATCCGCTCGGGCGTCTCCTCGACGACCCCCAGGCCCATGAGCTGGGTTTCGGCGTTGTACACGGCGTTGATGTGCTCGCTGTCGAGCGTCCCGCTCTCGCCCGATTCGACGTGGATGACCCGCCGCCCCAGCACGTACTGGGAAAGGATCGCCCGCTCCAGTGCGTCGGCGCCCAGGTTCTCGGCGTGCACGGTGGCCTCCGACTCCTCGCCCTGGACGGACTCCGGCATCACCGTGAGGGTTCCCTTGCCGCCCATCCGGAGAGAAACCTCGTCGCCCTTCTCGACGTCGTGTTCCGCCGCCCACTCCGCCGGGAGCGTCATCGCGAGCGTCGATGGCCCCAGCCGCTGTACCTTCCTGGTTTCCATATGTCCTTGGTTATTCCCGTCTGACCTTAACCTTGTTCATACATCACTTAACAATGACCCAAATGTATTACTCGTGGTGGACGAACGTCGAAAAACGCTCCCGTCGTCCGGGGACGGCGGTCGGTGCGATCACTCGACGGCGACGAGCCGCCGCTCGTATCGCCCGACCCGGACCCGTAACCAGCCACGGAGGGCCTCGTCGAGGTCGGCGTCGCCGGTGTCGACCCGGAGCGCGTCGAGGTCGTCGAGTTTGGCGCGGGACGCGACGACTTCGACGTCCGAATCGCGGATGACCGCGGGGGAGATCTGCTGGTTCCCGCGACCGAACACGAAGCCCTGGCCGCCGATGGGGGAGACGACCACCACGTTGTCCTCCCCCAGCGCCGCGCGGATCTGGGCCTCGCTCCCGTCCCGGACCAGGAGTTCGCCGTCGCGGTAGACGTCGACCCCGAGCGGGGAGCCCTCGACCCCGAGCGCCTCCTCGACGGCGCCGACGGTGCTGCCGGGACCGAAGACGTACGTCGTCTCCGGGTCGACCTCCTCGGCGACGCCCTCGGCGAGCGTCTCGACCGTCCCGCCACCGAGTTGCTTGCTGGCCTGGCGTCCCTCGGCCGCCGGCGTCCGCGCGACGGCTTTCAGGTCAGTGACGACCTCCCCGGCCCGGTACTCGTCCTCGTCGACGTCGTTGACCTCGCCGGTCTCGGTCTCCGTGAACGTCCCCGCGATACGACCGGCGGCACGCGGTCGGACCGCGAACACCGAGGAGTATATCTTCACGCCCGCCGGGACGCCCAGGATCGGCGTGTCGCCGTCCAGGCCGGCGACCGTCTCCGCGACGTCGACCGCGGTCCCGTCGCCCCCGACGAAGAGCACGAGGTCGACCCCCCGGTCCAGGAACGCCCCGACCGCGGCCCGCGTGTCGGCGGCGCTCGTCTCCTCGCGACGTGGTTGACCGACGACGACAGGGTCGAACCCGGCGGCCCGGGCTTCCGATTCGCCCATCGGGGGACCGTAGGTCGACAGTTCGACGTCGGTGCCGGTCGCCGCGAGAGCGTCGAGCGCGGCAGTCCCTCGCTCCGGCGCCCGTGGATCGGCGCCCAGGTCTCTCGCCCGGTCGACCTTGCCGTCCGTCCCTTTTAGCCCGACGCGACCGCCCATCCCGGCGATGGGGTTCACGACGAACCCTATCCGTCGCATCACCGGCCGTAGGCCCCCGCGGGCCAAAAGCGGAGTGGACCGGTCTCCCGAACGGACCTGCTTCCCTCCCGGGCCGCCCCCGGCCGATTTCCGTCGATTCGTCGCGCGCGCCGCGGCGCGCCCCGAGGTGCCGCCCCGGTCGCGTTATCTGTGCGACAGGACGCGTGAGTTTTACTATCCGTCGCGTCTACACTCCCGTAGTTGGCTCCGATGTCGGACGACGACGACGTTTACGGGAACGAGCGGACGGGCGACCGCGAGGCGGTCGCGGACTACCTCCACGGGGTGGCCGACCGCATCGCGGCGGGGGACCCGCTCCCCTTTGGCGACGACCGCGAGGCGCTGACGGCCACCTCGCCAGTGACGTTTGGCGTCAGGTCCCGGACGAACGGGGACGAGACGGCCGTTCGCCTCGAACTCACCTGGGCCAGCGACGACGCGGAGCGAAGCGAGACAGACGGCAGCGACACGAACGGCGGCGACACGAAGCGAAGCGAGGCGAACGGCGGCGGGCGGGCGCGCGGGGACACCCGCCGGGGGGCGAACGTCGAGGGGAGCGGCGCCGTCGGCGGCGACGCCGGTCTCGCGCCGCCGGAAGACGACCTGCCGGACCCGTCGGTCGGCACCCGGGACGCGGAGTCGGCTGCCCGCGAACTCGACCACGCGGTCCGCTTCGCGCGCAAGGGGAAGACGACCGCCGCCGACAGCCGCTTCCGGCGTGCCATCGAGGCCGACCCCGCGGACGCGTCGATCCGCCGCCGGTACGCGGCGTTCCTGCAGGCGGCGGACGAACCGCGACGCGCGCTGGCGCAGTTCGAGCGTGCGCTGGACATCGCTCCCGATGACCCCGACCTCCGGACGACAGTGGCGAACTTCCACTGGGAACGGGGGAACGTCGACGCGGCCACCGAGCAGTTCGAGCGCGCGCTCGACCGCTCGCCCGGGGACCCGGACGTCCTCGCGGCGTACGGCCGTTTCTGCTGGGAGGAGCGCGACGACGTGGAAGCGGCGATCGACCACCTCCGGACCGCGCTCGACGCCGACCCCGACCACGCGCTCGCCCACCTCAACTTCGCGGTCCTGCTGCGCCACGCCGGCCGCGAGGACCGCGCCGCGGACCACTACGAACAGGCGCTCGAACTCGGGGAGGGCGACGCCACCGTCCACGCCGAGTACGGCCACTACCTCTGGGCCGACGGCGACGTCGAGGCGGCCGCGCGCCACTACGCGAAGGCGCGAGAACTCGGCGGGGACGCCTGACCGACGTCGCCCACCGCCCGGAGGCACGTACCTGTTCGGGCGGTCGCCCGCCCGGAGGCACGTACCTGTTCGGGCGGTCGCCCGCCCAGAGGCACGGTGTTTTACGTCGGTGGCCGGCCTACCCGCCGCCATGAACGTGGTACTGGCGGCGGGCGTGCAGACCGGACTCGTAAACGTCGCGGGGTACGCGATACTGCTCGGCGGGATCGCGCTGACGGCGCTCTGGCTGCGCTCGCTCGCCAGGTGAGCGCGGAGCGATTCTTTTCGCCAGGTGAGCGCGAAGCAACTCACTCCTCGTCGCCGGGACTCTCGACGCGGTCGCGCAGCCAGGCGGCAGCCCGGCGGACGACGTCTTCATCGTCCCCCTGTAGTCGTACGCGGACGTGTTCGCCGGGATAGCTCCCCACGGCGACGTCGAACTCCTCGCGGAGCGTCGCGATCCTGTCGAGCAGGGCGCTCTCCGGTTCGTCCGCGTGTACCGTCTCGGTGTGTCGCCGCGGCCCCTCGAACTCGTCGGCGACCGTCTCGAACATCGCTTTCATCTCCTGGGGAACGCCCGGCAGGACGTAGACGCCGCCGACGACACAGCCCGGCGCCACCCCCTCCGGGTTGCGTAGCATCCGTGCGCCGTCCGGGATCTCGGTCGTCCCCTCGGCGAGGTCGTCCGCGGCGTACCCGCTCTCCTCTGTGAGCCACCGCTCGACCGCCTCGCTGGCGACGAGTTCGCGACCGAACGCGGCCGCGACGCCCTCCATCGTCACGTCGTCGTGCGTGGGACCGACCCCGCCCGTGACGACGACCGCGTCGAACTCGGCGCGGTACTCGTTGACGACGCGGGCGATGTCGGCGACGTCGTCCGGGAGCACCGTCACCCGGCCGACTGCGACGCCCCGCTCGTCGAGCCGCCGGCTGAGCCAGGCGGCGTTCGTGTTGACCGTGTCGCCGACCAGGAGTTCGTCGCCTACCGAGACGATCGCGACGCGCATGTTCCCCAAACGGTTCCGGACGTCAAAAACGACTCCGGTCCGTGGGCGTCGCTCCGCTGCTGGCAGACCGTGGACGAACGCCGGTCACCCGTCGCGGGGGTGGGGGCTCAGCGCATCCCGGGCGGCGGCCCCTCCCGGTCCGTGTCGTCGTCCTCGGTCTCGACGTCGAGGCCGACCTCCTCTCGCCTGCGTTCGAGGGCCTTTATCTGGCGGAGATAGTAGAGGACGCCGATCACGCCGGCGACGGCGAGGATCCCCCCGAGACCGCCGAACAGCAGGATGTCCCGCTGGAGGTAGTAGCGGACGGAGACTGAGCCACCCACGTCGTCCCAGTGGATGGTCATCCGGTTCGTCGTGCCGTTCACGGACTTGTCGTCGGCCGGCGGCCTGACCCGGGAAAGGAGCGGAATGCCGACGCGGGTCCGCGGCGGGAGGACCACCTCCTGGGAGCCGCTGACGAACGCCGGAGTCGAGAACCGCTTGGCGTTGGGCCGGCTCGCCGTGAACGCTACCTTCCCCTCGTCGGCCGGCAGCGTGATGTTCTTCCGGTGGCGGCTGTTGTTCGCGTACAGCCCCGGGTCCGCGGCGGTGACGACGCGGCCGTCGGGGTAGCGGAACTTCAGCCCCTTGATCGAGAGGGGCTCCTCGGTGCCGAGTTCGTCTGTCTGGTAGACCTTGACGTACGACTGGTTCTCGACGGCGAGGACCACGGTGAACTGCGTCCGGGAGACGACGTACGTCGCGTTCGCGTCCGTGTCCCAGTCGTAGCTCTGGTTCGCCGTGAGTTTCTCCTGACTGGGCTGGCCCGGGCCCAGCAGCGACGAACAACCCCCGAGTGCGAGGAGGAGAGCGAGCAGTCCGAGCGCGACGAGTCGGCGGCGAGTCATGGAACGACACAGAGGAGTTCGGCCGGCAGGTAGTCGCCGACGCTCGCGAGCAGCCCGGGCGGGTCGGTCCCCTCGCGGCAGACGACGCTCTGTTCCAGCAACCCGAGTCGCTCGACGGTCACGACGTCGTCGGCGTGGCCCGCGCGGTTGACCGTCGCGCGGACCTCCGAGCGGGTCGCGGAGTTGACGTTCACCCGGCCGGTCCCGCGAGTCCACTCGTAGAGCCGGTCGCGCTCCTCGTCGGCGAGACGGGCCGGGTCCCCGTCCTCGCCGGCGACGTACCGCAGCGGCAGGTGCTGGACCAGGCCAAAGCGCGTGCGGACCTGCTCGGGCGTGCCCTGTCCGAGCCCGAGTCCGTCGGCCGGGACGCGCACGTCGTTGTCGAACCCGACGTCGAGAACGAACCCGTCGTCGTCCCAGCGTTCGAGGGTCCCGACGCCGACCGCACCGGGTTCGACCTGCGGGGTCAGCTCGCCCCACTCCTCCCGGAGGAGGTTCCGGGCGACCGTCTCGTCGGGGCCCTCGACCGTCACAGACGGGAAGCCGTCGTCGCGGAGACCGACGTCGACCGAGACGTCGAGGTCACCGACGGCGTTTGCGACCTGTGACCGCAACGAATCGAGGGCACGCTCGCGCGCGCCCCCTTCGACGTAACACTTGGTGGCGAGAACGACCATCAGGCTCGGACGTGCTCGACGTTCAGCTCGTCGCGGAGTTCGTCGATACGCTCCTCCATCGCGTCGACGAGCCGGGTGTTCTCCATCGCCTCGACCGGGTTGCCACACTCCGGGCACTCGAACCCGAAGTCCATCGCCTCGCCGAACTCGAAGCGGATGCCACAGGTCTCACAGAGGTAGAACTCGTGGTCGAGTTCGTACTCGTGGCGTTCCTCCAGTGCGTCGAGCAACCGGTACATCTCGGATTCGAGCTGTTCGGGGATCTTCCCGTACTCGAAGGTCCACAGGTAGGTCAGCCACCCCGAGTCCTCGTCGCGGAGCCGGCGATAGCTCGCCAGGTCGTTCTCGTAGAGGATAAACAGCGCGCGCCTGACGTCGTTGAGCTCCAGGCCGAGCTCCTCGGCGAGTTCCTCGTCAGTCACCTCCCCGTCCGGCGGCGCCGCCGCCACCGGCATCCCTTTCGGTCCGACCAGCTCGTGGAGGTACTTCTGTATCACGGGATCCTCCAGGAGTTCCTCAAAAGCCATTACGCACATCTGGGTCCGTGACGCGTTTAAAGGCTCCGGATGGTCGGACCGTGACCGGTCGACTGGCGGCGTCGGCGGTGTAACGGGACCGTGCGACTGGCGGCGTCGGCAGTGTAACGGGACCGGGCGGGATACCGGAGACGCGGCGGTCACTCCCCGTCGTCGAGGCTCTCGACGCGCTTGCCCGTCTCCTCCGGTACGACGACCCGGTCGGCGTCCGTCCACTCGCGGTCGAGTTCGTTGCCCTCGAACAGGCGGTCGAGGAACACGGCCAGCGACGCCACCTCCGAGTGGGGCTGGTTCGTCACCGCGACGTTCCAGTCGGCGCGCTCGTACACCTCGAAGGGGACCTTCTCGGCCCCGACGACGACCAGGATCGGGTCGCCGCCGCCCCGAGCAGCCCGGACGCCGTCGAGGACCTCCCGGACCGGTTCGCCGTACATCGTGAGGTGAGCCACCCGGTCGTCCCAGTCCCGGAGCACCGACAGCGGGTTTTCGACGACGTCGACGGCGAAGGGGCCGCCGAACCGGTCGGTGATGTCGCGGGCGGTGTCGGCCGCGCTCGAGGCGTCCGAGCCGAGGACGACCCGGTCGGATCCCAGCGCCCGCGCCGTGAGCGCGACGTGGGTCGTCATCCGGTCGTCCCGACCCGGTCGGTGACCGAGGCGCAACGCGACGACTTCTGGGGAGTCCTGCATGCTGAATCGCTGGGGGGTCACCCGTCGGTTTCGGTCCGGTTCCCCGTTCCGCCCCCCGGTGTGGCGGTCTCGTTTTGGGCCTGTGAGATGAGTTCCCGGACGCGCTCCTGGCTCTGTATCGGGTTCACCGTCGTACCCCCGACGACCAGCGTCGGCGTCCCCGCGATGCCCGCCTGCGCGGCTGCCTTCGTGTTCTGCCTGACGGGCTTCTCGTATTTCCCGTTCGACAGTGCCGACTCGACGGCGTCCGGGTCCGAGACGCCCGCGTTCTCGGCCATGGTGACGAGCGTGTCGGTGTCCGCCCACGTTTTACTCTCGGGGGGCTGGTTCTGCATCACGTACTCGTGGAACCGCCAGTAGCTCCCGGGATCGACGTTCCAGACCGCCAGCCCCGCTCTCGCGGCGCGCGGCGCGTCCTTCCCGAGGAAGGGGTCGCCGTTCCCGGCGTACGAGAGCGCGCGGAAAGTCAGGTCGACCGTTCCCGGTTCGACGTAGTCGGTGACGATGTCGGCGAGAAAGCCGGTCGAGAAGTCGGCGCAGAAAGGGCACTTCCAGTTCCCGAAGTAGGTCACCTGGACGGGCGCGTCGCCCGTCCCCGCGGTCGCGTACGTGTAGTCGCCCGGCGAGTCAGGGATCGGCGCCGTCGAGACGGGACCGGTGGGCGTCTCGGTCGGAAGGTCCCCTCCGCCGGACCCGAGACACCCCGCCGTCGAGAGGGCGATCCCGCTCGTGACGCCCGCCAGAACCTGCCGCCTGGTGGGGCTTTTCCCACGGTTCTCCATATCCCTGAGTCACTCCCGCGTGGTTTACTTCTGTCGGAAAGTCGCTACGCCGACCGTCAGCCTGCGGGGGAGTCGAGTGCGCCGGGCCGGTCGAGCGTGGTGGACACCGCTGCTCGGACGGATCGGGCCGATGTTCGGTCGCAACTCCGGGAAGACGTCTGCTCGTGACGGAAGACGTCCGCTCGCGTCCGGTCAGGGCGCGTACGTCCCTTCGAGGTGAGCCTTCCCGACGACGTTGCCCTCGGCGGCGTCGTAGAGGTCGTCTTTGGTCGCGTCGTGGCCCAGGCCCAGAGTGGTGTCCAGCGCGTACAGCAGGAACCGGTAGGTGTGCTCGCGGTCCGGGGGGTTCGGGCCGCCCCAGCCCGTCTCGCCGTAGTCGTTTCGCCCTTCCGTCGCGTCGCTGGCCCCGACGTCCCAGTCCTCCGGGATCGCCTCGATGTCGGGTTCGATGTTCCAGACGACCCAGTGGTCCCAGATCTTCCCCGCGGGCTCGCGAGCGTCCGGGTCGTCGACGACCAGGACCAGCGACTCCGCGTTCGAGGGCACGTTCGAGATCTCCAGCGGCGGGTTGACGTCGTCTTCCGTGTACCCGTACTGCTCCGGGATCGGTTCGCCGTCGTCGAACGCCGGACTCGATAGTATCAGATCCGCCATCGGTGTCTCCTCCGGTCGAACGCTGGAGTGCCTGACAGATAAACCCCGACCCCGTTCGACCCCGCCCGCCGCCGGAACGTCACCCCTATGTCGTGGCCTCGCCTACGGCCCGGCGTGCAAATCGTGGGGTACGAGACCGGCGTCGAGGGGTCGCCAGCCCTCAGGCTGGCGACGGACGGACGGCTCGACCGCCGGCCGCTCGACCCCGGCGCGGAACTCTCCTACCGGCTGGGCGAGCGCCACTGTGCGGGCGTCGTCGAGGGCGAAACCCACGTCCCCTGCGACCGGCCGGACGCGCCGTACTGCGACCGCCACACCGACCGGTGGCCCTGCGCCCGCTGTACGGGGGAGTGCTCGCTCCCGCTGGAGAGCTGCCGGGAGGAACACGCAGTCTACCTGGCGGCGTTCGCCCCCGCGACGTTCAAGGTCGGCGTGACACGCTCCTGGCGGCTGGAGACGCGCCTCCGCGAGCAGGGCGCCGACCGGGCCGCCCACCTCCGGACGGTCGAGAACGGCAGGGTGGCCCGCCGGATCGAGGCCGACATCGCCGCCGAGGTGGGCGACCGCGTCCGCGTCCCGACGAAGATTCGCGGCCTCCACCGGACGGTCGACGACGACGAGTGGTCGTCGCTTCTCACCGGGTTCGACCCGCTGGACACCTGCGCGTTCGACTACGGGCTCGACCTCCGGGACCGGCCGGTGGTCGAGACGCTCGCGTCCGGAACGGTCAGGGGGGTCAAAGGCCGAGTGCTCGTGCTGGACAACGCCGGAGGTACCTACGCCGTGGACATGCGGGACCTCGTCGGCTACGACCTCTCGGACGGCGACGCCGACCGCGACCTCCAGTCGAGCCTGGGCGCGTTCGGATAGCGAACACGACAACCCTTTTGGGACGGGACGGCAAAGCGCGACCATGGCTGACGACGAACCAGAGGAGCCCGACGCGCCGGCCGACGAACAGACAGACGACTCGTCCGCGGACGGGGCCGACGCGGAGGGGGACGACGACTCGAAGTCCTTCCGCGAGCGGGTCGAGGAGATCCGCCAGCAGCGCGCCGAAGAAGGCGAGGAGGGCGAGGGCCCCAGCCGCGAGGAGCGCATGGAGGAGATGATGGGCGGCGGTGGCGGCATGGGCGGCGGCAACCCGTTCGCGCAGATGATGGGCGGCATGATGGGCGGCGGCGGCCCCGGCCCCGGCATGGGTGGCCCCGGCGCCGGCCCCGGCCGAGCCGAAGAGAGCGGCGGCGACGAGGAGGTCGTCCGAGAACTCCGGAAACTCCGCGACGAGGTCCACGACATGCGACGGTCGCTCGACCGCATCGCCGACGCGCTCGAAGACTGACCGGTCCCCGTCCCCCTTTGCCGTTGGACGCCCCCGACCGACAGGCATCTCCCGAATCGGACCGGGTGGACGTGCGTAGCGAGTGTCTCGACGGCCCGAAACCGTCAAAAGCTGTCTCGGCGTCCCGAAATTATCGGAAATCCGTCACACCGGAGCGCGCCCGCGCCAGCCCCCTGCGCGTTCAGTCCTCGTAGGCGAGGTTCATGACCCACTGTGAGAAGGTGTCGCTGTGGGCGTCGGCCTCCTCGTCGCCGATGAACGGGGAGAGCTGGTCACCGACCATGAGCAGGGAGAAGTCGAGGTCCCGTGCCGCCGGCGTCAGGTAGTACGTGTTGTGCCCCTCGTAGACAGTCTCCTCGCGCTCGATCAGCCCCTCGTCGGCGAGCGCGTTGGCGATGCGGCTCCCCTTCCGGGAACTCACGTCCAGTTCCTTCCAGAAGTCGCTCTGGTGGATCCCCCCGGTCTCTCTGATGAGTTCCAGTCCGGCCCGCTCGTCCTCGTTGAGGTCGTCCTCGGCGGCGGCCATGTCCGTACGTACCGCGCGAACGCCGTTTAAAGTTGTTCTTCGACCCGGCGGTACTCGGTCTCGCAGGGCGGCCCGTCGGCGAACCGGTAGCTCGCCCCCTCGCGCCCGACGGTGATCAGCGACGACGACCGGGTCCCGAACCCGTCGCCGTGGACGCAGACGCCGTACTCGTGGTCGCCCACCGCGTCGGCGGCGCGGTCGAGCCACGCCGCGCTCCTCTCGCCCGGCTCCGGGACGAGATCGGTCGCCAGTCGGTCGGCGCTCTCCGCCTGGCGTTCGCCCGCCTCCTGTCGCTCGGCGGGGATGGCGTACTCCCCGTCGGCACCGACGTTGACGACGACGTGGACGCCGGGGTCGAAGTTCCGCACCCGCGGCCCACCGGCCCCCACGTGCTCCACGTACAGCGCCGCCCGCTCGTCGGCGAGCACGAGGTTGAACCCCTCGTACTCCTGCCCGTCGAGTTTGCGCTCGACCAGCCGGGTCGCGGCCTCTGCGGTGGACTGGCGGAGCGCGTCACGGACGAGCAGCCCGCGCGATCGCTCCCCGGTCGCGTCGCGGTCGGTCCAGCGGTTCGTTATCGCGGCGAAGACGCCGTGCTCGTTGTACCCGATCCAGGTGCCGCAGGCCTCCCTGTCGCGCGGGGCGACGACCCGCGGGTCCTCCTCGACCACCGCCGGCGGCTCCGACGGGCGGTCGAACTGTTCGTCGCGGTTGGCCGCCGCGACGACCGGCGCGTCGGCGAACACCTGCCAGGCGAAGACGAGCGTGCACACGCACCCCGGTAGGCGGGCGACCGGATTAAACCCCGCGTCGGTCGATCCCGATCGGACGCCTACCCCCGCCCGTCCGCGCCTCGCCGCTCGCGCCGGAGTCGCTCTCTGACCGCCTCGCGGTCGACGGTCCCGGACGCGGTCCGCGGGAGGCCTTCGGCGAGTGTGGCGGTCTTGGGCACCTCGAAGTCGGCCAGGCGGTCGCGGGCGTCGTCGGTAACCGCGTCGGGCGTCAGGTCGGCGTCGTCGTCCGGGACGACCAGCGCCGCGACGCGCTCGCCCCACTCATCGTCGGGAAGCCCGACCACGGCCGCGTCCGCGACGCCCGGGACCGACCGCAGCGCGTCGGCGACTCGACCGGGCTGAACGTTCTCGCCGCCGGTGACGATCCGGTCGTCGACCCGCCCGACCACCCACAGCCGGCCCGCGTCGTCCCGGTAGCCCACGTCGCCGGTGTGCAGACCGTCCGGTCCGAAAGCCGCGGCCGTCCGGTCGTCGTCCAGGTAGCCGGGCGTGACGGTCGGCCCGGCGACGACCACCTGACCAGTCTCGCCGGTCGCAACCGGGTCACCGTCCTCGACGACGGTCACGGTCGTTCCGTCGAGCGGGCGACCGACCGTCCCGGGGTACTCCTCCGCCTCGGCCGGCGTGGCCGTCGTGACTTGCGAGGCAGTCTCCGTGAGGCCGTAGGTCGGGTGCACCGGGACGCCGCGGTCGAGCGCTCGCGTCACCAGTTCCCGCGAGGCCGGCGCCCCGCCGAGCAAGACGAACCGCAGTCGGTCGGGCGGGGACCAGCCGGCGTCGAGCAGCCGAGAGAGCTGGGTCGGAACCAGCGAGACGCCCGTTATCCCGTGGTCGTCGAACGCCTCGGCGGTCGCCTCGACGTCGAACCCCCGATAGAGGACGGCGGTGGTCCCGTACAGGGTCGAGCGGAGCATCGGCGCGAACCCGCCCATGTGGTAGGTCGGCAGCGGGACCAGCCACCGGTCGCCGGGGTCGACGCCGAGCCTGCGGGCCGAGGAGACGGCGCTCGCGGCCAGGTTGCGCCGCGTCAGCCGGACGCCCTTCGGCTCGCCGGTCGTTCCCGAGGTGAACATGACCAGACGCTCCGCGCCGGGCCCGGTCTCGACGGGGTCGAGTGGCGCCGCCCGCCGACGGTCTATGCTCCGGACTCCCTCGCGGTCGGGCTCGTCGACCGACGCGACAGGCGTCCCGTCCGGCGCCGCGTCCAGCGCGAGGTCCTCCGTCTCTCGCTCGCAGACCACGAGGTCCGCTGCCGCTCGCTCGGCCTGGTCCGCGAGCGTCGCGGCGTCGAGCCTGACGTTCAGCGGGACGACCGAGCCGCCCCGGCGGGCGACGGCGAAGTAGGCCTCGGCGACCGCCGGTCGGGCGTCGAGCAGCGTGCAGACGCGACCGTCCGGATCGCCGACGCGCGCCAGCCCGGCCAGGAACGCGTCGACGCGCTCGTCGAGGACGCCGTAGGTCCACGTTCCGTCACCCGACGATCGGGTCTCACTGACCGCGGCGTCCGCGCCCCCGGCGTCGACCAGCGCCGTCCGCTCGGGGGTCGACGACGCGCGCTGGCGGAGCAGGTCGGCACCCGACCCGCCCACGGGTTCGTCCCCCGGCACGTCGTCCCCCGGTCCAGCCGGTCCGCCTGTGTCGCGGTCCACCGGCCAATCGTCGGGGTCGGGGAGCGTCACGTCGTCACCTCACCGGGTTCGACGCCGACGCCCGGGTCCTGCGGGACGGCGACTTCACCGCCGTCGACGGGTGCGGGGTCTGGTGCGATGTCGGTTCCGAGGCGGTCGGCCGTCGCGAGCCCGCAGGGAGCCACGTCCGGGAGGGCCGCGGCGACGTGGACCGCGGCGGCCCGCGCGACGGCCCCGTCGACCGTCGTGGTCACGACGGGTTCGACCCCCGCCTCCCGTGCCCTGGTCGCGGCAGCGTAGGCTCTCCCCGGGCCGCCCAGCACCATCGGTTTCAGTATCAGCACGTCCGCGGCGCCGGCGTCGAGGACGTCACCGACCCGGGCGTGGACGAGCGACTCGTCGACAGCCACCCCGACCGGGCCGCCGCGGAGGGCCGCCAGCCCGTCCAGGTCGTCGGCCGGGAGCGGCTGTTCGACGTACGCGACGTCGAGGGTTGCGAGGCGTTCCAGCGCCCGCGCCCCCGTCTCCCGGTCCCACGCGCCGTTGGCGTCGAGTCGGAGCGCGACGCCGTCGCCGACCGCCTCGCGGACCGCGCGGACGCGTTCCAGGTCGGCGTCGAGCGGACGGACACCCACCTTGAGTTTGAGGCAGTCGAACCCTTCGGCCACGGCTGCCCGGCCGCGCTCGACCGTTTTCGCGGGGTCGGCGTCGCCGACGGTCGCGTTCACGGGGACCCGATCGCGGCGGCGGTCGTCGTCGAACCAGCGGTAGAGGGGAACGCCCTCGTCCCGGGCCTCTGCGTCGAACAGCGACGTCGCGACCCCGTGTCGGGCAGCGGGCACCTCGTTCGCGTCGAGCCCGGAGAGCGCGGGGTCGCCGTCGAGCGACTGCCCCGCCGCGGCCGCCCGATCACCGACAGGCGCGGGACCCGCGTCGCCACCGTCGCTCGCCTCGCTAGCCCCGACGAGCGCCCGCTCGCAATCCCCCACCGATTCGGTCCAGCCCGGGAGCGGCGTCGCCTCGCCGATCCCCGCCACGCCGTTGCGGTCACACCGGACGACGAACCCCTCCCGTCGGTCGAGCGTCCCGGCGGCGGTGGCGAGCGGCGCGGCCAGCGGCAGCGAGAACGGGTCGACCCTCATAGCGCGGGGAGGGCGAGGCCGGCCGCGAACAGTAGCGAGTGAGCGAACAGCGTCTGACCGACCCGCTCCAGCGCCGGGTTGAGCGCGTCGCCGCCCGTCTCCGTCAGGACGGTCCGCGAGACGGTGACCGCCAGCGGGAGCGTGGCGAGCGGCGCCAGCGCGGGGAGCCCGAACGCGGGGTCGAGCGCGAACGCGACAGGCACGACGTACGCCATCCCGGCGAGGAGGAGGTACTCGACGCGTGTCCAGCGGTAGCCGAGCACGACCGCCAGCGTCCGCTTTCCCGCCGCGGCGTCGGACTCCAGGTCGCGGACGTTGTTGACGACGAGGATAGCAGTCGAGAGCCCCGCGGCCGGGAGACTCGCCAGGACGGCCGCGAGCGGGACCGTCCCGTCGGGGATCCAGGCCGGGAACAGGCCGTAGCCGCCGGTCGCGACCGCCTGGACGTAGTAGGTCCCGGTGACGGCGACGACGCCGAAGTAGACGAACACGAACAAGTCGCCGAGGCCGCGGTAGCCGTAGGGGTAGGGACCGCCGGTGTAGAGGACCCCGGCCGCGATGCTCGTCAACCCCACCACGAGGATGGGGACGCCGCCGACGGCGACGAGATAGAGGCCGACGACCATCGCCAGGCCGTAGGTCCCGATCATCGCGAGTTTGACCTCGCGCGGGGGGATGAGCCCGCCGGCAGTGACCCGGGTGAACCCCTCGCGGTCGGCCGCGTCGGTCCCCTTCACCGCGTCGTAGTAGTCGTTGGCGAAGTTCGTTCCGACCTGGATGAGCAGCGCGCCGACCAGGGCCGCAACCCAGGGCAGGGGCGCGAACACGCCCTCGTGTACGGCGACGCCCGCCCCCACGATGACCGGCGATGCGCCCGCCGGGAGCGTCTGCGGGCGCGCCGCCATCAGCCAGGCCCGCCGCTTCGAGACCTGTGCGTCGGCTGTCGACATTACCGTCGGCTCGGGTTCCCGCGAGTGTCAAAGTTCGGATTTCGCGGACCTCGCGAGCGCCGCAATTCGCATCCCCGGCCCCGGCGACGTTCGATCCCCCGCACTCGATGGCTCGTCCGGCCCTCCACCACCCCACCCTCGCCGGGAGGGGGAGGCGAGGTCCGCTCGCCCCTCACTCGTAGTGCCGTTCGAGGTACTCGACGATGTCGTCGCTCTCGTACATCGTGACGCCGCGCTCGGTGTCCACGAGATACGGGATCTGGTCTTCGCCGGCCGCGGTGAGTTCCTCGTGTGTGACCTCGTTGGTCACGTCGCCCCCCTCGTCGCCGGGGAGCCGCGGATTGTGTGCGACGTACGAGACGCCGAGTTCCGAGAGTTTCTCGCGCACCTTGGCGCAGTACGGACAGCCTTCGGACTGGTAGAGTTCCAGCATGGGGATCGATACGGGCGGGGGCGTGCTAAATGTTGGACTGTCGGCGGGGCTACGACCGCGAAGATCCTCTCCGGTCGCGGCGCGTCGACCACTCAACGCCGGTCGCCGCGCGTCGACTCAGCCGCGACCGTCTCCGGTCTCAGCCGGGACCGGTCCCCGGGCTCAGCCGCGACCGTCTCCGGTCTCAGCCGGGACCGTCACCGGGCTCAGCCGCGTCGGTCTCCGGGCCCGGAGACGGTCGGCGATAGAGGAAATCCCGACGAACCCGACCTCAGACGGCTTCAGCCGCCAGATCCGTCGACTCCTCGTCGACGCCGGTGCCCGCGTCGACGGCTTCGAGGGCCCGTTCGAAGTGCTCCCTCGTCAGTTCGATGTCCGCCGCGTCTCCGTCCTCGCCCGCCTGACGCACGTGCTCGCCGACCGCGGTCTGGGCGGCCTCGCGGCAGACGGCCTCGACGTCCGCGCCGACGTAGCCGTCGGTCCGTCCGGCCAACTCGTCCAGGTCCACGTCGTCCGCGAGCGGGCGGTCGCGCGTGTGTATCTCGAAGATCTCCCGACGGGATTCCTCGTCGGGGTCGGCTACCTCGACGTGTCTGTCGAGTCGGCCGGGCCGCAACAGGGCGTCGTCGATCAGGTCGGGGCGATTGGCCGTCGCGATCACGACCACGTCTTCGAGCTCTTCGAGACCATCCAGTTCGGTCAGCAACTGGGACACGACGCGCTCTCCGACGTCGTTGTCTGCGAGACCCTGACCGCGTTCGGAGGCGATGGCGTCGATCTCGTCGAAGAAGACCACGGTGGGCGCGTTCTCGCGGGCCTTCGCGAACACCTCGCGGACGGCCTTCTCGGACTCGCCGACGTACTTGTTGAACAGCTCGGGCCCCTTGACCGAGATGAAGTTCGACTGCGCTTCGTTGGCGACGGCCTTGGCCAGCAGCGTCTTGCCGGTGCCCGGCGGGCCGTACAGCAGGACGCCCTTGGCCGGATCGAGAGCGACCCGTTCGTACGCGTCCGCGTGCTCCATGGGCCACTGGACGCTCTCTCTGAGGCGCGCTTTCGCCTCGTCGAGCCCGCCGACGTCCTCCCAGGAGACGTCCGGCGTCTCGACGAAGACCTCGCGCATCGCCGATGGCTCGATTCCCCGGAGCGCCTTCCGGATGTCGTCGTCGGTCACCTCGATCGAGTCGAGGACGTCGGCCGGGATCTCCTCCTCGTCGAGGTCGAGTTCCGGCCGGATCCGGCGGACGGCGCCCATCGCGGACTCCTTTGCCAGCGATTCGAGGTCGGCGCCGACGAACCCCTGCGTGTGCTCGGCGTACCGGTCGAGGTCGACCTCGTCGCCCAGCGGCATACCGCGGGTGTGGATCCGGAGGATCTCCTCGCGGCCCTCCCGGTCGGGGACGCCGATCTCGATCTCGCGGTCGAATCGGCCGGGTCGGCGCAGCGCCGGGTCGACGGCGTCGATCCGGTTCGTGGTACCGATGACGGTGATCTGCCCGCGCTCTTCGAGCCCGTCCATCAGCGAGAGGAGCTGGGCGACGACGCGGCGCTCGACGTCGCCGGAGACCTCCTCGCGCTCGGGCGCGATGGAGTCGAGCTCGTCGATGAAGACGATGGCCGGCTCGTTCTCCTCGGCCTCCTCGAACACGTCCCGCAACTGCTCTTCGCTCTCGCCGTAGTACTTCGACATGATCTCCGGCCCGCTTATCATCTGGAAGTGCGCGTCGATCTCGTTGGCGACGGCGCGGGCGATGAGCGTCTTGCCGGTGCCGGGCGGACCGTGCAGGAGCACCCCCTTCGGCGGCTCGATACCGAGGGTGCGGAACAGTTCGGGGTGGCGCATCGGCAGCTCGATCATCTCGCGGACCCGGTCGAGTTCGTCGTCGAGCCCGCCGATGTCCTCGTAGGTGACGGACGGCGTCGAGGAGCGCGACGGTTCGCTGTCGCCCGCGTCGACGGTGACCGATTCGGCACTCCGGTCGACGGTCTCGACCGCCGTCGCGTTCCCGACGACGACCGGCCCGCTCGGATCCGTGTCGACGACCTGGAGCGGGATGCGACGAGCCGAGCCGCGCGACAGCGTTCCGAAGCCGATCGGGAGCGCGAGCGTCTGGCCTTCGGTCACCGCCCGGTCGGCGAGCTGCTGGCGGACGTGGGACTCCAGGTCGCCGCGAACCCGGAGGTCACCGGGGAGCGCGACTCTGACCCGGTCGGCGGACTCGACGTCCGTCCGCTCGACGGTCATCCGGTCGTCGATGCCGACGTTGGCCGCCTGCCTGAGCTGGCCGTCGATGCGGATGACGCCGCGACCAGCGTCGCCGGAATCGCTCGGCCAGACGCGGGCGACGGCGCGACCGCCGTCTCGACCCTCGATAGCGACGAAGTCGCCGCTACTGACCCCGAGTTCGCCGAGCGCCGCGCGGTCGATGACGGCCATACCGCTGCCTGGCTCCCGGTTCTTGAGCTGTTTGACCGTGAGTCGCATGGCTCTCACCCGAGAAGACGCCGAAAAACTCGGTCCCGGTTCGACACGTGCGAGGCCCGTCCCGTCTGGACGTCAGGTCTGGACCTCGATCTCCTTTCCGCGAGTGACGGCTCCCGTCAGAACCGGCAGCCGCACCTCGAGGATGCCGTTGTTGTACTCGGCGCCGATCTCCTCGTCGTCGACGTCCTTCGGGAAGCGGAAGCGTCTGTGGTACGTGCGCCGTTCCCCGCGCTGCTCGTCTTCGTGCTCGGCCGCGATGTTGAGGACGCCCTCGTCCCACGACACGGTGATCTCTTCGGGGTCGAATCCCGGCATCTCGACGCTGAGGACGAACTCGTCGTCCTCCTCGTACAGTTCGTAGTCGTTGCGACTGGTTTCGAACAGTCGGCTCGGGAAATCAGTCCCCTGGAACCAGGAACTGGCGGGGTTGGTTGGCAGGGCCATGGCTGATCACCCGAACTCCAGTTGTTGCTTGTTTCCGGTTCGTAATAAATCTTTCTAAAGTCGTGGCCGGACCCGGGCCGATTCGGCGGCGTTTCTCGGCCGTTCACCGTCGCCGTGGGATCAGTCGGTCGCGCGTCTCGGTGTCAGTACTCCCAGAGGCGGTCGACGCTCCCCGCGACGGCCGGATAGTCCGCACGCAGGCTGTCGACGTCCGTCTCGCCGTCGACGTTGACCACGTGAACCTCGCCGCGGCGACCCCCGTAGACGTCCTGGAAGTCGTAGACGACGCCGACCACGTCGACCGCGTCCGGGACCGCGTCGCTGTCCAGCAGGAACTCGACCTGGCGGTCGACGTTGTACTCGACGAGGCGGTTGATCGCTCCCTCCCTGTCGACCTCGTCCGGGAGCGCCTCGACGCCGGGTTCGAGGTGTGGTCCCAGGAGGCCGACGCAGTGTTCGATGCCCGGCGGCTCGTCGAGCCCCTCCCGGATATCGTCGTAGGTGGCCGTGACTGCGCCACAGCCGGTGTGGCCGACGACGACGGCGGTGTCGGTGTCGGTGTGCGCGATCGGATAGAGCACGTCCCCGGAGACCGCCTCCCCGACGTCGGTCCGCTGGACGACGCGGTTCCCGATGTTGCTGCAGGTGAACACGCGCCCGGGGTCGTCGTTGCCCCACATGTGGTCCTGGAGGACGCGCGAGTCCGAACAGCAAACGGTGACTGCGGCCGGTCGCTGGCCGTCCTGCAGGTCCTCAAACTCCGACGCGAACTCGTCAACGTGCGCGGCGTTGCCGTCGAGGAGGTCGACGAACGTGTCGAGCATAGTCGTCGTGAAACCCGCGACGCAGTAGACTCCTTGGATCCGGATCGAACCGGACCTGTAGGCCTCTTGGAACCGGACCGGACACCCACACTCATCCTCGGCCCGGGCGGAGGAGGTCGGACGCGCAGACTTTTGCCCGTCCGGGCCGACGTGGCCGGACGTGACTTCCGAGAACGACCGGAGCGAGAAGGAGAAGATGCTCGCCGGGGAGCGCTACGACGCGAGCGACCCGGAACTCGCGGCCGACCGCGAGCGGGCCCGCGAACTGACACGGCGGTACAACGGGACCGAACCGGACGACGACGGCGCACGTCGCGCCATCCTGTCCGACCTCCTCGGGACCGTCGGCGAGACGTGCGAGATAGAGCCGCCGTTCCGGTGTGACTACGGGTACAACGTCCACCTGGGCGAGAACTTCTACGCCAACTTCGACTGCGTCGTCCTCGACGTCTGCCGGGTCGAGGTCGGCGACGACTGCAAGGTCGGTCCGGGCGTCCACGTCTACACCGCGACGCACCCGATAGACCCCGAGGAGCGCGCGGGCGGCCTCGAATACGGGAAGCCCGTCACCGTCGGCGACAACGTCTGGATCGGCGGCCGTGCGGTCGTCAACCCCGGGGTGACAGTCGGGGACGACGCCGTCGTCGGGTCCGGCGCGGTCGTCACCGAGGACGTCCCCGAGGGCGCAGTCGTGCAGGGGAACCCGGCGTCGGTCGTCGACCGGATCGAGGGGTGAGTGGTCCCGAGGGACGAGGCAGGCGACCGAGGAGAGCGGTGAAGGTCGACAGGGGAGCCAGCTACTGCTGGTCCGAGGCGGCGAGGCCGTCGCCGGTGATCCGGAACCGGGCCGACTCGCCCGCGGCGCGGGAGCGGTGTTTCTCGAGGGTGGCGCGGCGGTTGCCGCCGCGGAACCGTTCCACCCTGAGGACGGTGGCCGACCAGTGGTTGAGCGTGTGGCCGCCCAGCGCCCGCGACCGGTCGCTCTCGGGGTCGGTGAACACCTGGTTCGTGAACGCCACCGCGAGGTCGTGCTTGCGGGCCAGCGAGAGGAGGTGCGCGAGCTGTCGCCCGACCGCGCGCAGGGCCTCGCCCTCCTCCTGTTCGGTCCGTTCGAGCCGGTAGAAGCCCGTCGCGCTGTCGAGCACGACCAGTTCGACCGTCTCGACGAACTCCTCGACGTCCCGGACGGCCTCCTCCTGCTCCTCGAAGGTGTGTGCCTCCGAGACGATGAGCCGCGAGGCGAGCGCGTCGACGTCGTCGGCCGTCGCCGCGGCCGCCACTCCCCGGTCGCCCGACTGACCGGCGTCGCCCGGCCCGTCCGGCCGCCCTGCCCCGGTCGGCGACTCGCCGCCCCCGGAGAGCGACCCGTCCCCGCCGTCGACGCGAGCGGCCGCGAGTTGCTCCATACGCTCGACAGACAGCCCCTCGGTGTCGACGTACAGCGCGGCGTCGCCCCGCGCGGCCGTCTCGACGGCGGCCGAGAGCACGATGTTCGTCTTCCCGGCGGCCGGCGGCCCGTACACCTGCGTCACCGCGCCGCGTTCGAACCCGCCCCCCAGGAGGTCGTCCAGCGGCGCACAGCCGGTCGGGATCCTGTCGGACACGTTGAGACGTTCGGCGCCCCCCGGTAAAAGCGCTACTCACCGGGCGACGGTCGAGGGTATGAGCGGGCCGCACGACACCGGCCCCAGCCCCCGGCGGTCGGGAAGGGGACGTCCGGCGTCGATCACTCGAACACTTACCTTCCCGGCCGCCAATTCCGAACCGTGATCGTCGTCGCAACCGGGGACTTCGAGGTCTACCACGGCGTGGTCAACGAACTGCGGGACCGCGGCGTGACGTTCACCACGGTCGAACCGGATGACGAGCTTCCGGAGGAAACGGCCGTCGTCGTGGCCGCCGACGACGAGGACCCCGGCGCGGGCCGGGAGACGCCGGTAGTCCGGGCCGACCCCGAGGACCCACGCCGGGCGGTCGACGAGGTCCTCGCGATCCTGCGGGGCGGGAGCGGTCGGACCGTGGTCGGCGTCGACCCCGGCGACCGGCCGGGGATCGCCGTCCTCTCGGGGGAGACGGTCGTCGCCGCGTTCTCGGTCCCGCTGTCCGACGCGGCCGACGTCGTCCGGGAGGAGACTGCGGAAGCGGTCGACCCGGTCGTCCGCGTCGGGGACGGCGCCCGCCTCAAGGGCGCGAAGATCATCGACGACCTCGACGACGTTCCGGTCGAACTCGTCGACGAGACCGGAACCACCCCCTACCTCGGAACCGGGGCGCGCGGGATGGGTGACGTCCTCGCCGCCGTCAACATCGCCCGCCTGGAGGGGGAACGCGTCGAGTCCCGGACCATCGAGCCGACTCCGGGCGAACTCCAGCGGATCAAGGACCGCTCGCGCGAGGCCGGCGAGGAGAACCGCGCGATCGACGAGACGCTCGCCCGGGAGGTGGCCGCGGGCGAGTTGACCGTCGAGGAGGCGCTCGCGCGCCACCGGGAGGAACCCGACGGCGATGGAGCGTGACACTCCTCGAACAGCGATCGTCTCGCCCGCGTCAGCGCCGACGTACTCGACGGGCGCCGCCGCCCAACCGAGGCAAGCGCCCGCGTCGACGACGGGGACGGCCGCGACGCCCACCCATCGCGTCGACGACGGGGACGGCCGCAGCGCTACCCCTCGCGTAACTCCTCGGGGAGCCGGTAGCGGCCGTCTTCCCGGGGGAACGCGAGCACGTCGACGACGGCGTCGGCGGGTATCGGCCCGTAGACGTGCGCATAGCCGCCGCCCGGTTGCTCCTCGTATCTCACCGCGTCGAGCCGGCCCCTGTCGAGGACGAGCACCACGGGGTCCTCGGCGTCCGGGAAGTTGTACTGGGCGACCCCGACGACCTGGTCGGGCGCGGAGCAGTGGATGAACCCGTCCTCGTCCAGGCTGGGGTGGGTGTACTCCTCGGCGTCGGCGAACGCCTCCCAGCGCTCGCGCTCTACGACGTGACAGAGCTGCTCGGCGAACCCGTCCCGGACGGCGGCCTCGGCGCGGCGCTGGATCTCGCGGATGGGGCGGTCGACTTCGGCCGCGACGGCCGCCGCGTCGTCGTACTCGGCGCTCACGTCGAAAACGCCGCCTGTCCCGTCCGTCCCGAGTTTGACCGCGACCCCGTGGCGCTCGCCGCCCTCGCGGACCGTCGCCGAGACGACCTCCCGGTCGGCGATCCACCGGTGGCCGGCGCCGTGCTCGCGGACGCCCAGCGTCCCGGTCTCCTCGGCGAGTCTGCGGGCGACGCGTTCGGCGTCCTCGGGCTTGACGACCACCTTGACGAGGTGACCGGGGCGGGACTTCTTCATCGTCGCGGGGAGAACCGTCACGTCGCGCGCCCCCGCCTCGGCGAGAGCCTCGTGGAGGCCCCCCAGTACCTCGGGGGAGGCGTCGTCGAGGTTGGTTTCCAGCACCGTGACCGGGTCCTTGCGCAACCCACCACCGGCCTCGCCGACGAGGGCCCGCAGGACGTTCGGCCGGCCGTCGAGGTCGTAGCCGCCCGCGCCGTATCCAGCGGCCGTCACGTCCAGGTCGGGCAGGCGTTCGACGCCGTCCGCGAAGTGCGCGAGCAGGGCCGCGCCGGTCGGCGTCAACAGCTCCGCGTCGACCGGCCCGCCGCGCAGCGTCCAGTCCGCGCGCTCGGCTATCTCGACGACCGCCGGCACGGGGACCGGATACGTGCCGTGACTCGTCTTCACTTCGCCGCCGCCGGTCGCGAGCGGCGTCGTCACGACGCGCTCGGGGTCGAGGTCGTCGACGAGCAGACAGACGCCGACCACGTCCGCTATCGCGTCGTCGGCCCCGACCTCGTGGAAGTGCGTCTCGTCGGGATCCGTCCCGTGGACGCGCGCCTCGGCGTCGCCGAGAATCTCGAAGGCCGCCAGCGCGTCGGACTCGACGTCGGCCGGCAGGTCCATCGACTCGACCAGTTCGACGACCTCGGCGTAGGTCCGGGTCGGACCGTGACCCTCAGCGTGGGTGCCGTCCTGGTCCGAATGGGTGCCGTCGTGGTCCGCGTGAGAGTGCTCGCCCCGTCCGCGGTCCTCGTCCTGTTCCTCCCCGGAGCGGTCACTCCCCGAGTCCGGGCCGTCGACTCCCTCGTCGTCGAGCAGTACGTCGACGGCCGTCGCTTCGACGCCGCCCTTCCGGACGGCCCGGACGTCGTACCGGACCGGGAGCGCGTCCTCGACGGCGCCGAGTACCTCTGGGTCGGCGCCTGCGGCGACCAGCGAACCGAGGAGCATGTCGCCGCTGGCGCCAGTCCGACCGTCGAACGCGAGCGTTCGCATACCCCTACTCGCGGCGTCGTCGGCAAAAAACGGACCGGTACAGGGAGTTGTCCGCCACGGTCGGGGCTGTCGGCGTCACAGTGGCTGGGGATATTCGCCGTCCGGGAGCGACTGTCGGCCCGTCATACGGACCGTTGTAATTCTTTACCGCTATGGCGGAGGAGATCGGTTCGTGCGGGTCGCGAAGCCACCAGTGATCGATAGCCCTGTGGAAAATGGTTACAACGGTCCGTATCAGACGTCGTCGAGCGACTCGGGCGAGTCCTCGGCCGCGTCGGACTCGGCGTCGAGGTCGGCGTCGAAGTCAGTCAGCGGGTCGTCCGACGAGTGGAGGGCGTCGACGATGGCGTCAGTCCGGTCCGCGACGAGGATGACACCGGCAGCGAACACGCCGCCACCCAGCAACGCGAGTTCCATGACCGTCCTTCGAGCTACAGGCGTAAGTACCTGGTGACGGGCCCGAAACCGGCCGGAAGACCGCCGGTAGGGAAAAGCATATCCGCCGGGATACCCGAGTGAGACACACCCTCTCACTATGAACGAAGTGCAACTAGAGGTGGCGAAGGCGTACCCCAACGACTCGGGGCGGGGGATCGCCCGCCTCGACCCCGACACGCTCTTGCACCTCAAGCTCTCGCCGGGCGACATCATCGAGATCGAAGGCGCGGACACGACGGCGGCGAAAGTCTGGCGGGCGGACCGCCAGGACTGGAACACGGACACGGTCCGCATCGACGGGTTCACGCGCCAGAACGCCGACGTGGGGATCGGCGAGCGGGTGGAGATCCGGAAGGCGGAGGCCGAGAAGGCCGACAAGCTCGTCCTCGCGCCCCCGGAGGAGGCGAGCGTCCAGTTCGGCTCCGACGCCGCCGGAATGGTGAAACGGCAGATCCTCAAGCGGCCGGTCGTCGAGCGCGACATCGTCCCCGTGATGT
>JBDGST010000135.1:0-30821 GCA_042217365.1 Haloarculaceae archaeon
TCCCGCTCCTGTTCAACGTCGACGCGGTCCACGGGCACGCCTACGTCGAGGGCGCGACGGTGTTCCCGATGGGACCGGGCGCGGGCGCGACGTGGGACCCGGACCTGGTCGAGCGCACCGCGGCCGCGACCGCCCGGGAGGTCCGCGCGACCGGCGCCGGGCGGAACTACTCGCCGACCTGCGACGTGGCGCGGGACCCGCGGTGGGGGCGCGTCCAGGAGTGCTTCGGCGAGAGCCCGCGGCTCGTCGCCGACCTGGCCGCGGCGAAGGTGCGCGGCTACCAGGGGGCGAATCCCGGGAAACCGGACCCGGTGGTCGCGACGGCCAAGCACTTCCCCGCCTACAGCGGCCCCGAGCGGGGGCAGGACGGCGCCCCGGTCGAGGTGTCGCCGTACGTCCTGCACAACACGTACCTGCCGCCGTTCACGGCGGCGGTCGACGCGGGCGTCGCGTCGGTCATGCCCGCTTACAGCGCGACGAACGGCGACCCCGCCCACGGGTCGAGGCGCTACCTGCGCGACCTGCTCCGGCGGGAGATGGGGTTCGACGGGCACGTCGTGGCCGACTGGAGCGGCGTCGAGTACCTCCACGACGCGTACGGCGTCACCGAAGGGTGGCGCGAGTCGGTCTACCGCGCCCGCGAGGCCGGACTCGACGTCGCCTCCGTCGACGGGGCCGTCCACGTCGAGCACCTCGTCGACCTCGTCGCCGGGGACCAGCTCGACGAGGGGCTGCTCGACGCGAGCGTCCGGCGCGTCCTCCGGGCGAAGTTCGACCTCGGGCTGTTCGAGGACTCTTACGTCGACGCCGACGAGGCCGTCTCGACGCTTGGGCGCGAGGCCCACCGCGACCTCGCCCGCGAGGCCGCCCGCGCCTCGATGACGCTGCTGGAGAACGACGGTCTCCTCCCGCTGTCTGGCGACGAGACGGTCTTCGTCGGGGGTCCGAACGCGGACTCGCTCGTCCGGCAGGTCGGCGGGTGGAGCCACTACGAGGAGGACGGGCTGATCGGCGACACCGTCCGGGAAGCTATCGGGGAGCGCGCCGACGAGGTGTCCTACGAACGGGGGGCGTCGCTGACGGAGACAGCGGGCCTCGACGCCGCGGTCGAGAAAGCCGCGGACGCCGACGTCGCGGTGCTCGGCCTCGGCGAGGGGTGGTACCTCCACGAGTTCGGTCCGCAGGACATCGCGGGTGCGGAGACCGGCGAGTGGCCGACCCGCTCGGAGTTGCGGCTCCCGGCCGCCCAGCGGCGACTCGCCCGGGAGATCCGTGCGATCGGGACGCCGGTCGTCGGCGTGTTGCTCACCGGTCGCCCGCTCGTCGTCGACTGGCTGGCTGAGCACGCTGCGGCGCTGCTGATGGCGTACTTCCCGGGGACGGAGGGGGGCCAGGCCGTCGCGGAGACGCTGTACGGCGAGGTCGACCCCGGCGGGCGGCTCCCCCTCTCCGTCCCGTCCTCGCACGGCGATATCCCGCAGTTACACGACCACCTCGCGCACCCGCGGACGCTCGCGGCGTCGGAGCACCCGCCCTCCTACGACCCGCTCTACGAGTTCGGCCACGGCCTGAGTTACGCCGCCTTCGAGTACAGGGACCTGCGGGTGAGCGACGCGACCGTCGGCCCGGCCGGGACGGTGACCGCCGCGGTCACGGTCGCTAACGTCGGGGACCGCTCCGGCCGCGAGGTCGTGCAGGTCTACGGCCGCCAGGAGACCCCCTCGCGGGTGCGACCGGAGCGCGAACTCGTCGGCTACGAGCGCGTCGCGCTCGACCCCGGTGATGAGACCACGGCCGAGGTGGAACTGCCGGTCGAGCGGTTCGGGTTCACCACGCCGGAGGGCGAGCACGTCGTCGAGAGCGACGAGTACCGCGTGCTCGTCGAGGGGATGGAGGCGGGTTTCGAGGTAGAGCGGACCGTCGGGCGAGGGTGAGGCGGCCTCCCGCGGGAGGACGACGAGGCCGTTACCACTCGGCCTCGGAGGCAACGAGACGGAGACGACTACCACTCGCCGTCGAAGTCGACGTGCGTGAAGGGTTTGGCGCCCTCGCCGGCGTAGGTGGCGACGAGGTGGCCGTCGCCCTCCAGGTAGTACTTGTAGGTCGTCAGCCCCTCCAGGCCGACGGGGCCCCGGGCGTGGACCTTGCCCGTCGAGATGCCGACCTCGGCGCCCAGCCCGTACCGGTAGCCGTCCGAGAAGCGCGTCGAGGCGTTGTGGAAGACGCTCGCGGCGTCGACGCTCCGCATGAACTGGCGGGCCTTCTCGTCGTCCTCGGTCAGGATCGACTCGGTGTGTTTCGAGCCGTTCGCGTTGACGTGATCGATCGCCGCTTCGAGGGAGCCGACGACCCTGATCGAGAGGACCAGGTCGCCGTACTCCGTCCGCCAGTCTTCCTCGGTCGCTTCCAGGACGTCGAACTCCGCGAGGATCTCCCGCGTGCGCTCGTCGCCACGCAGTTCCACGCCGGCCTCGGCGTAGCGGTCGGCGACCGCCGGCAGGAACGCCTCGGCGACCGCCTCGTGCACCAGCAGCGTCTCGACGGCGTTACAGACTGCGGTGTACTGCACCTTCGCGTCGTATGCCACCTCGACGGCCTCGTCGAGGTCGGCCTCGCTGTCGACGTAGACGTGACAGACCCCCTCGGAGTGACCCAGGACGGGGATCTGGGTGTTGTCCTGGACGTAGCTGACGAACTCCGAGGACCCGCGGGGCATCAGCAGGTCGACGTGCTCGTCGAGTTCGAGGACGGTGTCGACCGCCTCGTGGGCCTCGATCAACTGGACCCACCCCTCGGGGACGGCCTCGACCGACTGGACGGCGTCCCGGATGATCTCGAACAGTTCGCGATTGGAGTGGCTGGCCTCGCTCCCGCCCTTGAGGATGACCGCGTTGCCCGACTTCAGCGCGAGAGCGGCGATCTGGACCAGCGCGTCGGGCCGGGACTCGAAGACCGTCCCGATGACGCCGATGGGGACGGCCACCTTGTAGAGGTCGAGGCCCTCGTCGAGTTCGCGGGCCTGGAGGGTCTTCCCCAGCGGGTCCTCCTGGCCGGCGACGCTCTCGACCATCTCGACGATGGAGTCGACCTTGGCGTCGTCGAGTTTCAGCCGGTCGACCAGCGCCTGCGTGTACTCGCCGGCTTCGAGCATCTCCTCGGCGGCCTCGACGTCTCGCTCGTTGGCCGCGAGGACCGCTTCCCGGTTCTCGTCGATGGCGTCCGCGACGGCCTGTAGCGCCGCGCTCCGCTGCTCGTCGGGGACGTTGGCGAGTTCCAGCGCCGCGGCCTCTGCCGCCTGGACCTGCTGTTCTGTCTCCGCCTCCGTCGCGTGTGTGTCAGTCTCGCTCATCGGTCCCACCGTTCACGGGGACGAATATTGTCCCCACCGGTTTGGCTTCGGCGATCTTCGCCAGGACGTCGGGCTCGGTCGAGCGCGCGATGACCGCCGGGACGCCGTGTTCGTTGACCGACCGGGCGCCCTCGACTTTCGTGGTGATGCCGCCGAACCCGTCGCCGGCGCTCTCCTCGACGACGCGCTGGATCGCCCCGTAGTTCCGTCCGACGGCCTCGATCTTGCGGGCTTCGGGGTCTTCCTTCGGGTTGCCGGTGTGGACGCCGTCGACGTCGGTCAGCGTCACCAGGAGGTCCGCGTCGACGCCGACCGCGACGGACGAGGAGAGCATGTCGTTGTCGCCGATCTGGATCTCCTCGATTGCCACCGCGTCGTTCTCGTTGACGACCGGGACGATCCCCCACTCCAGCAGCGTCTCGACCGTGTTTCGGAAGTTCGTGAACCGCTCGGGGTTGTCCAGGTCCTCCTGGGTGAGGAGGATCTGGGCGACGTCCCGCCCGTAGCGCTCGAAGCTCTCGGTGTAGCGCCGCATCAGGCTGCTCTGGCCGACGGTCGAGAGCGCCTGGGCCGCCTCGACGGTGTCCGTCGGCGCGTCGACCCGGCCCTGTCCCGCGCCGATCGCCCCAGAGGAGACCAACAGTACCTCCTTGTCGCGTTCGAGCAGGTCGGCGATGTCGTCGACGAGTTTGTCGACCTTCCCGTCGTCGAGGTTCGACGCGTCGTCGGTCAGCGAGTTGGTCCCCGCCTTGACGACGACGCGCTCGGCCTCGGCCGCCTCCCTGCGGGTCCCCTCGACGACCGACGGGTCGACGGGCTCGACCTCGTCGACCGTCCCGTCGGCCCCAGTCATGCATTCCCTCCGTCGGCCTCGTCTCGGTCATGCTCCACCTCGTCGGCGATCTCCTCGGACCGGCGCTCGGCCGCCCGGAGCGTCTCGTCGAGGACCGCCTCGACGTCGCTGTCCCGGAGCACGGCCATGCCCTCGACGGTCGTCCCGTTGGGCGAGCAGACCGCGTCGATCAGCGTCTCCACGTCCTCGTCGGCCCGCAGGACGGTCTCGGCCGCGCCCTTGAACGTCTGGGCGGCGAGGCGCTCGGCCGCCTCGGGGTCGAGCCCGGCGTTCTCGCCGGCCTTGCCCATCGCCGCGATGAGGTAGAAGACGAAGGCGGGACCGCTCCCGTTGAGCGCGGTCGCGAGGTGCATGCGCTCCTCCTCGACCCCGACGACGGTCCCGAGGTCGTCGAGGACCGCGCTGACGTCATCGTCGAGATCCGGCGGCGTCGCGGCGGCAGCCATCTCGCCGAACTCGGCGGCGAGGTTGGGCATCACCCGGACGACCCGGGCGTCGGTCCGCGGCTCGATGACCTCGGTCTCGACGCCCGCGGCCACCGAGACCAGCGTCTGGTCGGGCGACAGGTCCAGTTCCGCCAGCACGTCGGTGACCGTCCCGGGCTTGACCGCGAGCACGACGACCGGCGCAGCGGCGGCCGTCCCGAGGTCGGTCGTCGTCTCGGCCGCGTACTCGGCGACCGCGTCGAGCGCGCTCTCGTCGACGTCGTAGGCCGTCACCGAGTGCCCCGTGTCGGCGAGCCCCTTCACGACGGCGCTCCCCATGTTTCCACACCCGATGACGCTCACAGTGACCATGTTGGGTACCGGTACGCGTCCGGACCGGTTTACCGACTGCGATCTCTCGCTGCCGACGATCACCACACCGATTGGGCCCTCTCGCACTGGCCGACTGTCCGGTGGTCGGAGGCTACACCCACCAGCTAGCGGCGAAAACGGCCGGAAACAGGCGTACAACACGATCGAAAACGGAAGACTGATTGTCGGCCCCTTCGCGCTTCCACGGGAGCATGAGATACGGCCACGTCGACCAGGAGACTGGCGAGTACGTTATCGAACAGCCTGACACGCCAACTCCCTGGATCAACTATCTCGGTGAGGGGATCTACGGTGGGATCGTGTCGAACACCGGCGGGGGATACAGTTTCTACAGGGACCCGAAGAACCAGCGGGTGACGCGCTACCGGTACAACGCCGTCCCGGAGGACCAGCCCGGCCGGTACGTCTACCTGCGCGACGCCGACACCGGCGAGTACTGGTCGCCGACCTGGCAGCCGGTCAAGGAGGACCTCGACGAGTACGAGTGCCGGCACGGGCCCGGCTACACGGAGATCACAGCCGAGTACGACGGCGTCGCCTCGGAGATGCTGTACTTCGTCCCGCTGGGGGAGGACTGCGAACTCTGGTCGCTGACCCTGGAGAACGAGAGCGACGAGACGAAGACGCTTCAGGCCTACAGCTACGTCGAGTTCTCGTTCCCGGACGCGATGGCCGACCAGACCAACCTCGACTGGACGGGGCAGATCATGCGCGCCCGCGTCGACGAGGACGACGGCGTCATCGAGATGTACTCCTCGGCGATGGAGATCAGCTACACCCACGCCACCAGCGCCGACGTGGCCGGCTTCGACACCCAGCGGGCGGACTTCGTCGGCGAGTACGGCACCCTGGAGTCGCCCGCAGTCGTCGAGTCGGGCGAGGCGACCGGGTCGGTCGCCACCCACGACAACGTGATCGGCTCGTTCGAGCACGAGGTCACGCTCGAACCCGGCGAACGCAAGCGGATCGTCTTCCAGACGGCGCCCGAGCGCGACGACGACCTGGTCGAGAAGTACGACGACCCGGCAGTCGTCGACGAGGAGTTCGCGGCGCTGTGCGAGGAGTGGGACGACTACCTCTCGGCGCTGCAGGTCGACACGCCCGACGACCAGATGAACACGATGCTCAACGTCTGGAACCCGATCCAGTGCCGGTCGACGCTGTACTGGTCCCGGACGGCGTCGCTGTACCAGGCGGGCCTGGGCCGCGGGATGGGGACGCGGGACTCCAGCCAGGACACCCTCTCGATCGTCCACGCCGTCCCCGACCGCGTGCGCGAGACCCTGGAGATGCTCTGGGAGATCCAGTTCGAGGAGGGCCACGCCTGGCACCAGGTCTACCCGCTCTCCGGCGAGGGCGACGTCGGCCACGCCGCCGAGGAGCCCGACAAGCCCCAGTGGTTCTCCGACGACCACCTCTGGCTGGTGCTCGGGACGGTCCAGTACCTCAAGGAGACCGGCGACTTCGACTTCCTCGAGAAGGAGATCCCGTTCAGCGGCGGCGAGGAGGCCACCGTCCGCGAGCACATCGAGCGCGCCCTCGCGTTCACCGACGAGCACCGCGGCGAGCACGGCATCCCGCGCATGGGGTACGCCGACTGGAACGACACGCTCAACCCCGACCACGGAAGCGGCCGGGCCGCGAGCGTCATGGCGGGGATGATGTACTGCCGCGTCCTCGACGAGGTGGCCGACCTCTACGAGTTCCTCGGCGAGGAAGACGAGGCCACGGCCTACCGCGAGCGGCGCGAGGAGGAGGTCGAGCGCATCAACGAGTACACCTGGGACGGCGACTGGTACGTCCGCGCGTACGACGACGACGGCGACCCGATCGGGACCGTCGACGACGAGTACCAGAAGATCTCGCTGAACGCCCAGACGTGGTCGATCGTCGGCGGCGTCGCGCCCGAGGACCGCGCCGAGAGCGCCATGGAGTCCGCCCACGAGTGGCTGAACACGAAGTACGGCTTCGCCACGCTGCACCCGCCCTGGGAAGGTGAGGGTACGGTCGAGCGCATCGGCGGTACCACCACGTTCCCGCCGGGCGCCAAGGAGAACGGCGGCATCTTCTGTCACGCCCACACCTGGTCTATCGTCGCCGCCGCGATGATGGGCTGGGGCGAGGACGCCCACACCTACTACCGCCAGCTGCTCCCGCTGGCCCACCAGGACGACGCCGACCGCCGCCGCGTCGAGCCGTACGTCTACAACCAGAACATCCTCGGGCCGGAGCACCCCGACTTCGGCGTCGGCAAGAACTCCTGGCTGACCGGGACCGCCTCCTGGGCGTACGTCTCGGGCACCCAGTACATCCTCGGCGTCCGGCCGACGCTCGACGGCCTGGAGATCGACCCGTCGATCCCGGCCGACTGGGACGGCTTCGAGATGACCCGCGAGTTCCGCGGCGCCACCTACGAGATCACCGTCGACAACCCCGAGAACGTCGAGAGCGGCGTCGCCCAGGTCCGCGTCGACGGCGAACCCGTCGACGGCCAGGTCGTCCCCGCCTTCGAGGACGGCGACACCCATCACGTCGAAGTCGTGATGGGCTGACCGGCGTCGAGTAACGAAACCGGAGGGCGGATCTCCGTCGTATTTTTCTGTGGTGCCCGTTCGGAGACGTTCCCGCGTTCGGAGTCAGCCACAGCGCCCCGTCGAGAGCGATCCCCCGTTCGGGGTCAACGGTACGTTTCCACGGTCACGCCGGGGAGATCCCCGAAGTGACCGTCACCGGCGAGCACGGGTTCGTCGCGGTCCCGCTGGTCGGCTGCCGCGATGGCCTCGCGCATCTCGCTCACCTGGCCGTCGTCGAAGACGTCGCGGAGGTCGCGGAGGGACCGTCCGCCGATGAGTCGCTCGACGGCCTCGCTGAACGACTCGTCGTCCCGCTTGTTCGCCTTGATGCGTTCGTACACGTGGTCTTCGAGTCGTATCTGACGCGACATTCCTGTCGACAGCGTCGACGCCCGGGACGAATCAACGCTCGGGTGCGACGGGACGCCCGGCCGGCGCGTCGAGTCGGGCTCCGGCGGACCGTGGGCCGGCTCCCGCACCCCCCGGTTTTAGGTCGGTCCCGCACCTGTCACCCGTATGCGATTCGGAATCGTCAGCACGGCGGAGATCGGGGTCGAGTCGGTCGTCCCGGCGATCGTCGCGAGCGACCACGAGGTCGCGGCGGTCGCGTCCCGCGAGAGGTCCGCGGCCGCGGCGGTCGCCGACCGGTTCGACGTCCCCGAGGCGTACGGGAGCTACGAGGCGCTACTGGACGACGAGCGGCTTGACGCGGCGTACGTCCCGCTCCCGAACGGACTCCACGCGGAGTGGGTCCGGAAGGCGGCGGACGCGGGCCTGCACGTCCTCTGTGAGAAGCCCCTCACCGCCAGCGCCGCGGAGACCGAGGCGCTGTTCGACTACTGCGAGGAGCGCGGCGTCACCCTCATGGAGGCGTTCATGTACCGGTTCCACCCGCTCACCGAGCGCGCGGCCGAGGTCGTCGCGGAGGAACTGGGCGAGGTGCGCGCCGTCACGTCGACGTTCACCTTCCGGATGCCCGACGGCGCAGACGACATCAGGCTCGACCCCGACCTGGACGGGGGGTCAATCCTGGACGTGGGTACCTACGCGGTCAGCGCGGCGCGCCTGTTCCTCGGCGAACCCGACCGGGTCTACGCGACGACGAACGACCGCCGGGGCGCCGGCGTCGACACCGAGATGGCGGGTGTCCTGGAGTACGACTCCGGGGCGACCGCGCGGGTCCAGTCGGGCTTCGAGACGCCGCTGACGCAGTACTACCGCGTCGAGACGACAGACGGCTGGCTGCGAGCCGAGCCCACCTTCGACGTCGACGTCGAGGGCGCCGTCTCGCTCACCTACGGCGTCGACGGCCGGGAGGTTACCGAGCGGGTCGGTCCGGCCGACCACTACCGCCTGGAGGTCGAACACTTCGCCGACTGCGTCGAGCGCGGCGAGACCCCGCGGATCGACCGCGAGGAGAGCGTCGCCCACGCCCGGACCCTGGACGCGCTGTTCGAGAGCGCCGAAGCGGGGGCACCGGTCGCCGTGGAGCGCGACTGACCCGCTCTGTTCGCCGGTGAGAGCGCGAGGGGGCGAACGGCGGCACTGGCCCGGATGAGCGACGAACGCGCCGGTCGGATCGGCGCGACAGGTTCGCGTGTCGGGTGAACAGCCGGCGTCCGAGAACGGATCGCTCTTTACGTTCGGCGCACCTCGGTTCCAGTAATGGCAGCCGAAGCGAACTTCGGGGAGCAGCTCGAGGAGAAGACCGACGCGTACCTCGACCGGCTCGTCGACTGCGTGAACCTCCTCCCGGACGTGCTCGACCAGTACGAGACCGGGGGCGAGTACGAGGAGACCGTCGAGCGGATCCAGACGCTGGAAAACGACTGCGACCGCCGGCTCCGCGAGATAACCGGCTTCATCTCGAACGCCGGGCCCCAGGACATCGGGGTGCTCAACACGCGGATCACGTTCAACGAGTCCGCGCTCATCGAGTTCTACCAGAACGTCGACGTGGTCGCGAACCTCAGCGAGCGTATCGCCCAGGAGCTGGTCATGATGCGACCGGAGAGCGACACCGACTGCTTCGAGGGGCTCCGGGAGATGGCCGACCTCGTCGTGAGCATGACGACGGACCTGGAGAGCCTCGTCGAGCGGTTCGTCCACAGCCTCTCGACCACGGACGCGACGGACACGCTCACCGACGAGATCCGGTCGATCCGGAAGACCGAAAGCGAGTGCGACAAGATCCGCAACGACGTGATCGCGACCGCGTTCCGGGACGACGCGATCGACGAGCCCCACACCTTCCGCGAGTTCGCGATCCTCCTCGACGAGGTCGCCAACAAGATGGAGGACATCACCGACCAGATCGTCATCATCTCCAGCAACGAACCCGGGATCGTGACCGAGGCCGACCCGGAGTCGGACGGCGAGTAACAGAACGCGTCTTCACCGGTACGGGACCGAACGCGTCAGGAACTAGTCGGCTTCTCGGCGCTGGTCCGGAGCGTCACTCCGCAACCGGGGCAGTCGGGCGTTCGAAACGCTCTCTCCGTCCGGATCTCGGCACCGCATTCGATGCAGTACTGGCTCATTCTGTCGTCTGTCTACCGTTGGAACGACGCGGTGTAAACTCGCCCTGCCACCGCAATTTCTGCGATGTCAAGTGGACGTGTGAATCACTGCTAGACTGTATTCCTGACATAAAATCAACTCATCTCCAAAATACCTTACAAACAGTTTTAAAATGGCCAGATTATCGATCGTATATCGAGACATATCACGGCGACCGCCGACGGACAGGGGCGTCTACGGGGCGTGAGAGGCCAAATGCGGACTGCTTCCCCGGGTGGGTCGCTACGAGATGAACTTGTTGTCGCGCCAGTTGACGCCGGCGCCCTCCTCGTCCTCGCGGGGTTCCTCGACGACGTTGATGGAGGCGGGCCGCTGTTCCCCGTCGACGATCCGGACGGCGTCGAGGTCCCCGTCGATAGACGTGATGGCCGTGAGCGTCCCCTTCTCGGCGACTTCTGCGATGTCACAGAGCACCTGGAACATCGAGTACTGGAGGGTGCTGTTCTGGAGGACCGTCTCGCGGTCGCCCTTGAAACAGGCGTACTCGACGAGTTCGGAGGGCGGCGTCTCCTCCTCCTCGTCGAGCGCTCCCCACTGTGGGCCGCCAGCGCTGGTACTCGGCCCGCCGAGCGGGCCCGAGTCCTCTTTCTCCTCTTCGAGTTCCTCATAGACGCGGTTCTCGGTGACGCTGGCCTTCAGCTGCGCGGTCGGGGTGTACTTGCTCATCTCGTTGTCAGAGGAGACGGCGCTTATGATGAGCGTGTTGTTCCGGCGCGTGATGTCGACGTCTTCGACGCCCTCCGGCAGGTCGGGGTCGTCGAAGAAGTCGTACACGTCCTCCAGGGGCAGTTCGAGTGTCGAGTGGAGTCTGTATACGTGGCTCATGTTTGCGTAGTCGCCGGCCGTCCGCTGACGACGGTGCTACGCTGTAATACGGCACCCATCCATATATGGGCTACCCTTCGGCCCCCAATTTGCGACGACCGCACTTGAGGGCCTCTACGCCCGCCAGCGGCGCCAATACGGAACATCGAGAGCGCACAGGACCGGGATTGAGTGGCGCCGGTCCGGCCGTACCACTGGAGCGGGGCCGAACGACGTCGGCCCACCGGCAACCGTCGATTGGCCACTCCGAGCCCCGGGAGGCAGCGGCCACCACGCACCGCGAGGATTTTTGACCGTCCGGGACCGACGGTCGGGCGTGAAAGACTACGAGCGCAAGCAGCTCCTGGAGCGAGTCGGGCGCGAGGGAGCCACCGTCGGGGCGGACATCCCGGACCGGATCGAGGTCCAGGGCGAGTCCGTCGACCTGCGCGAGTTCGTCTTCGAGATCAAGCGCCGGGACACGATCCCGTCGGGCGAGCGCGAGCGCGTCGAGCGGGCCAAGCAGAACCTCCGGCGCGAGCGCATCCAGCGAAAGCAGCGCATCGAGGAGGGGGAGATCTCCCGCGAGGAGGGCGAACGCCTCGCCCGGGCGGTCATCGGCATCGACCGTGCGCTCAACGCGCTGGAGAACCTCGGCCCGACGGACCTCGAAGCCGAGATCGAGGCCCAGGAGAGGGCCGACAGGAAGCGATGGATGAACTTCCTCAAGAAGGCGCTTGGGCAGAAAGACGGTTCCGGGGGCCGGAATTCGGGTCCGCCGCTGTGACATGCAGCCCGACCGCGAGTCCGGACCGGCGCAGGCCCGACAGTCCGACGACGAATACGACACCCAGACGCGACAGACAGTGACTGCACGAACCACAGACCGATGAGCGACGACGACGAGATAGCGGCCCGACTGGAGGAGTTCGCCGACCTGCTGGACGCGAAAGGCGTCGAGTACAAGCCGCGGGCCTACCGGCGTGCGGCGGAGAACGTCCGCGACCACCCCGGCGACGTGGCGGCGCTCGCCCGCGAGGGCGAGGACGCCGTCCGCGACGTCGAAGGCGTCGGCGACGCGATCGCCTCGAAGATAGTCGAGTACGTCGAAACCGGGTCGATCGGGGAACTCGAGGAGCTCCGCGATGAGTTGCCCGTCGACATGGCGGCGCTGACGCGCGTCGAGGGGGTCGGCCCGAAGACCGTCGGGACGCTCTACGAGGCGCTGGAGATCCGGACGCTGGACGACCTGGAGGCCGCCGCCGAGGCCGGCGAGATCCGGGAGGTGTCTGGCTTCGGCGCGAAGACCGAACAGAACATCCTGGAGAACCTCGAGTTCGCCCGCGAGGCCGCAGAGCGGGAACTGCTCGGCGAGGCGCACCCTCGCGGCGAATCCGTCGTCGCGTACCTCGAGGACCGCGCCGCGGTCGAGCGGGTCGACCTCGCGGGGTCGCTGCGACGCTGGAAGGAGACGATCGGCGACGTGGACGTGCTCGTCGGGAGCGCCGACGGCGGGGCGGTCGTCGACGCGTTCGCCGACTGGCCCGCGGCCGACGACGTCATCGAGGCGGGCGACCAGAAGGCGAGCGTCCGCGCTGGCGGGGTTCGCGTCGACCTCCGGGTGGTCGTCCCGGACGAGTTCGGCGCCGCGCTCCAGTACTTCACCGGGAGCAAGGACCACAACGTCGCGCTCCGGAACCGCGCCATCGAGCGCGACCTGAAGCTGAACGAGTACGGCGTCTTCGACGTGAGCGGGGTCGACGACCCCGACGCCGACCAGCGCGCGGGCGAGCGGGTCGCCGGCGAGACCGAGGCGGGCACGTACGAGGCCCTCGGCCTGCCGTGGATACCGCCCGAACTCCGCGAGAACTGGGGCGAGATCGAGGCCGCCGGTGCCGGTGACCTCCCGGACCTGGTCGAGGCGGACGCGATACGGGGCGACCTGCACGTCCACACCGACTGGTCCGACGGGAACGCCACCGTCGCCGAGATGGTCGAGGGCGCCGCCCAGTTCGGCCACGACTACGTCGCGATCACCGACCACGCGACCGGGCCGGGGATGGTCGGCGGCGTCGGCGTCCCCGACGAGGAGCTCCGCGAGCAGGCCGAAGCGGTCCGCGCGGCGGCCGAGGACCTGCCCATCGAGGTGTTCACCGGCGTCGAGGCCAACGTCGGGACCGACGGCTCGGTGTCCGTGGCCGACGACGTGCTCGCGGACCTGGACCTGGTCGTCGCCTCGCCCCACGCGGGGCTCGACGGCGACGGGACGGACCGGCTCGTCGCGGCTGCCCGCCACCCCGGGGTCGACGTCGTCGGCCACCCGACGGGGCGGTACCTCAACCGGCGGAGCGGGCTGGACGTCGACGTCGAACGGCTCGCGGCCGTCGCGGCCGACCACGGGACGGCCCTGGAGGTGAACGCCAATCCGGCGCGCCTCGACCTGGGCGGCCGGGCGGTCAAGACGGCGGTCGAAGCGGGTGCGACGATAGCGGTCAACACGGACGCACACAGCCCGGCGCGGTACGACCTGCTCCGCTACGGCGTTCACACCGCCCGGCGCGGGTGGGCCGGGCCGGCGGACGTCCTCAGCGCGCGCGACGCCGACGGGGTACGGGAGTTCGTCGCATGACCGGCGACGCGACGCTCCTGCTGGACGTGATGCTCGGGAAGCTGGCGACGTACCTCCGGATGTGCGGGTACGACGCCGCGTACGCCGGCGAGCGGGGCATCGAGTCCGACGACGCGCTGCTCGACGCGGCGCGGGCCGAGGACCGGCTGCTGGTCACGCGGGACCGCGAACTGGCCCGCCGGGGCGACGAGTCGGTGCTGCTCGCCGGGCGGGAGATACGCGACCAGTTGCGCGAACTCCGCGAGGAGGGGTTCGAACTCGCGCTGGCCGACGAGCCCCGCCGGTGTAGCGCGTGCAACGGGCGGCTCCGGGCCGTCGACCGGACGGAGCCGACCCCCGAGTACGCGCCCGCCCCCCACGAGGAGACCGTCTGGCGGTGTGCCGACTGCGGCCAGCACTTCTGGAAGGGGAGCCACTGGGACCACGTGGGCGAGACCCTCGAGGACCTGTAGCCCGCGTCGGCGCGGCGGGCGGCCGCTCACCCGAACGGGCGAAACCCGACCGGCACCCCCTCACCCGAACGGACGGAACCAGACGGCGGCCACGAGCACCGCGAGAAAGAGGTACGACCCGCGGATCAGAAGCATCGTCGCCAGTTCCGGGTCCGCCCGGCGGGCGACCAGCGCCACCGCACCGAAGGCCGCCGACGCTCCGACCGCGCTCGGCGGCACCCCGTCCAGAACCGCAGCCATCGCGCCGACTCCGACCATCCCGGCGGTCATGAGCGCGTAGGCCGCCCGGTGAGCGCCCCGCGGGCCGACGGCGACGGCTACGGTCCGCTTGCCGATAGACCGGTCGTACTCGTAGTCCTGGGCGTCGTCGATCACCTTGATCCCCGAGAGGACGACCAGGAAGACCCCCGCGAGCGCCAGGACGCTCGCCGAGAACGCCCGCGCCTGGACGTAGTAGCCGCCGACCAGCGCCAGGGCGATGCCGGTCGGGTAGCCCGCCGTCGCGCCCACCGGGTTGGTGTCGAGGACCGGGGCGTGCAGCAGGCCGACGACCAGCCCGGGAGCGGTGACGAGCGCGGCGACCGGGCCCACGAGCCACCACAGCGCGAGACAGCACGCGAGAAACGCGACCGCCGCACCCGCCCGGGTCAGCCGGCACCCCCGCGCCGTCAGCGGGTGGTCGTCGTCCTCGTCGCGGACGTAGAAGTCGACGTAGCCGTCCGTGACGTGGGCGGCGTAGAGCCCGAAAAAGACCGCCAGCGCGTGGACGGCCGCCGGTCCGGCGTCGAAGCCCCGCGCGAACACGCCACCGAACAGCGAGGAGGCGACTGCCGGGAGCATGAACACCGGGTGAACCTGCGAGGCGAGTGCCCGCAGGGCCGTGACCGGTCCCCGCCCGCGCGTCGACAGCGCCATGGAGTCCCATAGTGCGCGGCCCTCAAAAAGCACAGCCCGCCAACAGGTCCGGTACGGGCGGCGTACCGTCGCGCCGCGGCTATCATACGGATCGCTGTAAGTCATTACCGGATCGACCGCACGACTGCGTGCGGTCGTCCCGGTAAATCGTTACAGCGACCCGTATCAGGCGTAGTTGTCGCCGTCGAAGACGAACGCCGAGACGTGGGACGCGAGGCGGCGGGCGGCCCGCTCGCTCCGGGCGTGGAGTTCCCCCGCGACGTGGCCAGTCTCGCCCCCGACTGCCTCGGTCTCGGACCAGGGGTGCACGCCCTCGGTCCGAGCGCGCACCGATCGGAGGTGGTCCCGGAGGTCACGGAGCGCCGGCTCGGAGAGCTCCCTGTCGAGGTGCGCGAGGTCGTACCTGACGACGTACCCCCGCTCGCCGTCCCTGATCGCGACGACCGGGAGCCCGCGGTCGGCACACCGCTGCCACAGCGACTTCCCGTCCGCTCTCGTCTCGTAGGTCGGCACGTTCGACGGCGCCAGCTGGTCCATCGATGCCGGATTAGGCGTGGAGCTATATCGGTCTGTTGGCGCGGTTATCGGTTCGGAAAACGACGGATTCGACGGCGGCCTCGCCGCCGACCGGTCCGGGCGGATACCCCGAAGACCGTTTGAGTCACCGCCGGGTTTTTCTTCCCGTCAAACGACCGATCAGTGTGTTCGAAAACGTACTCGCGTCCGTACGGATCGGTGCCGCGGCCGTAGACACGCGCCTCGACCAGAGCGTCGTCGCCCCGGGGGAAACGTTCTCGGCGCAGGTCGTGGTCGACGGCGGCGAGGTGGACCAGGACATCGAGGGGATCGAACTCGAACTGAAGACGCGCCGCGAGGTCGAAGACGCCAGGCGCCCCTACGAGATAGACAGCTACCACGTGACGGACTCGTTCACGATCCACGAGGACGAACGCGAGGTGTTCGACGTCGAGTGGCGCCTCCACCCCGAGACGCCGGTGACGACCGTCGACGCGCGGTACAACCGCGCCGAGGTGTGGATCGACACCGACCTCGCGATCGACCGCGCGATCGACGCCGACGACACCGACTACCTCGACGTCGGGCCGACGGCGCCGGTAGAGGCGATGCTCGACGCCGTCGCGGCCGCGGGCTACTCGCTGCACGAGGTGACCGTCGACGACGACCGGATCGGCGTGAACGACCGCCGGTCGGACCTGCCGCTCGACCAGGAGTTCGTCTTCCGGCCGGACGGCTCTGCCGGATTCACCGAGGTCGAGGTCCACTTCCTCCCGGACGACGGCGCGACCGACGTCCTCCTCGAGTTCGACCGGAGCCACCGCTCGGAGTCCTTCGAGTCGCTCCGGATCGACCACGACGACTTCGACGCCGACTCCCTGTCGCGCCGGTTCCGGGAGATCGCCCAGCGAATCTGACGCCGGACTGACCACTACTCTGTGGGATCGTGGGGGCGATCCCGAGCGGACAGCCCCGCCGGGGAGGATGTCATCCGGGCGTCCTCGGCCGGTCGGCGGGCCCCGCGTGCGCTACTGCAGGGCCCGGTACGCGTCGTCCATCACTTCGAGCGCCTCCTTGAGCGTCTCGACGTCGACGGCGTAGGAGATGCGCGCGTACCCCGCCCCGTGTTCGCCGAACGCGTCGCCGGGGACGACCACGACCCCGCGGTCGAGCACCTCGTCGACGAACCCGTCGGGGACCGCCGGCATCGCGTAGAAGGCGCCCTGGGGCGTCGGACACTCCACCCCGATATCGGCGAGGCCGTCCAGCAGGACGTCCCGGCGCTCCTCGAAGGCGGCGACCATCTCGTCGACGCGGTCCTGGGGCCCGGTCAGGGCCGCCTCGGCGGCGTGCTGGGCGGCGGCCGTCGCGCAGGCCTGGCCGTACTGGTGGACCCGGAGCATCCGCTCGATCCGGCGGGTCGAGCCGGTCACCCAGCCCAGCCGCCAGCCGGTCATCGAGTAGGTCTTCGAGCAGGCGTTGACGACGACCACGTTGTCCGTCTCGGCGAACTCCATCGGCGAGCGGTGCTCGCCCTCGAAGACGATGTGCTCGTACACCTCGTCCGAGAGACAGAGCACGTCGTGCTCGTCGGCGATGCGGGCGAACTCGCGCATATCGTCCGGCGACTGGACCGCGCCCGTCGGGTTGGCGGGGCTGTTGACGACGAAGACGGCGGTGTCGTCGGTGATGGCCTCCTCGACGGTCGCCGGGTCGAGCGTCAGGTCCTCCCGGAGCGGGACCGGCTTCGGTTCGCCCCCCGCGATGTGGGTCAACGCGTCGTAGGAGACGAACCCCGGGTCCGGGAAGATTACCTCGTCGCCCGGGTCGACGTGCGCTTCGAGGACGACGTGGAGCGCCTCGCTGCCCCCCGCGGTGGCGATGACCTCCCCCGGGTCGACGTCCAGGTCGTTGTCGCGGGCGTGCTTGTCGGCGATGGCCTCCCGGAGCGACTCGGTTCCCTTGTTGGAGGTGTAGCCGTCGGCCTCACCGGCGCGGATAGCCTCGACGGCCCCCTCGCGGGCGTGGTCGGGCGTCGGGAAGTCCGGCTGTCCCAGCCCGAGGTTGATGGCGTCCTCGCCCGCGGCCTCGAACACCTCGCGGATCCCCGATATCGACACCTGCTCGACTCGACGGGAGAAGTCGGTCATACCCTACGTCCGGGAGCGCTCCCTCCTAAATAGTGCGGGTTCGCGGCCGGCACCGGGCCGCTCGCACCAGAACCGGTCGCAGTCCGCCAGTGCCGGAATCGGTCCGCGCTCGCGCCGGGCGACTGGCCGGCGTCCGCCCGGTACCGGGCCGCTCGGCGTCCGTCCCGTTCCGTCTCGTCGCTCCGGTACGCCTCGATATGCCAACCCGGCCGGATCCGCTCCCCCCGAACGCAGCACTGCGGCAATAATTGCCCCCATCTGTGACGATCAGGGCGACGAAATCAGCCGGTTTCCCTCCGCGCGGAGGAGTACACGACAACATCCCCGATATTGTGGGTGATCGGCATAACGGTGCTTCTTACGGGTACCGGGGTGGGGATGAACGGAGTAGGCCGTACGACCGGATGATGACCGACGAAAGTCCGGTTTCGAGGCGGACGTATCTGCGGGGTATCGGGAGTGCGGCCGCTGCGGGGAGCGCCGGCCTGACCGGGTGTAGCGCTGTCCTGGGGTCTTCGAGCGGTCTGGACTCGCTCGACGTCGCCTACATGCCGATCTACCCGGACATGCAGTACTTCGTCATGGAGGGCGAGGGCTACTTCGACGAACTGTCGGTGCCGGTCAACGGCACGCAGTTCCCGGACGGGCCGAGCATCGTGCAGGCGTCCGCGAAGGGCAACTTCGACGTGATGATGTTCGGCATCGTCCCGGCGATGATCATCATGGACAAGGGGATCCCCTCGAAGATCACGGCGGCGAACATCGAGGACGCAATGCAGATCCTCGCGACGGACGAGTTCGCGAAGCTCTGGGAACAGCACGGGGCGGACGCGTTCGCCGTTTTCGAGGAGGAGCGCGGCCGGAAGTTCACGTTCGGGACGTTCCCGCCGGGGTCGGTCCCGGACATCCTCCTGCGGTACTGGCTCGACCGGGAGCTCGGTCTCGACCCCGAGACGGACGTGAACGTCAAGGGCCTCGGCGGCGCGACGGCCGTCCAGCAGGCCCTCCTGGCCGGTGAGGTCGACGGAACGAGCATCATGGAGCCGGTCCCGACGATCATCGAATCGAAGGGAGCGCCGTTCCAGCCGATCGCCTGGGCCGGGAACTTCATGCCGGGGCAACCGGCTGCGGTGACCTTGATGCACGACCGACTCCGGTCGGACAACCGGGAGATCGCGACGGAGTTCGTCAGGCAACACCGGCGGGCGACCCGACTCGCGGAGAACGACCCCGACGCGGCGGCGGCCCACGCCGCGTCGTTCATCGACTCGCTCGGCGAGTCGACGGCGCGCGCGGCGATGGACTCCCGGGCGAGCGCGTTCGTCACCGACCCGCACGCCATCGAGAAGCACGCGACGACGTTCAGCGAGTACGCCGCCAGACTCGGCAAGACCGACGCGACGCTGTCGAGGTCGGAGATGTTCGACTTCGGAGTGTACGACTCGCTATGAGCGTCGAAACGGCGACCGACGGCGAGGCGACGACGACCGGACGGCTCCCCGTTTCCGAGCGGGTCGACAAGCGACGCGTCCTCCTCGGGGCGGTCGGGACGCTGGCGTTCCTGGCGGTCTGGCAGGCCGGCGCGATGGCCGTCGGCCGGACGTACCTCCTGCCCTCGCCGCCGGCGGTCGCCGGCGCGTTCGCGGGCGAACTGGCGAAGACCGAGACGGTCGCGCTCCCGCTGGTCGGCGACGTGACGGGGAGCAAACTCCCGGTCAAACTCCTCCAGAGCCTGATGCACTACCTGCCGGGCCTGCTCATCGGGACGGTTCTGGGGATCGGCCTGGGGATCGGCATGGGGTGGAGTCCGACGGTCGAGGCGCTGTTGACGCCGGTGACGCGCGTGTTGCGGCCGATCCCGCCGCTCGCGTGGATCGCCTTCGCCATCGTCTGGATCGGGATCGGCCACGGCGGCGCGACGTTCATCGTCGCCATCGGCGCGTTCTGGATCAACTTCTACAACGCCTACAGCGGCGTCGAGGGGGTCTCCCGGGACCTCACGGACGTCGCCGCGTCGCTCGGCGTCCACGACGACTGGACCATGATCCGGAAGGTCGTCGTGCCGAGCGCGACGCCGGAGATCATGACCGGGATCCGGACGAGTATCGGCCAGTGCTGGATGATCGTCGTCGCCGCCGAGCTGTTCGGCGCTCCGGGCGTCGGCTACCAGATCATCAACGCGTCGCAGAACCTCGACACCGCGGTCAGCGTCGTCTACATGCTGGTGATAAGCCTCGTCTTCCTGGCGAGCGACACGCTGTTCAGGCGCGTGGAACGGAGGGTGCTCGCGTGGCGCAACTGAGCGCGCAGACGGTCGACGACCCGACGGTGGCCGTCGACGGCGTCTCGAAGACGTTCGAACAGCGGGGCGGCGACGCCGTGCGGGCGCTGGACGACGTGTCGTTCTCGGTCCGCGAGGGCGAGTTCGTCTGCATCGTCGGCCCCTCCGGGTGCGGGAAGACGACGCTGTTCAGGATCATCGCCGGCCTCGAGCCCGCTTCGAGCGGCGAGGTCCGCCTCGGGGGCGACCCCGTGACCGGCCCGGCGATGGACCGCGGCATGGTGTTCCAGGAGTACGGGCTGTTCCCCTGGCGGACGGTGAGAGAGAACGTCGCGTTCGGCCTCGAACAGCAGGACCTCGCGGCCGACGAGCGCCGCGAGCGGACCCGAGAGATGATCGACCTCGTCGGCCTCGACGGGTTCGCCGACGCGTATCCGACCGAGCTATCCGGCGGGATGAAACAGCGCGTCGGGATCGCCCGCGCGCTCGCCGTCGACCCCGCACTCCTGCTGATGGACGAACCGTTCGGGAGCGTCGACGCCCAGACCCGCGCGATGCTCCACGACGAGCTGCTCGACATCTGGTCGGAGACGAGAAAGACCGTCCTCTTCGTCACCCACGACGTCGAAGAGGCGGTGACGCTGGCCGACCGCGTCGTCGTTCTCTCCAGGGGCCCCGGCACCGTCCGGGAGGTCGTCGACGTCGACCTGGACCGTCCCCGCGAGCGGACCGCCCCCGACTTCGGCGCCTACCAGGAACGACTGCTCGACCTCATTCACGAGAGCTGACCGCCGCGACGACACGTCTCGGTCGGCCCACCCGAGACAGTCCGCCCGCGAAGGCCCGTCTCGGTCGACTCTCCCGTGACGGCACACTGCCGACCGCACGTCCCGGGACTCCGGTAGCCCGGCCGTTCACTTTCACCCTGTGGCTTACACTGAAGTACCCGGTTTCACTTCCGCTCCGGGTCCGGCTGACGTATAACAGCCCTGCCGCCCCACGGGCGGGCATGGACCAGTTCCCGACGCTCGATCCGGGCGTCACGCACCTCGACGACGCGGACGCGCCGTCGGCGCTCTACCGACTCGTCGGCCACCACCTCGCCGCCGAGCGCGGGCCGGCCTACTGGGTCGACGCCCGCAACCGCGCGGCGCCGGCGGCGCTGTACGACCACCTCCCGCGGCGGGCCTGCCGGTCGCTCCGGGTGGCGCGGGCGTTCACCGGCTACCAGCACTACGAACTCGTCCGGTCGCTCCCCGGCGTCGTCCGGCAAAACGCCTCGCTCGTGGTCGCGCCGGCCGTCGCCGCGCCGTACGCGGCCGACGACGTGCCCGAGTACGAGGCCCGCGAGCTGTGTGCGGCAGTCCGCGAGCTGCTCGGCGCGCTCGCGACGGCCGTCGACGTGCCGGTGCTCGTGACCGCGAGCGCCGAGCCCTACGCCGCCGACGTGCGAGCGGCGGCCGACCGGACGCTCGACGCGACCGCCACGGACGCCGGCCTCCGGGTCGAGGGCGCCGGGTTCCGGCCCGACGTCTACTGGGACGGCCCGGGCTTCCAGACGACCATCCCCTACTGGGTCGACCTGCTGGGCGCGGTCGACGGGGCGGACGAACCAGCCGCGAACGCGCCGCCCGATCCGGCGGCGGTCCCGGGGGTGTGACGATGGGGCGGACGAACCCGACGGTTCGGGACCGGCTCGACCGCCTGGAGCGGGAGTGGCAGCCGTTCCGGCGGGCGCTCCGGCGGCGCGACCGGGCCGACTTCGACCGCCTGTTCGACCGGGCCCGCGGCCACGCCGACGCGGCGAGCCAGCAGAACCCGCCCGACGCCTGGCGGGCGTTCGTCGTCGCCGTCCTGCTCGCACAGGAGCGCGAACTCCGGCGCCTCCGCGAGCGCCTCGACGACGGCGCCGCCCCGGGGGATGCGGCCGGCGACTGAAGCGGCGACCGCCGCCATGCCCTTCAAAGTCGACTTCCGTGCGGACGGCACCCCGGTCCGCTGGACTGCCGACCCTCCGGCCGACGGGAGAGACGGTACGCCAGTCGGGCGGACTGCCGACCCCTCGACCGGCGAGGCGGACGCCACCGGCGACGCGGGAGCGGCGCCGCCCGGCGCGACGGCGACCGCGGACCCCGACTACCGGCCGGCGCTGTACGCCGCCGCCCGCGACGACCGGACGCGCTACCTCGACTGGCTCGCGGACGCGCTCGACCCCGACCCGAAGGTGGCGGGCGTCGAGTGGACGCGGCGACGCCCCGACCTCCGCGCGGACGACCCGTCGCCGATGCTGTGCGTGCGAGCCGAGCGGACGAGCGAGGTCCGCCAGGTCGCCCGCGAGATACGCGACCGCGCCCACGACGCCCACCCGCCGGGCGTCCTCTCGCTGTACGACGTCGACCTGGACCCGCAGTTCCGCTACTGCCTCGACACCGGGCGGGACCCGACGCCCGCCCGGCCGCTCCGGACGTGTTCGCTGTCGCTGCCCGACCGAGCGGTCGCCGGCGGGGACCTCGGGTCGTTGACCGTCGACGGCGAGCCCGCGGGCGACACCGAGCGGGCGGCGCGCCGCCGGGTCGAGCGGCTACTCGACGAGGACGACCCGGACGTCCTCGTGGTCTCGTCGGGCGAACTCGTCCCGCTGCTGGCCGAAGCGGGCATCGACCTCGGGCGGCGGTCGGAGACGGGAACCGACCTCGGGCGGCGGGCGGACGCGAGCGCCGGCAGGGGTGACGCGAACGTCGGCGGGAGTGACGCGAGCGCCGGCAGGGGTGATGCGAACGCCGGCGGCGGTGACGCGAGCGCCGGCAGGGGTGACGCGCCGGGCGGCGACGCCGACGGGCCGGGCTACCGCAAGCTCGCCGGCGAGAGCACGTACGTGAGCTACGGCCGCGTCGGATACTCCCCGGCCAGGTACGACGTGCCGGGGCGGGTCGTCGTCGACCGCTCGAACAGCTTCCTCCTGGAGGAGTCCGGGATGGCGGGCCTGGAGTACTTCGTCGAGCGGGCGGGCAAACCGCTCCAGGAGGTCGCTCACGACAGCATCGGCGGCGTCCTGACGGCCGTCGAGGTCAGGGAGGCCCGGTCCCGGAACGTCCCCGCGCCCTGGCAGAAGCGCCAGACCGAGGGCTGGAAGTCCGTCGACGAACTCCACGCGGCCGACCGCGGCGGGTTCACGTTCCAGCCGGAGGTGGGCGTCCACGAGGACGTGCACGAACTCGACTTCGCGTCGCTGTACCCCAACGTCATCCGCGAGTACGGCGTCTCGCCCGACACCGTCCGGTGTGACTGTCACGACCGCGACGACGTGCCCGAACTGGGCTACAGCGTCTGCGACCGCGGCGGCTTCCTCGGCGACGTGCTCGGCCCGCTGCTGGACGACCGGGCGGCCTGGAAGGAGCGACTTCGGGCCGCCGACGAGCGCGGCACGACGGGCGACCAGTCCGCGACGGACCCCGGCCTCGACCCCCGCGAGCGGGCGCGCCTGGAGGCGAAGGTCGAGGCGGTGAAGTGGGTGCTGGTGTCCTGTTTCGGCTACCAGGGCTACCGCCACGCGAAGTTCGGCCGCATCGAGGTCCACGAAGCCATCAACGCCTACGCCCGCGAGATCATGCTCACCGCGAAGGAGGCCTTCGAGCGGGCGGGGTGGCGGGTCGTCCACGGCATCGTCGACAGCCTCTGGGTGACGCCCGACCCCGAACGTGATCCCAGTTCGGGCGCCGGTGGCGGCCCCCGGCCGGTCCGCGAGGTGGCCCGGGAGGTGAGCGACGAGGTGGGCATCGCGCTCGAACACGAGGGGCAGTTCGACTGGGTGGCCTTCCCCCCGCGCAAACGGGCCAGCGGCGCCGCGCTGATGCGCTACTACGGCCGGTGGGCGGACGAGTCGACCGGCACCGACGAGGTGACCGACGCCGAGGCCGTGGACGAGGCGACAGACGCCGACGAGGGGGCCGGGGACGCCGACCGCTACAAGTTCCGCGGGATCGAGGCGCGCCAGCGCTCCACCCCTTCGTTCGTCGCCGACGCGCAGCGCGACCTCGTCGCGGCGTTCGACCGCGAGCGCGACCCCGCGGCGGTCTGTGACCGCCTGGCCGCCCACCTGGCGACCCTCCGGCGCGGCGCGGTCGACCCGGGCGATCTCGTCGTCCGCAAGCGCGTCTCGAAGCGCGCCGGCGAGTACGACCGGGCCACCCGTACGAAGGCCGCCCTCGAGCGGGCCGCCGCGCTGGGCCTCGAACGCCACCCCGGACAGACCGTCGAGTACGTCGTGGTCGACGACGACCTGTCGGGCCCCGAGCGGGTCCGCCTCGCGTTCGAGGTCCGCGAGGGGGGCGACCCGGCCCGGCGGCGCGGTCGAGACGCGGACGGGACGGTCGGATACGACGCCGAGTTCTACGCGGACCTGCTGGTGCGGGCCTGCGAGAGCGTCGTCGCGCCGCTGGGCTGGGACGAGGGGCGCGTCCGCCGGTACCTCCGGGGCGACCGGGACGCGACGCTGTTCTCGTTCGGCCCGTGAGCGGCCAGCAGGGGGAGCGTCCGGACCGGACGAAGCTTCAAGGCGGAACGGGCGCTACGGACGACACATGAGGATCGTGGAGGACAGCGAGCACAGCGACGGTGCGCCGACGATCGAGGGGACGGGCATCCGGGTGAAAGACGTCGCCGTCGCGTACGAACACAGCGGATACGACCCCGACGAGATCACGCAGTTGTATCCGGATCTCTCGCTGTCGGACGTCCACCGGGCACTCGCGTACTACTACGACCACATCGACGAGTTCCGGACCGGCCCGTCGGAGTCGGCGACCGCATGACGAGACCGCTCTACTGCGACGAAAGTATCTGGGTCCCGGTCGCCGACGGTCTCAGGCAGCGCGGCTGGACAGTCCACACGGCGCGGGGCGAGGGGCGGTTGGGCGATCCCGACCGGGAACAGTTGCGCTACGCCGTCGAGAATGACTGGGTGCTCGTCACGTTCGACGACGACTTTCTATCGCTCGTGGAATCCGAAGGACTCGACCACGCGGGCCTGATCTTCGTCCAGCAGGCCGGACGCCGGGTCGGCGACGCCGTGAAAACGATCGACGCACACCTCGAAGCGCGGGACGGAGACGACCGGTCGATCCAGTACCTGTAGCGCCGCGTTTCGCGACTAAACGTAACGGTGTGGCGAGACGAGCGACAGCGCGTTCACCGCTCCGGGGCGACCGGGACACGACGCTGTCCTCGTTCGGGCCGTGAGGGGGAAACCGACTGCGTCCGCAGCCGTGCCGCTACGCCCCGTCGGCTCGTATCGGCCGCGCAGAGTGACTCATCGGTCCATGAGCCGGCAGAGCAATCGACGGACCGGATGAACGGCGTCACGTGGAATCCGGCGTGGATCCGGCGACAGCTGCCGGATCAGGAACAGTAAGAGCCGGCGCGGTGCGGAGGAGCGCATGGAAAACATACGAAATCACGGTGCATCAGGGGGCGGCGACCTGGTGACCGACGCGCTCCAGGCGGCGATCGACGCGTGCGCGGCCGACGGCGGCGGGCGCGTCCACGTCCCGCCCGGCGAGTATCGAACCGGCACGATCCAGTTGCGGGGCGGGGTCGACCTCCACCTCGCGGGCGGGGCGACGGTCCGCGGCTCCGCTGATCCCGGGGACTACGTCGCCGACGGGGTCCCACACCGGGCGCTCGTCACCGCCGTCGATGCCGACGACGTTGCGGTCACCGGCCGGGGGACGGTTCACTGCAACGGACTGGCGTTCGTCGACGAGGACGCGGTCAGCGACCCCCGACCAGGACACTTCGGGGCCGTTTCCCCGGAGCGGAGCCCCGACGGACCGCTCGCCCCGCACGACGACCGGCCGACGCGGGGCCTCCTCTTCTACCGGTGTTCGAACGTCCAGATCCGCGACGTGACGGTCCGCGACTCGCCGCACTGGACGATCCACCTGCTGTGCTGTGACGAGGTCGACGTCCGGGGCGCTGACGTGCGCAACGACCTCCGGATCCCCAACTCCGACGGGATAAACCCGGATATGTCGAGGAACGTCCACATATCGGACTGCACCGTCGAGGCCGGGGACGACGCGGTCTGCCTGAAGGCCGACGGCCGGTACCCGGAAGCCTGGCCCTGCGAACACGTGACGGTCACGAACTGCACGCTCCAGTCCCGGTCCTGTGGCATCAAACTCGGGTCCGAGAGCGAGTACGACATCCGCGACTGCCGGTTCTCGAACTGCGTCGTCTACGGGTCCAACCGGGGCCTCGGGATCCAGAACCGCGACGCCGGCGACGTCGAGCGCGTCAGTTTCAGCGACATCAGCGTGGAGACGCGCCACCACACCGGCGACTGGTGGGGCGTCGCGGAACCCATCTCGGTGACCTCGCTCCCGCGGACGGCCGACACCGACCTCGGCGACGTCCGAGACGTCAGATTCACCGACGTCGTCGCGGAGGGCGAGGGGAGCGTCGTCGTGTACGCGGACCCGGACCGGCCGGTCCGGAACCTCCGGTTTGACGGCGTCAGCCACCGGGTCACGGCGGGCGAACACAGCGCGAGCGGGAACGAACTCGACCTGCGCCCGGGCGACGTCGAGGGCGGCGTCCGGGAGCGCGACCTGCCGGCGATCTACCTCCGGGGCGTCGAGCGCGCCGAACTCAGCGACGTCTCCGTCGAGTGGGACGAGACGCTCCCGTACCATACGCACGCCCTCGAGTGCGAGGGCTTCGCCGACTTCCTGCTCGACGGGTTCCGCGGCCGGCAAGCCGACGACGGCGCGGCGGTCGCGCTGGCAGACGGTGAGAACGCCGTCGTCCGGCGGTGTATCGCGGACCCCGGGACCGACGTGTTCCTCTCTCGGTCGGACGTCGACGGAGCCACGATAGCTGACAACGTCACGGACGCTGCGCGGACGGCCGTCCGGACCGGGTGACCCGGGGCCGGTGGTGTGGCCCGAGCATCGGCCATCGAGAAGGGCGGCAGTATCGATCCTGAGGCAGGGACACAAACGTTCAAGACGGTCCAATAGCATCGCACACACAATGGCCGAGAGTTACTTCCGGGGGGAGGTGACACAGCGCGGCATCGTCTTCGGTCCTGACGGCGACGTGTTGCTCGTGTCTAGCGGCCTCAGGCCCTGGACGTTCCCCGGGGGGCGGATCGAAGTCGACACGGAGCCGGAACCGGCCCTCAGGCGGGCGATCTACGAGGACGTCGGCCTCCAGACGACGGTGAGGCGGCCGGTCAAGACCGTCACCGACGTCTGGGGTAACGGCGACCAGCCGGTCTATGCCGTCCTCTACCGCGCCGAGGCGCGCAGCCGGAACGTGGAGTTGAGCGACGACCGCGACGACTTCTGCTGGTACACGCCCGAGGGCGCGATCGAGGAGATGCCCTTCCGCGTGCTGGAGGAGGCCATCGAGCGCGCCATCGCCGACCGGGAGAACGACCCCGCCGTGGATACGACGGCGTAGGTCCACCCGGCCGCCCGGCCGGCAGCGGTCGGCGTCCCGGGACTGTTTTGAGGGCGCCGCCCCCAGAGTGGGACGATGACGGACATCCGGCGACTCGACGAGTCGACGGTCGAGCGGATCGCCGCGGGCGAAGTGGTCGAGCGGCCCGCCTCGGTCGTGAAGGAACTCGTCGAGAACAGCCTCGACGCGGGCTCCGACCGGGTCGAGGTCGCCGTCGAGGCCGGCGGCACCGAGGGGATCCGCGTCACCGACGACGGCCGCGGGATGACCGAGGAGGCGGTGCGCCGCGCCGTCGAGCAGCACACAACCTCGAAGATCCGCGACATCGGCGACCTGGAGGCCGGCGTCGGGACGCTCGGCTTCCGCGGCGAGGCGCTGCACGCCATCGGCGCCGTCTCCCGGCTGACGATCACGACGCGCCCGCGTCCGGACCGCGAGGACGTGGACGCCGACCGGGGGACGCGCCTCCGCGTCGAGGGCGGCGACGTGACGAGCGTCGAGCCTGCCGGCTGTCCGGCGGGGACGACCATCGAGGTCGAGGACCTGTTCTACAACGTCCCGGCCCGCCGGAAGTACCTCAAGCAGGACGCGACGGAGTTCGCCCACGTCAACAGGGTCGCGACGAGCTACGCGCTCGCGAACCCGGACGTGGCGGTGTCGCTGAGCCACGACGGCCGGGAGACGTTCGCCACGACGGGCGGGGGCGACCGCCGCGAGGCGGTCATGGCCGTCTACGGCCGCGAGGTGGCCGAGTCGATGGTCGAGGTCGACGCGCGGGCCGACGCCGGCGCCGACGGAGAAGCCGGTTCCCCGGACGAAGACGCCGACGGACCCGGCGGGGAGTCGAGCGCGGACCCGCTCCCCGACGGCCCGCTGGCCGGGGTATCGGGGCTGGTCAGCCACCCGGAGACCAACCGCGCCACCCGCGAGTACCTCGGGACCTACGTCAACGGCCGGTACGTCACGGCCGACGCGGTCCGGAACGCGGTCGTCGACGCCTACGGGACGCAGCTCGCGCCCGACCGCTACCCGTTCGCGGTGCTCTTTCTCGACGTTCCGGCCGGCGACGTCGACGTGAACGTCCACCCCCGGAAACTGGAAGTCAGATGGAGTGAGGAGGAGGCCGTCAAAGAGCAAGTCCAGACTGCCGTCGGAGACGCCCTCCAGAGAGAGGGCGTCCTCCGGTCGTCGGCGCCACGCGGGCGGAGCGCCCCCGAACAGACGGAGATCGAACCGTCCTCCGTGTCCGGGGACACCGAGGAATCCGCGACCGAGAGGGCCGAGACGACGGAACGGGACCGGACGGCGAAGTCGAACGCCGAGGCGACGGAACGGGACCGGACGACGAAGTCGAACGCCGATACGGCGGATACCGCCACTCGCGACGCGAACGCGACGGACTCCGACGAGGCGGACGCGACCCGGAGGAGTTCAGCACGTTCGGCGTCACCTGCACACGCGGAGACGACTACACCGTCCAGGCCGTCGTCGGCTTCGTCGGCTGGCTCGTCGCCGGATCCCTCTCTCGGGCCGTCTCCATCCGATTCCTCTCCGGATCCCACCCCCGAGCCGTCTGACTCCGACGCCTCGCCGTCGACGGCGCCACACGAACGACGAAACCGGCCCCCGACGACGGAACCGAACACGCAGAAGACGCTGACGGGGGAGGACGCCCACGAGACGACGGAGTTCGACAACTTCCCCGACCTCCGGGTCCTGGGACAGCTACACGACACCTACGTCGTCGCCGAAGCCGACGACGGGCTCGTCCTCCTCGACCAGCACGCCGCCGACGAGCGGATCAACTACGAGCGGTTACAGGAGCGGTTCGAGGGCGAGACGACGACGCAGGCGCTGGCCGACCCGGTCGAGATCGAATTGACTGCCAGGGAAGCCGAGCTGTTCAGCACCTACGAGGACGCGCTCGCACGGCTCGGGTTCGTGGCCAGCCGGGTCGACGACCGGACGGTCGAAGTGAGGACCGTCCCCTCGCTCGTCGCCGAATCCGCCGGCCCGGAGGTCGTCCGCGACGTGTTAGCCGACATGGTGACCGGCGAGGAAGCGGCCGAGCGGACCGTCGAGGCCGTGGCCGACGAACTACTGGCGGACATGGCCTGCTATCCATCGATCACGGGCAATACGTCGTTGACTGACGGGTCCGTGGTGGACCTCCTGTCGACGCTCGACGAGTGTGACAACCCGTGGGCGTGCCCCCACGGGCGACCGGTACTCATACACGTCGACTCCGACGAGATCGACGACCGGTTCGAACGGGACTACCCCGGTCACAGCTGAGACGGACCGTCCGTTCACGTTCTCCTCTGCCCGATCGGCCGGGACGGCGGTGACTCCCGGGTGTGCGACGACCAGAAATCGGGCCGGGGACTACACCGTCAGTGGTCTTCTTCCTCGTAGACCCAGGGCTCGTCGGCGCGGTCGTACTCGACGAGTTCGTCCTCTTCGAAGAACAGGTCGATCTCGCGCTCGTTGGAGCCGGGGTCCTCGTGGTCCGACCCGTGGATGATGTTCTGGCCCAGGTCGAGACCGAAGTCGCCCCGGATCGTGCCGGGGGCGGCCTCGGCGGGGTCGGTATCGCCCATCATCCGGCGCACCTGGCGGGTCGCGTCGGCGCCCTGCCAGACCATCGCCATCACCGGGCCGGACGTGATGAACTCGACCAGGTCGTCGAAGAAGTCCTTGTCCTCGTGCTCGGCGTAGTGCTCGCGGGCGAGTTCCTCGTCGATCTGGATGAACTTCGCCCCGACGAGCTTCAGCCCGCGGCCCTCCAGTCGCGAGATGATCTCGCCGACCAGTCCGCGCTGGACGGCGTCCGGCTTGGCCATCACGAACGTGCGCTCGTCGTGGTGTGACATCAGGCTTCGGCCTCCGTTTCCTCCTCGTCGTCGGCTTCGTCCGCCTCGACGTCGTCGGCCTCGTCGGCCGCGCTTTCGTCGTCGGCGTCCGTGGCTTCTTCACCCTCCTCGGGCTCGTCAACCTCGTCGGCGTCCTCGGGCTCGTCGGCTTCCGCGACTTCGTCGGTCTCGTCTGCAGTCTCCGGTTCCGGCTCGGGTTCCGGTTCGGGCTCCGGTTCCGGTTCGGGCTCGGGCGCTTCCTCCTCTTCGCCGGCCCATTCGAGGTCGCGGGACTCGCGGCCGAGGTTGGCGTTGCTCTCGCACTTCGAGGAGCAGTAGTGGATCGTGGTGCCGTCGGCGCGGACGAACATCGTCCCCGTCCCGGGTTCGATGTCGGTGCCGCAGTAGTCGCACTCTCTGGTCCGGGGCATTATTGACCTCCGATCTGGTCGGCCTCGCGTGCGGTCTCGCGGAGCTGGAGGACGTCGCCTTCGCGGACCGGCCCGAGGACGTTCCGGGTGATGATTCGCCCCTGGTTTTCGCCCTCGCGGATGCGGCACTTGACCTGCATGGCCTCGCCGTGCA
>JBDGST010000163.1:0-30789 GCA_042217365.1 Haloarculaceae archaeon
TCCCCGAGCGCCACCACTACTGGTCGGCCAAGATCGACTTCGCGGCCATCGACGGTCTCGGGCGCCCCATCGAGAACCCGACCGTCCAGATCGACGTCGAGAGCGGCGAGCGGTTCGACATCACCTACACCGACGAAGAGGGGAGCCACCACCCGCCGATCCTCCACTACTCGCCCTCGGGCGGGATCGAGCGCGTCGTGGCCGCCCTCCTGGAGGAGGCAGCCACGATGGAGACGCCCCGCCTCCCGACGTGGCTCTCGCCGACCCAGGTCCGGTTCATCCCCGTCCAGGACGACCACGTCGAGTACTGCGACGGCCTCGCCGACGAACTCGCGGCGGCGGACGTACGCGCGGACGTGGACGACCGCTCGGAGACGGTCGGCAAGCGGATCGCGCGCGCCGAGACCGACTGGGTGCCATACTACGTCGTCGTCGGCGACCGCGAGGTGGAGAGCGACACGCTCGGCGTCAACGTCCGCGCCGAGGGGACCGAGGAAGACATGACGCTCCCGGAACTCCGCGAGCGGGTCCGCTCCGAGACGGAGGGCCTCCCGAAGAAGAAGCGCTACCTCCCGAAACACGTCAGCGACCACCCGAACTTCACCGGCCGCTGACCCGCCGGTCGGTGGGGCGGGGAGCCGCGCAGTCGCCCGTCGTCCGCTGCTCCGGTCCGTCCGCCGATTCCCCGTAGCGTTCCTCGGCCGCCCCGTAGCGTTCCTCGGCCGCCCCGTAGCGTTCCTCGACCGTCGCAACTCACTCCGGATCGGTCGTCTCCGCGACGCCCTCGCCCGGTCCTGACGCGTCAGACGGCGTCTCTCGGCCCGGGAACGCTGGCGTCTCGGATCCCTCCGCGTCGACCGCCGGCGACGGCGAGTCCGAGGGCGAGGAGGACGGTCCCACGCGTTCGACCCGGACGTAGTCGAGCGCGTCGACCCCCTCGCCGTCGAGTCGGTCGAGGAACGTCCGTGGCTCGACGACGGTCCCGCTCTCCTCGACGTGCGGGGCGACACACGCGAGGTCGTCACCGCAGTAGGCGGCGACGGCCAGCGATGGCAGTCGGATCCGCTCCTCCCTCCGCCCGGTCATCGCCGAGTCGATCGCCCGGTGGACGAACCCCGGCCCGAGTTCGAGGTCGTTTCGCCGCCCCCACTCCCGGAATACCGCGACGCGGTTGTGGACGAATCGGCCGATTTCGGTCCGTGCGTCGTCGGGCGACGGCGGCGACCGGTCGCCCCAGACGGTGATGTCTGCCGACGAGACCGTTCCCCCATCGACCAGCCCGTCGACCGCGTCGAGGACCCCCTCTCTCGCGTCCGTTTCGCGCGGCCACGCCGACCGAACGTACAGTTCCAGGTGGACATCTGTCTCCTGTGTTCCCCCCGTCATTCGTCGAACACTGGGCCTGACAGATCGACGCCGCGCGACAAAAGAGTTGTGGCGTTGAAGGGAACGCCCCGGGATCCGCCGTTCGGCGGTCTCTGCGGCCGATCCCGCGTAGCGGGGCCGGTGACGACGCTCGCCCGGCCTGGCGGCCGCGGTATCGGTAGGTTCGCCCGCTCGGCGAAACAGTCGCGGTGTCGCTCCGATCACTCCCCCAGCGTGACCGTCGCGGTGTCGCTCCGGTCGGACTCGTTACCGACCGCGTCGACGGCACTGACCGCGACGTCGTAGGTTTCGCCCGCGGTCCCGCTGACAGTCAGCGAGAACCTGTCTTCGACGGCGTCTTCGACGCTCCCGTTCACGTACACCACGTAGAACATCGCCGAGGTCTCGCCGTCCTCGACCGGCGACCAGAGAACGCGAAACTCCTCGGAGCTCCGCTCGCGCACGGTGATTCCCGAGGGAACGGGCGGCGGCGTCGAGTCGGACGGTTCCGAGTAGGGGGCGCCCTCGGTGGGGACCGGCTCCGGGTTGCGGTCGCCGCGCCGCTCGTAGAGCCAGCGCTTCAGGAAGTGCCCCGCGTACGGGTCGCCGCCGAGCAGGTTCCACTCCGTGTCGACGAGCGCGGGTTCCCAGATGGGGTCGAAACACCACCCCTGCCAGCCCACGTTCGGGTACGACTCGATCCACTCCCGGAACGGCTCGCCCCAGCCCGAGGTCGTCCCCTCGTCGACGGCCGGGTCGCCGGTCCGGTCCCAGCCGAACTCGGTTATCATCACCGGCACCTCCTCGGCGGGCGCGCCGTACGTGCTGTCGAACTCGTCGGGCTGGCCGTTCCCCGGGTAGATGTGTCCCGAGTAGATCAGGTGGTCCCCGTCGAACGGCTCCTCCGCAGCCATGTTCGTGACGGACGTCCACCGCGGCGACCCGACGATCAGCGGCGTCTCCGGGGCGTGCTCGCGGACCAGGTCCACCCACGGCTGGGCGTGTCGCTTCCAGGCCGACCACGCCGCCGGGTCGTCTTCCCAGTGGTGTGGTTTGGTCGGCTCGTTGAACAGCTCGTAGACCACGTGGGGGTGGTCGGCGTACCGCGGGGCGACCGCGTTCCAGAACTCCCGCATCAGTCTGTCGGTCTCGTCGGTGTCGTAGGGCCGGATCAGGTGGTGGTCGAGGATCACGTAGACGTCCTGCTCCGCGCAGTGACGGACTATCTCGTCGAGGTACCGGAGGACGTAGCGGTCGATCCCGGTCTCCTGCCAGTTGACGGTGCAGGGGATCCGGACCACGCTCGGGTACCAGCCGTCGCTCTCGTCGGTGAGCCGCTCCAGGCTTCCCATGTAATCGGTGCCGCGCTGGCTGGCGTACTGGTCGCCCCACCACGGCTCGACCGTCGCCAGCCCGCGAAGCACCACCTCGTTGCCGTCCTCGTCGACGACCCACTTCCCGTCGGTCGTCAGTCGCGGGAGACTCGACTCGATCGCCGGTGTCGGGGTCGGCGTTTCGGTCGGCGTCTCTGTGGGCGTCGCGGTCTCTGTGGGCGTCTCGGTCTGCGTCGCGGTCTCAGTCGGCGTTCGGCCGCTCCCGGTCGTCGGTCGCGGCGTCCGCGTCGCCGTCTCGGTCGGCGCCCCCGCGCTGGTTTCGACGCCGGGTCGGGAGGTCGTCGCGTCGCCGTCGGAAGTCGTTTCACACCCCGCAGCGCCGGCCGCCGCGGCCGTCGCTACCCACCGGAGGAAGTTCCGCCTGTGCATGCTACCGCGTACCGAACCCGGTCATTTATTGATTGGGTTCGGGGCAGGACGGTCGGCCGGGAGGCGGAGCCAGGGGACCGCCGGGACTGCCACCCACCTCTATTTACCTGGCCGTCGAACAGTGTGGCATGTACGACGCGATCCTGTTGCCGACGGACGGCAGCGACGGCACTACCGGGACGTTGGAACACGCGATCCACATCGCGAAGGAGGACGGCGCGACGATCCACGCGCTCTACGTCGTCGACAGGCGGCTCTACATGGCGGCCGAGAGCGAGACAAAAGCCGAGGTCAAGAAGTCCCTGGGCGAGGAGGGCGAGCGCGCGATAGACGACGTACGGGTCCGGGCGGAGGAGGCGGGGCTGGACGTCGAAGCCGAACTGATCGACGGGATCCCCCACCGGGAGATAGCCGACTACGTCGACCGGGAGGGCATCGACCTCGTGACGATGGGGACCCACGGGCGGACCGGCCGGGACAGGGTCGCGAACCTCGGCTCGGTCACCGAGCGCGTCGTCGAGAGCGTCGAGACGCCGGTGCTCGTCGTCGACATCGGGGAGTGAGCGCGGTTTCGGGAGCGAGCTGCGTGGCGACGCCGCAAACCGAGGCCCGGGAACCTCCAGCGGCCGGTGGCGAACCGGTGTTTATGTGCCGGCGAGTCGAAGGCCGTTCCATGCTCGTGAGGGAACTGATGACCACGGACGTGGTGACCGTCGGGATCGACGCGACGCTCCGGGAGGCGGTGGGACGACTTCTGGACGAGGGCGTCGGGAGCGTCGTCGTGGTCGAGGACGACACGCCCGCCGGGTTCGTCACGGAGACTGACGCGCTCCGGGCCGCACACGACCGGGGCGAGCCGCTCCAGGCGATAGCCGTTCGCGACCTCGCGCACCCGCCGGTCGTCACGACCGACCCGGACCGCACGGTGCGGTCGGTCGCGACGACGATGGCCGACGAGGGAGTGAAGAAAGTACTCGTCACCGAGGACCTCGACATCGTGGGGATCGTCACGCTGACCGACGTCGTCTGGCACCTCTCGGACATCCGCAAGGAGGCCGCGGCGATCCAGCGGCGCGACTGGGGGCCCGGCGACTGAACGAGACCGCCGTCCCGGGGGGCTCGCCCGTTTCGGCCGGGACCACAAAAATACCTCACGCACGATCCTGCGGGAATATACATCATGCACGTCCCTGATGATTTTCGAATTCCGCTACAGTTTTACCAGTCGCCTTCACACGGCTTGATATGGATTTACATGCCAGAGAGCTGAACCAGGACGTCCGGGATCTCGGGGAGCTCCTCGGCGACATCATCACCGAGCAGAGCTCCCAGGAGGCGTTCGAGACGATCGAGCGCATCCGGACGGCAGCGATCGACTACCGCCGCGGGGACGCCGAGGACCGCGAGCCGGTACACGAGACGCTCGACAGGCTCGCGCCCGAGGAGGAAGACGTCGTCGCGCGGGCGTTCACCACCTACTTCGAACTCATCAATCTCGCCGAGGAGCGCGAGCGGGTCCGGAACATCCGCGAGGAGAGCCAGCGGGGAACGCTCGAAGACAGCGTCGAGGCGGCGGTTCACGACCTGGCCGACCGCGGGCTGTCGGCGGAGGAGGTCCAGGAGGTGCTGGAGGACGTCCTCATCCAGCCGACGTTCACGGCCCACCCGACGGAGGCCCGCCGCAAGACGGTGAAGGCGAAGCTCCGGTCGGTCGCCGAGAACCTCCAGAAGCTCGACGAGATCCGGCTGACCGACGACGAGGACGCCGATCTCAGGCGACAGGTGCGGGCCGAGGTGACGAGTCTCTGGCAGACGCCACAGGTCCGGGACCGCCGGCCGGACGTCACCGACGAGGCGCTCAACGTACAGTGGTACCTGGAGAACGTCCTGTTCGACGTCATCAGCGAGGTGTACGACTCGCTCGAACGCGCCCTCGAGGAGGAGTTCGAGTCGGACGTCGACGTGCCGAAGCTCTACGAGTTCCGCTCGTGGGCCGGGAGCGACCGTGACGGCAACCCCTACGTCACGCCGGAGGTCACCGAGGACACGCTCGACCGCCAGCGCTCGGTGGCGCTGCCGATGTACCGGGACCGGATCAAGGAGCTGTCGGGCGTCCTCAGCCAGGACGCGAGCCAGACGGACACGAGCGAGCGGTTCGAGGAGCGACTCGCCGAGCACCGCGAAACCCTGCCCAACGTCGCCGCGGAGGCCGAGGAACGCTATCCCAACGAACCCTACCGGCAGAAGCTCAAGCTGATGCGCGAGAGCGTACTCCGCGTCGACGACGTCCGGTCGGGCGGGTACGACGACGAGTCGGAGTTGCTCGCCGACATCGACGCCATCGCGGAGAGTCTCCGGGAGAACGGGGCCGAGACCATCGCGGAGACGTACGTCGACCCGCTCTACCGGACGGTCGACACCTTCAAGTTCAACCTCGCGAGCCTCGACCTGCGCGACCACCGCGGGATGCACATCAACGCCATCCACGAGGCCCTCGCGGACGAGGGCATCGACTACAGGGGGATGGACGAGGACGAGCGCGTCGAGTTCCTCACGGACGCCATCCTCCAGGAGCGCAACGTCATCGACATGGAGGACACGGCGGGGCTCTCCGAGGAGGCCGAGCGGGTCATCCGCCGGTTCCGGGAGACGGCCAACTGGCAGCGCGAGTACGGCGTCGACGCGATCGACACCTACTGCATCAGCTGGTGCGAGGAGCCCTCCCACGTCCTGGAGGTGCTCTTTCTGGGCGACCAGGCGGGCATCGTCGACCTGCCGGGCTACTGCGGGCTCGACATCGTGCCGCTGCTCGAATCCAAGTACGCGCTGGAAGGGGCCCGCCGCATCATGGGCACCCTGTTCGAGAACGAGGCATACCAGGAGGCACTGGAGGCCCGCGGGAACGTCCAGGAGATCCTGCTCGGCTACTCCGACTCGAACAAGGAGAACGGGTACCTCGCGGCCAACTGGAGCCTGTTCCACAACCAGCGCCGGCTGGCGAACATCTGTGACGACTACGACGTGAAGCTCCGGCTGTTCCACGGTCGAGGCGGCTCCATCTCGCGGGGCGGCGGCCCGATGAACGACGCGATGCTGTCGCTCCCCAAGGAGACCGTCTCCGGCCAGATCAAGTTCACCGAGCAGGGCGAGGCGATAGCCGAGAAGTACGCCAACGAGCGCATCGCGGAGCGCAACCTCGAACAGATGCTCAACGCGCAGATGCGGGCGCGCCAGAACGCGATCGAGGACCCCACCGAGGACCTGCCCGACGAGTGGGCCGAGGCGATGGACGTCTCGTCCGAGGCCGCGCGCGAGGAGTACCGGAACCTGCTGGAGACCGACGGCTTCGTGGAGTTCTTCGAGACGGCGACGCCGCTCACCGTCATCGAGGACCTCAACCTCGGGTCCCGACCGGCCTCTCGGTCCGAGGAGCGCGAGATCGAGGACCTGCGGGCGATCCCGTGGGTGTTCTCGTGGACCCAGGCGCGCTGTATCGTCCCCGGGTGGTACTCGGTCGCGACCGGGTTCCGGGCGTACCTCGACGACGGCGGCGACATGGAGACGCTCCAGGAGATGTACGAGGAGTGGCCGTTCTTCCGGACGAAGATCGACAACGCCGCGCTCGCGCTGGCCCGCAGCGAGATGGAGATCGCCGAGCACTACGCCGACCTCGCCCCCGACGACATCCGCGACGAGATATTCCCCCGGATCCGCGAGGAGTACGAGGAGGCCGTCGACGTCGTCAAGGAGATCACCGGCCGCGACAGCCTCCTCCGGCGCGACTGGCTCGAACAGAACCTCGAACGGCGCAACCCCTACGTCGACCCGCTGAACCTCCTGCAGGTCCGCCTGCTCTCGCAGTCCCACCTCACCGACGAGGAACAGCGGACGCTCCGGCTGACCGTCCAGGGCATCGCCGCCGGGATGAAAAACACCGGGTAACTCGGGTCCGCCTCCGGCGCACCGGGCAGTCGTGACTCCGATTTTCACGGCGCCCGCGAGCGGTCCCCGGTCCCGCCGGTGATCGCGCTGGCGAGCGTTCCCTTGACGACGACTTCGTCGCCGAGCGTGGTCTTCTGGACGTCCGGGACGTTCGTCATGACGTGGTCTGCGAGGCGCTCCTGGACGGGTTCGATGACCCACTCGGGGTTGTTGACTGCGACGGCGCCGCCGACGTAGATGATGAGCGGGGCGTAGGAGTGGACGATGTTCGCGATCCCGATGAGGTTCCAGTGCGCGGTGCGTTCGAGGACGTCGCGGGCGAACTCGTCGCCCGCATCGGCCGCGTCGAAGACGTCCGCGGCGGTGAACTCGTCGTCGCCGATCGGGAGCGACGTGTCGGCACCCTCGTCCTCGTGGAGGCGGGCGGCGTATCTGGGGATGTTGTTGCCGGAGCAATAGGCCTCCCAGTGGCCGTCGATGCCACAGCCACAGGACATGCGACCCTCGGGGTCGACGATGGTGTGTCCGACCTCGCCGGCGTTGCCGTCCCACCCGTCCAGCACTTCCCCGTCGACGGTCACGCCCGCGCCGATCCCGCTGGAGATAGTCAGATAGACCATGTGGTCGGGGTTCCGGTCGCTGTAGAAGCGCTCGCCGATGACGCCGGCGTTCGTGTCGTTGTGGAGGTAGACGTTGCCGGTGTCGTCGTCGCCGATGAGCGCGGCGATGGGTTCGGTAATGGGGATCCTGTCGACGGTGTCGGGCAGGTTCGCCGGGTCCTCGATGACGCCCGCCGCGAGGTCGAGCGGTCCGAACGAGCCGACGCCGACCGCGACCAGTTCCGTCGGCGCGACGCCCGCGCCGTCACAGGCGTCACGGAGCACGCCGAGGATCGCCTCGGTGACCGCGTCCCCGTCCGGCCCCTGGGGCGTGCTTCGCTTCTGTGACTCGATGACCTGCCCTCTCTCGTCCCCGACGACGGCGCGCACGTTCGTCGCGCCGAGGTCCACTCCTGCGTAGACGGGCATGATATGTGGGTGGTCGGACCTCCGGTACTTAACTGCACATATTCGCGTCGTCGGGGGGGTCTACTGGGGCGAAAACCGCCGTCTGTGGGCTCTCGCTTCTGATGTCTGACCCCGGGCCCCGCTACGGACTGTACCGCAAAACCAGCGTCACGCGGTCGGAGTACGGTCGAAAACAGGGAACCGAACGGGCAGACCGCGATCAGGTCGCGTCGACTACTCCTCGAAGTCTTCGTAGATGACGCCGCGCTCGGAGTCGAGCGTGATGCGGGTACCCTCCTCGACTTCGGGGGGGACCGTCGCGTCAGAGACCATCGGGATCGACAGTTCGCGCGCGACGATGGCCGTGTAGCTCGTCATGCCCTGGTGTCGGTGGACGATGCCCGAGAGGTCGGCCACGTCGTCCTCGAACTCGCCGTCGAACTCCGCCGGCACTTCGACGACGGCGCCCTCGGGGACGTCGGTCAGGTCGCCGTCGTCGATGCGGTACAGCGGGCCGCTCACCAGCCCGGGGACCACGGACTTGCCGCGTGCGACCTGGTTGGCCGCGATGTGGACTTTCAGCATGTTGGCCGAGTGGGTCTCGGGGATGTCGGTCATCATGCCGGAGATGACGACCGCGGTGTCGCCGCTCTCGAGGGCCTCGGTGTCGAGGGCGGCCTGGACGGCCTTCTGGACCACCGCGTCCGCGTCGTTCTCGGTGAACGAGACGTTCACCGGGATGATACCCCAGGAGAGCGCGAGCTGGCGACCGACGGTCTCGTCGGGGGTCGTCGCGACGATGGGGATCGGCGGGCGGTACTTCGCGGCCTTCCGGGCCGTGTAGCCGGTCTCCGAGACGACGACGATGGCGTCGGCGTCCACGTCGCTCGCGAGGAAGCGCGCGGACCGGGCGATGGCGTCGGTCCGCGTGCCGCGGGCGTCGGGGACGCGCCCTTCGCGGGCCTCTGCGTACTCCTCGGCGCCCTCGACGTCACAGGCGATGCGGGACATCGTCTCGACGACGTTGACCGGGTCGGTGCCGACCGCCGTCTCGCCCGAGAGCATGACCGCGTCGGTCCCGTCGAGGACGGCGTTGGCGACGTCGGACGCCTCGGCGCGCGTCGGCCGGGGCTCCTCGATCATCGACTCCAGCATCTCCGTCGCGGTGATGACCGGGACGCCCGCCTGGTTGCACTTTCGGATGATGCGCTTCTGGTAGATCGGGACGTCTTCGAGCGGGCACTCGACGCCGAGGTCGCCCCGGGCCACCATCACGCCGTGGGAGGCGTCGATGATGCCGTCGAGGTTCTCGACCGCGTCCGCGCGCTCGACCTTGGCGACGATGGGCTGGTCGCCGCCGAACTCCTCGATCGTCGAGCGGACCGAGTAGATGTCGTCCTCGTTTCGGACGAAACTCGCCGCGACGAGGTCGACGTCGTACTCGACGCCGAACTCGAGCACCTTCCGGTCGCTCTCGGTGACCACGTCGATGCCGAGGTCGACGCCGGGGACGTTGACCCCCCGCCGGCTCTCCAGTTCCCCCCCGGTGTCGACGGTGGCGACGACCTCGTCGCCGTCGACCTCGGTGACGGTCGTCTCGATGCGGCCGTCGTCGACGAGGATCCGGTCGCCGGGCGTGACGCCGCTGAGCCCGATCGACAGGCCCACGCGCTCCTCGTCGGCCGTGTCCCCCTCGAAGTAACGGATCTCGCTCCCCTTCTCCAGGACCGGGGTCCCGGACACCTCGCCGGTCCGGATCTCGGGTCCCTGGAGGTCGAGCATCGCCGCGACCGTGTGCTCGGTCGACTCGTTGACCTGGTCGATCGCCTCCACCAGTTCGATCCGGTCCTCGCGCGAGCCGTGGCTCGCGTTGATGCGCGCGACGGACATCCCCGCCTCCGCCAGGTCGCGGATCGTCTCGTAGTCGTTCGATGCCGGACCCAGTGTGCAGACGATCTTCGTGTTCCGTATCTTTGCCTGCTCCATGGCGGGGGGTGGACGGCCAGTACCGAAAAAGGGGGGGGAATCGATCCGGGTATCGGGACGATCACCTATGAAATAAAATACTATGCGCCCGACGGCGACGCAATCGAGTCGAATATCTCAAGACCCCCCGGTGAGAAATCTCACGTTTGTCGGATATCACGTCGCCTGGGGCCCGGGACGGTCACCTGCCTCCCCGACCGGGATTGCCGGGCGCGCCCCCCGGGTGGGAACGGGACCGCCCCTCTCTCCGGTAGGGCGGGGTCGCCGTTCTCGGTGGCCGCCGGGTCACCGTTCGCTGAGCGCGGTCGTGAGCGCGAAACTGGCCGCCGAGACGGCGTCTCCGAGTCCGACGGTGCTCGCCGGGTTCTCGACGACGCGGTTCGGTTGCGCGGCGAGGCCGGTCGTCGCGACCCCGTCGTCGACGACGTCCGCGCCGACGTGCTCCGCGAGGCGCTGGACGGCCGCCCGCCCGTCCTCCGACCGGTCCTCGGCCGCGCCGATCCGGAGGGCGCCCGGGTTCGCGACGGTCCCGAGCGTGGCCTTCGTCGCGGCGACGGCCGACGCGAAGTCCAGACCCCGCCGGACGTTCTCGGGGGGCTGGTAGCCGTCCATGGCGACGAGGAAGTACTCCGTCGCGTGGAGCTTGACCGCGTCGGCGCCGAGCGCTTCGCGGACCGCGCTCGCCCGGCGGTAGACGTCGACGACGCCGTCGCCGTCGACGCCGACTCCGAGGTCCTCCGCCAGCACGCCCAGCTCCCGGCTGTCGATCCCGACTACGTCGACTGCGGGGAGGATCTCCTCGGAGATCGCCTCTCGGAGGTGTGTTCGGTGGCTTCCCCCGTACTCGACCTGGACCGGGATATCGTCGCGCTCGCGGAGTCGGTCGACGAACTCGCGCGCGTGCGAGACGCGGTCGACGGCGGTCGTCCCGTCCGCGTACTCGTCCCGGAGGCTGTGGTAGCCGGCGAGGAACGCGCCGTTCACGTCCTCGCCGACCTGGTCGACGACGGGTTCGAGGTCGCCCGCGTCGAGGTTGAACCGTTCCGGGCGCATCGCGGCGATGAACCGGGTGTCCGCGGTGGCCTCGACGCCGTGGAAGGTAGTCCCCTCGGAGAACTCGAAGATCCAGTTGGTCTTCGTCCAGTCGGCGTTCGTGACCTCGCTCACCGGCCGGTAGACGACCCGGCCGTCCTCGACGCTCGGGTAGCGGATCGCCTCCGGCGTCGTGAACACCGACCGCTGTTTTTCGTCGAGGAGGTAGACGTACAGCACGGGGTCGGCGCCGACCGACGCCATGACGTCCGCGGCGATGGCCGCCTGGCCGCCGAGTCGCCGCTCGTCCGGCGCGACGTGCTCGGCCAGCCAGTCGCCGGCGGCGGCGCTCAGCGAGAGCTCGTTTCCTTCGCCGGCCCGCATCGTGTCGGCCACCGCCGTCGAGAGGTCGCGGGGGGAGGCGACGCGCTCCGGGAGGTCGTCGTCCGGCGGCGGGAGGGCCGCTTCGAGGTCGTCGTCGACGCGGACGATGGCGTCGATATTCGCGTTGTACGCCGCGAAGATGGGCTCGGCCGCGACCGCGGCGCGGTAATCCCGGAGAGTCGTGTCCTCAACGTCCATGCCCCGTCGCTACGGCGCGCCGCGGTTTCTATCTTGTCACGTCCGGACTCAGTTCATCATCGACCACACTCGAACGTCGTCCATCGTCGCCTCGGGGTCGAGTTCGTGGATGCTCGGGCCCTTGACGCTGACGAGTTTCGAGGACGTGGCGACGCCGGCCCGGAGGGCCCGCTCGTCGGACCACCCCTGTTCGTAGGCCCACAGCAGGCCGGCGAACATGGAGTCGCCGGCGCCGACCGTGTCGACGATGTCGACGTCGAGCGCGGGGGCGAACAGCGTCTTGTCGGGCGTGATCAGGACGGCGCCCTCGGCGCCCATCGACGCGAGTACGCGCTCGTACCCCATCTCGTGGAGCTGGCGGGCCGCCTCGGCGCAGTCGTCGATGGTCTCGACCTCCATGTCGAGAGCGGCCGACAGCTCCTCGCGGTTGGGCTTGCAGTACTCGTAGGTCTCGTCGAGTTCCGGGAGGAGTTCGCCGTGGATGTCGACGGCCGTCTCCCAGTCGCCGGCGGCCGCGATGCGGTCGACGTCGTCGACGTCCATCCCGGGCGGCAGGCTGCCCCCGATGTTGATCATCGACGGATCGTGCTCGCGGAGCGTCTCGATGAGGTCGTCGACGACCGAGGGGTCGATCTCCGGCCCTGACTGGTTGAGCTTGTACTCGCTGTCGGGCACCAGGATCGTCGTGTTCATCCGGGTGGGCTCGTCGATCTCGATGAAGTCCGTCGGGACGTCGTAGTCCTTGAGGTCCTCCGTGATGAAGTAGCCGGTGAACCCACCGACGATGCCCGTCGCGACGGTGTCGTGGTCCAGCGCGCGCAGGAACTGCGAGACGTTGATCCCGTTCCCGCCGGAGTCGAACTGGGCCCCCGTGCTTCGCTGGACGACGTCCGGTTCGAGGTCCTCATCCATCTCGATAGTCTGGTCGACTGCCGGATTCGGCGTGATTGTCAGTATCATCGGTTGTCACCACCACGCGTCGGGGAAAGCCGACGCAGCCGTGCTCGATCGGACCGTCACGCTACTCTGTCATAAGCGGGTCGGTATCGACTCTCGACGGCGCTCTCGCCCGGAACGTCTCGATAGCGGCGACGAGCGGCGGCGGCTCCCGGCCTCGTTCCGGGGGGAGCGGTATCGACGACGACGCGGCGGATCGGGACCCCCGGCGGGCCAGCGCCGTCCCGCGTCAGCGCGAGATGCCGCTCTGCTCGCCCTCCTCGACGACCCGGTCGACCTCGGCCGGCGACACCAGGGCGACGTCGCCGGGGATGGTCCGCTTGAGCGAGGCCGTCGCCGCGCCGTACTCGAGCGCGTCGGGGACGGACCCGCTCTCGGCCCACTCCGCGAGGAAGCCGCCGACGAACGCGTCGCCCGTGCCGACCGTGTCCGTCTCGTCGGCCTCGAAGACTCCCTGTTCGAACACCTCGCCGTCCGCGAGGGCGAGCGACCCCTCGCCGCCCCGCGTCACCAGGGTCACCTCGAACCCGTAGTCGGCGTCGAGCCCGCGAGCGATCTCGGCGGCGTCGCCCTCCCGGTCGAGTACCGCCCGGGCGTCGCGCTGTGCGACGACGAACACGTCGACGTCGGGGAGGAGGTCAGTGATCGTCTCGCGAGCCGCCGCGGGCGACCAGAGCTTCGACCGGTAGTTGAGGTCGAAGACCGTCGTCGTCCCGGCGTCGCCGGCGAGCGCGAGGAGGTCGGCGGTCGTCGACTCCAGCGCGTCCGAGAGCGCGGGCGTGATGCCGGTCGTGTGGAACAGGTCGGCCGACGACACGACGTCGGTCGGGAGCTGTTCGGTCGTGGCCGTCGTCACAGCCGAGTCGGCGCGGTCGTAAATCACGTTCGTCCCGCGTGGCTTGCCGGCCATCTCGACGTAGTAGGTGCCCATGCGGGCGTCGTCGTCCCAGACGACGGTCGCGTCGACGCCGTGCGTGCCGAGCGCGCCGGTCACCCGGCGACCCAGCGGCGAGTCCGGGAGCTTCGAGAGCCAGGTCGCGTCCAGCCCGAGCCGCTGGGCCGCTATCGCGACGTTGCTCTCCGCGCCCGCGACGTGCACGTCGAGTTCGTCGACCGTCTCCAGGCGCTCGTGACCGGGCGGGGAGTATCGCAGCATCGCTTCGCCGAACGTGACGAGGTCGGACATACCCGCACCTGGCACCCCCCGGCGCTTAAATCCGCAGGAGGTCGACCCGCGCTCAGTCCCCGAAGTCCTTCCACCGCGTCGTGTGGATCGCGACCCCCACGAAGACGACGGCCAGGGCGCCCAGCACGGCGAACGGGACGAGCACGCCCTCGGTCGTGTCGAGCACCATCAGCTGTCGGAGGCCGCGGTGGAAGTGATACAGCGGCATCAGCCGCGCGACGAACTGCAGGGACGCGGGCATCAGGTCGACCTCCCAGAAGACGCCCGAGAGGAACATCATGGGGAACGCGATGGCGTTCCCGAGCGCGATGGCGGCGTCCTGGTTGGCCAGGGTCCCCCCCAGCGCCATGCCGACGCCAGTGAACCCGACCGCTCCGAGCAGGATCAGCGCGAGGGCCAGCGGCCCCGGTATCACGGTGACGGCGAAGACGACCCGTGCGACCAGGAGCATGACGCCGGTGAGCACCAGCGCGAGGACCGACTGGTGGACCAGCGTCCCGAGGATCCAGTCGCGCTTCCGGAGCGGCGTCGCGGCCAGGCGCTTGAGCGTCCCGTTCTGGTTGAACCCGGCGACGACGGACGTCACGGTGACGACGCCGTTCAGGAGGACGATGGCGGCGATGAACGCCGGCAGGTAGTAGTCCACTGACGATAGCGTCCGGGTGCGCAGGTCGACCCCGCGGATACTCGCCGGCGGGTCGTCCATCCCGATGGCCTCCGCGTTGAAGCTCGCGAGGTGGCTCGCCAGGATACCCCTGACGACTGAAGCGGCGTCGTCGTCGGCCGACGAGAGATACCGTATCTCGGTGGCGTCGCTCGCGTTCGTCGGCCCCGTCCCGTTGCCGGCGCTCATTCCGCCGAGACCCTGCCGGATCGCGCGCCGCTGTGAGTCGTTGACGCTGTTGCCCGCACGGGCGACCGTGTCCCTGATCACGGCCACGCGGACCTCGCGACTCCGCTCGCGCACCCCTGCGGCGAACCCGTCGGGGATCACGACCACGCGAGCCGACCCGAGGGCGTCGCCACTCTGGCTCCACGCGGTCACGTTCCGGTCGGGATCCAACCGTCTGACCGTGATCGGTTCGGTCTCGTTGAGCGTCTCGACGTACGCCGCCGAGACGTTCGTCGGCGCCCCGTCGGGGCCGAGGTCCCTGTTCTGGACGTGGACCGTGAACTCGGGCGACCCGCCCGCGAAGACGGTGCTGAAGATGAGCAGGAGCACGACCGGGAAGAGCAGCGAGAAGAAGACCGACTCGCGGTTGCGGATCCAGTCCCGCCAGAGCGCGCCGACGAGAGCAGCCGTTCGGCTCACTGGAGCTCACCTCCCGGGCCGACGGTCCCGCCGGCGAGTTCGAGGAAGACGTCCTCCATCCCCGCCGTCGTCAGGTCGATCGCGCGGTCGCCCTCGACCCGGTGGAGGCGGCTGAACGCCTCCTGGGCGCGCGAGCGGTCATCGAACAGCCCCACCAGCTCGCCCGTCTCGGACCGGTACACCTCGGTCGCGGCCGACCGGAGCACCGACTCGACCTCCGACTCGTCCTCGCCCGCGCGCCCGCCGACGCCGGAGACGACGAGCTTCGCGTCCCCGCCGTACGAGGCGATCAGGTCGTCGACGCTGCCGACCTCCGCGACTGTCCCGTCGACGAGGAGCGCCGCCCGGTCGGCGAGCGCCTCGACCTCCTCCATGTAGTGGGTCGTCAGGACGACCGTGGTTCCCAGGTCCGCGAGCCGTTCGATCTGGCGCCAGGTCGTCCGCCGGGCCGCGGGGTCGAGCCCCGTGGTCGGCTCGTCGAGAAAGAGCACGTCCGGGTCGCTCACCAGCGCCATCGCGATGCCGGTCCGGCGCTGGTACCCGCCCGACAGCGAGGCGTACTGGGTGTCGGCGTACTCCCCGAGGTCGAGTTCGTCGAGGACCTCCCCGACGGCCAGCGGTTCCTCGTACATCGCCCGGATCAGCGCGACGTTCTCCCGGACCGTCAGCCGCTCGAACGTGTGAAACGACTGCGGGACCACGCCGATACGCTCCTTGATCGCCCGCTCCTCGGAGGCGACGTCGTGCCCGAGGACCGTCGCGGACCCCCCCGTGGGCGTCCGGAGCGTCTCGAGTATCTCGACGGTCGTCGTCTTTCCCGCTCCGTTGGGACCGACCAGGGCGAATATCTCGCCGGCCCGGATGTCGAAGCTCACCCCGTCCACGGCGACGACCGGCCCGTACTCCTTCCTGAGGTCCGTGGCCTCGATGACCGTCTCAGCCGCCATCGCTGCTCCCCGTTGCCCCCCCGAGGGCGAGTCCCCGTTCTGTCATCGTCTCGATAGCCCTGTTTCGGCCGGCTCAGTTATACTTTTCTCCGCGGTCGCGTCAGTGATCGGAATCGGAGACGATCGGGATGGACGGTCGGCCACTCCCGGCGAGGACGTCGGAGGCCGCTCAGCACCGCCCGCCGCGGTTGGACCCCAGCCGAGCCAGGAGGTACCCGAGGAGGAGACCGCCGAGGAGCGAAGCGACCGTCTTCCTCCGGTCGCCGAGCGGGACGAACCGGGTGTCAGTCTCGGTGATATCGAGGACCCCGGCCGGTTTGACCCTCACGCCGCCACCCCCGCCGCCGCCCTCGCCACTGTCTGCCCCCTCGTAGTCACCGTCCACGACGCCGTCACCGTCACTCCTGTCGCCTCGCCCGTCGCCGCTGCCGTACCCACCGCCGAAGCCGTACGCGACGCGGGCGACGGGGACGACGGTCTTTCCGTCGACCTCGATCGGGTCCCCGTACACGCGGTCGACGCTCGCGCTGTCTCCGATCCCCGTCAGCGCGCCCCGGAGCGACCCGAGAACTCCCGACGCCGCGTCGTCAGCCGGCGCATTCGGTTTCGAACTCATGTGTGTGTCGCTGTCACCTCGGGCAGTGACGTCTCCCGGTATCGGCATAACGATGTCGTCCGTTCGACCGTCACAGTCCGAAAAAATCGCGGTGTTGGACGACTGAACGTGGTCAGTCCCCGGCGCCTAGAAGTGGATGAGCGGCTTGATGATGTCGTCTTCCTTCGTGTCCATCATCTCGAAGGCCGTCTGGATATCGTCGAACTCGAACTCGTGGGTCGTCATCTTCGTCGGGTCGACGCGGCCGTTGTCGATGAGGCGGAGGAGCCGCTCCAGTCGCAGGCGTCCACCGGGACAGAGGTCGTTGACGATGTCGATCTCGGACATGCCGACGCCCCACTCGGCGCGCGGGATGTGGCGGAACTCGCCCTCGCCGTGGTAGCCGACGTTCGAGACCGTGCCGCCGGGCTTGGTGACCTTGATGCAGTCCTGGAAGGTCTCGTCGGCCCCGAGCGCTTCGATGGCGACGTCGACGCCCTCGCCGTCGGTCCGGTCCATGATCTCCTCGGCGGGGTCTACCTCCTGGAAGTCGACGATCTCGTCGGCGCCGTACTCCTTGGCGAGTTCCTTCCGGTTCTCCATCGTCTCGACGCCGATGATCCGGCCTGCGCCCTGGAGCGCGGCACCCTTCGTGGCCATCAGGCCCACCGGGCCCTGGGCGAAGACGGCGACGGTCCCCCCCATCGGGATGTCGGCGCGCTCCGCGCCGGTGAACCCGGTCGAGAGCATGTCGGCCACGTACGCGGCCTCGTGGTCGGTGACGCCCTCCGGGATCTCCGCGAGGTTGCCGTCGGCGTCGTTGACGTGGACGTACTCCGCGAACGTGCCGTCCTTGACGTTGGCGAACTTCCACCCGCCCAGCGCCTGGTTTGACTGGGACGGGTGCCCGTCCTGGGCGGCCAGCGAGTTCCAGTCCGGCGTGATCGCGCCGACGGCGACGCGGTCGCCCTCCTCGAAGTGCTCGACCTCGCTACCGACCTCGTCGACGACCCCGACGACCTCGTGTCCGAGGGTCAGGTCCTCGCGCTCGCCGATCGCGCCGTGGACTGTGTGACAGTCCGACGTGCAGATGAGCCCCTCGGTCGGCCGGAGGATCGCGTCGAACGGTCCCGGCTCGGGCCGCTCTTTCTCGACGATGTCGGTCTCACCGACCTCACTCATGACAAATGCTTTCATCTGTTTTCACCTACGTACGGCACATCGGAGGGAATTCTTATCAATCTGTACCCCGGCCGCAGTTTCCCAGTCTATCCGTCGCCGGTCCGCGGTAAATGGGGACTCTCCCTCGCTGACTGGTAACCAAGTGGACAGTTCCTGCGGTCGACGATGCCCGACGTGAGAAAAAACTATAGTACTCCCGGTCCGAACCGTTCGAAACGTCAGTGTGGGTGTATGGCACAGACGTTCTACGGCGTGCTGGGCGTGGGGCCCGACGCCGACGCGGCCGAGATACGCCGGGGGTTCCGGGAGCGGGTAACCGAGGTCCACCCGGACGTCAGTGACGACCCCGACGCCGAGCAGGCGTTCAAGCGGCTTGTCGCCGCGAAGGAGACGCTCCTCGACGACGCCGAGCGTGCCCGCTACGACCGGCTGGGCCACGCGGCCTACGTCCGCCACCACGCGGACTGTTCGGGCTGGACGGACGTTCCCCGAACCACTGTCGGGACTCCGACGAATTCCGGGGCACCGGCGTCGGACTCCGTGGATCGGCGCCGGTCGAGGACCGACCCCACGGGGAGCGACCGGTCCGGGGCGGACCGCACCGGCGACCCCAACGGAACTGACCGGACTCCGGATCCGGGGGAGGGGTCCCGGAGTCAGACTCCGGATGACACCGGACGAGCGTCGCGGACTCGGGCGGCCAGCGCCGCGGGGAGCGCCCAGGACGTCTACGGGCCCTACGCGAGCACGAGCGTCTGGCACACGCGCAGTCCCGGCGGCTACGACCGGGCCGGGAGACACCCGGTCGCGACTCGTCTGGTCCGCGGTCTCCGGAAGCTCGGTCCCTGGGTGCTGGTCCACGCTATCTTTCTCTCGCTCGCCGCCGGGACGAGCTGGTACGTCTACGCATTCGTGCTGTCGGACAGCGCCACGTCTCTCCCGCTGGTCATGGCGCTGATCGGCGAGATCGGCCTGGCGGTCGTTCTGTCGACGATCCACGTGATATCCCGGCTCTCACGGTGAACCCGGTGCTTCAAATGCGATTTTTAGCATCAAGAAAGCCCATTAAGCAGTGGGACGAACGGGTGTGTGATGAGTCGGCTCCTCCCGTTCAAGTCAGAGGCGACCACGACGCCCGACGGCCCGAAGGTCCTCTCGCTGGAGGACGAGGACACGGAGGACGCGCTGTCGGCGCTGTCGTCGGAGACCGCCCGCGAGATCCTCTCGCTCGTCTACGAGGAGCCACGGACGCCGCCGGAGATCCGCGACGAGGTCGACACGAGCCTCCAGAACGTCCACTACCACCTCGAACACCTCGAAGACGCCGACCTGATCCAGCCGGCAGGCTCGGGCTACTCCGAGAAGGGGACAGAGATGACCGTGTACGCGCCCGCGAGCGAGGCCGTCGTGCTCTTCGCCGGACGGGAGGGACACCGGTCGCGCCTCAAGACGGCGCTGGTCCGATTGCTCGGCGCCGTCGGCCTTCTCGCGGTCGCGAGCTACGCGGTCCGGCGGTTCGCCGAGACGACTGGCGTCGTCGGCCCGGACCTGTCCGGCGGCGGGCCACGGGACCAGAGCGCCGGCGGCGCTGACGGCGGCGACGGCGGTGACGCCGGCGGCCCCGGAGGCGGCCCGGAGGAGACCGGATCCGGGGGGGCCCAGCCGGAGACGGAAGCGCCCTTCGAACCGGACGGGACGCAACCGACAACCGAAGCCGGGGGGGACGTCGGCGTGATGGACGTCGGGACCGACGCGCCGACCTCGGTCGCCACCGGGACGCCCGAGCCCGCCCGGACGCCGACCGAAATAGCGTCCCAGACCCCGGCGGCGACGCCGTCTGCCACCCCGGCCCAGACGCCGACCCCGGCCGGAACGCCAAGCCCCACCCAGACGCCGACCCCGGCCGGAACGCCAAGCCCCACCCAGACGCCTGCCCCAACCCTGACGGAGACGGCGACGGCGACCCCGACGCCCGCTCCCACCCCGACGGAGACGGCGACAGCGACCCCGACGCCTACCCCGACGGAGACGGCGACAGCGACCCCGACGCCCGCGGAGATGACGCCCGAGCCGACGGTCACCGATCGGGTCGTCGACGCCGCGGCCGGCGCCGCGGCGAACCCGCTCGCGGACCCGGCGGTCACGTTCTTCCTGGGCGGCATGTTCATGCTCGGGGTCGCGAGCGTCTGGTGGTACTGGACGGAGTGATACGGATCGCTGTAAGTCATTACCGGATCGACCGCACGACTGCGTGCGGTCGTCCCGGTAAATCGTTACAGCGCTCCGTATGAGGAGTTGGGCGGCCGGACCCTCCGGCCGGGGGCACGTGCCGGCCGAGACGGCCCCACTGTCAGGGAAAACCAGGAAGGAGCGCGCCGGATAGCAAACCGTATGAGTGGGTCCGAGCAAGAGGCACGTATGGAAGTCCGCAACGTGGACGATCTGGGTGCCCAGGAGCGTTCGGCCCTGTTCGAGCGCGACGCGGGCGTCGACGCCGTTCGCGACGACGTGCGCGACATCGTCGACAGGGTGCGCGCCGAAGGAGACGTCGCGCTCCGGGAGTTCTCCCGCGAGTTCGACGGCGTCGAGGTCGGCGACCTCGACGTGACCGACCGTGCGGCGGACGCCTACGAGGCGGTCGACGACGACGTCCGCGCGGCCATCGAGACGGCGATCGAGAACGTCCGGTCGTTCCACGAGCGCCAGATCCGCGAGGACTGGCTGGAGGAGGTCGACGGGACCGGCCGGGAGCTGGGCCGTCGGTTCTCGCCGGTCGAGAGCGCCGGCGTCTACGCCCCCGGGGGGACCGCCGCGTACCCGTCGAGCGCGATCATGGGCATCGTCCCGGCGGTCGTCGCCGGCGTCGAGCGGGTCGTCGTGGCGACGCCGCCCGCCGAGGAGCTAAACCCCGTGACGCTGGCCGCGATCCACGCCGCGGGCGCCGACGCCGTCTACCAGGTCGGCGGCGCACAGGCGATCGGGGCGCTCGCGTACGGCACCGAGACGGTCGACCCCGTCGACATCATCGTCGGCCCGGGTAACCGGTGGGTCACGGCCGCCAAGGCCGAGGTCCGCGGCGACGCGGCCATCGACTTCATCGCCGGCCCGAGCGAGGTGCTCGTCGTCGCCGACGGGACGGCCGACCCGGACCTGGTCGCGTCCGAACTCGTCGCGCAGGCCGAGCACGACCCGAACTCGTCGGTCGTCGCCGTCACCGACGACGAGGCCACGGCCGAAGCGGTCGCCGAGGCCGTCGAGGCGCAGGCCGACGGCCGCGAGCGCGAGGATATCGTCCGGGAGGCGCTCGGCAACGACGCGAGCGGCGTCTTCCTCGCCTCGTCGATGGACGGGGCGACGACCTTCGCCGAGGAGTACGCGCCCGAGCACCTCTCGATCATGGCCGAGGACGAGACGGAGATCCTCGACCGGATCCCCAGCACCGGGAGCGCCTTCCTCGGCGAGCACAGCCCCGTCGCCGCGGGCGACTACGCGGCCGGAACTAACCACGTCCTCCCGACGGGGGGCGCCGCTCACATCGTCGGCAGCCTCTCTGTCGACACGTTCGTCCGCTCGACGACCGTCCAGCGCCTCTCCCGCGAGTCGCTCGCCGACCTGCGCGAGACCATCACGACCCTCGCCGAGGCCGAGGGGCTCGAAGCCCACGCCCGGAGCGTCGACCTCCGCTTCGACGGTGAGTGACCGGGGTCGGACCGCTCCCCGTTCCGATCGAACGCCGAGCGGCTCGTCCGTTCGGCGCGTGTCGTCACCTCTATCAGTGCCTGTCTCGTTGAGCCCCGCATGACATCCGACGTGATCGTGCGGCCGGCACACCAGGCGGACGTGTCCGACATCCAGCACGTCGCGAGCGAGGCCTGGCACGCCGCGTACGACGGCATCCTGGGACCGGACGTGGTCGAGGAGTTCCTCGACGAGTGGTACGAGGACGACGCCGTCGAGGCCGGCGTCGAACACGAGGCGCAGGACTTCGTGGTGGCGGTCCGCGACGACCAGGTTATCGGGTACGCCCACGTCGGGCCACACCCCCCGAAGCGGACCTACCGGCTCTACCGGATCTACGTCCACCCCGACGACTGGGGCGAGGGTATCGGCCGCCAGCTCCTCGCGGAGATCGAACAGGAGCTGTACGACCGCGACGTGACCGTCTACGAGGCCGAGGTCCTCGCCGACAACGAGGTCGGCGTGTCGTTCTACGAGAGCACCGGGTTCGAGCGCGTCGACGAGCGCGAGACCGAGATGAAAGGCGTCTCCGCCGACGAGTACCTCTATCGCAAGCGGCTGTAGCCCGGCGTGAGTACTGGCGCCCGGGAGCGGTTCGGGGCTGGCGCACGCCGGCGCTGTGGGGAGTCTCTGCGGGCCGCCGTGGTTGCACGGGCCCCGTTCAGGTCGCGGGGCCGGCGTACCTTTTCTCCAGTCGCGGGGCCGGAACGTGCCCTCACGACGTCGTGCTAGTCCCCAACAGGGTTAACAGTGCGCGGGCGCAACGACACACAATGAGTTCCACGACAGAACCCGACCCGGACAGGGAGGGGATCGCGGTCACCGAGTCGGCCGCACGGGAGGCGCTGTCGCTCCTGGAGAGCGAGGACATGGACGTAGAGGAGGCCGGATTACGGCTGTTCGTCCAGCAGGGCGGCTGCGCGGGGCTCTCCTACGGAATGCGCTTCGAGTACGAACCGGACGACGAGGACACCGTCCACGAGCACCACGACCTGCGGGTGTTCGTCGACCCCGCCAGCGCCGACTACGTCGGTGGGTCGGTTCTCGATTACGAGGGTGGGCTCCAGGGCGAGGGGTTCCACGTCCGCAACCCCAACGTGGTCAGCGAGTGCGGGTGCGGCGAGAGCTTCCGCACGTGACGCCGGGGGGTGGGGAAGCGGTCTCGCCGTCTCTTCCCGAGGTTGGTATCCCGTCCCCCCGACGCCGTCCCGGTGCCTCGGCGTCCGTCCGTTCCGCGTTCAGTCTTCGAGTTCGAACGCGACTTCGACCTCGGCCTGGTACTCGCGGTTCTCGACGCTCGCGACCTCGACGCCCATCTCGTCGACCTCTATCCACTTGACGTTCTGCAGGGTCTGTTCGGCGCGGTCGACCGCGTCGTCGACCGCCGCGTCGAAACTATCCGGACTCGTCCCGATCAGCGTGATCTTCTTGAAGACCATTTGTGTGTTACAACATTGTTGCCACACATTCCTGGAATGTGACCCAATGCTGTACCTACACTATTCTCCGCCAGGCGCTGTAAGGATTGGGTCGCTACCCGGTGGAACCCACTCATATTTTTCCACCACTAATCTGTAATCCGGCGTATCTGGGTTCTCCGTTGGCCATACGAAACCGCGGTTGACTCCCTCGGAAATAAATGCCGGCCCAGCAGTCAGTTTCGCCGAATTTTCTGTCCGGGCTCAGATCAGGATCTCCGCTGGTCGAAGCACCTCGTTCAGAGATGGACGCCACGATGGCCCGTTTCAACCTGTAGACACCGATGGCGGCTGGAGCATGACGAGTGGTTGCCTCGATAGCCGGGGAAGATACCAGAAAATCCGACCAGTAGGCTCAATCGACAGTCCGCCCGGAACTGGAGAGTATCTTGCTCAATATTCGATCCTGTGACTTGCGGAGGTGATAGTGAAGCGTCGGAGGGGTCACGTCGAGCGCATCGGCCACTTCCTCGGCATTGCTGTCGCGTGGCCACTCGAAGTAGCCCGCATCATACGCCGCCTCGAGGACTGCTTCCTGTCGGTCAGTGAGATTCGACGCGACCGCTTCGTCCAGTTCTGGATCGCTCGCCGTTGGCACCTCCTCGCGTTTCGCGACGAGTTCGGTGTCCGGGAACGTCTTTTGCAACCGCTCGAACAGTCGTCTCGGTTTCACCTCCGACGCGATTCGTGCCGAAAACCGGCAGACCCCGTCCTCAACGTGTACGGACTCGACTGTGCCACTGGACTCGACAAGCGGATACAGGATTGACTTGTCCGTATGTGATAGTTCGATCACCACTGTCTCCTGTTCGTCATCCACGCACCGAAACTCCCCCACTGCTGGGTGGTCCTCGACGACCTCTCGTACATCGTCCGCACTGCAGTTTTCGACCACGTAGTACGCGGTAAATTCCCCGCGACCATCGGGGACGACTCCTTCCAGTTCGAGCGTCCCGCCGGTTTCCGCCGATATACTGACGAGACCCGACGTCTCATCTGTCGACTCGAACTCCAATTCGGTCACGGCGTCGGACAACTGGAGGCGACGGCGTTCGACCGCGTTTATCGCGTATCCGACGACCTCGCCAAGTTCATCGAGGACAGTCAGCTCGCGGTCGCTGAATGCGTCCGGGCGGTTCGTCGCGAGCAGGAGCATCCCGTAGACGGTCTGGCGATAGGTGACCGGGACGACCGTCCACTTCTCGTGGTCGTTCACCTTCGCCACATCGGGCAGCGGTTTCGACTCGACGCCACCGTCAACGGCTATATCTTCTTCGCTGATCACCTCGTAATTCCGACCGACCTCACCGTCGACGAAATCGTCGATACTCACGTCGTCACCACTCAGTAGTCCGGTTTCGACGTGAGCGGTCGTATAGAGATCGGAGTCCGTGAGCCGTTGTTCCACCGCGTCGCTGATCTCGTCTCGGGATGTCGCCTCAACGATGGACTTGTGGATGTCCCGGAGGAGTCCGTTGATCCGTTCGACAGTCTCGAGTTCGCTCTTGTACTCACGGAGCCGTCGCTCGCGTCGTCGCTGGTTCGTGACATCTCGAAAGAGGAGTGTGTGGCCGATTTCCTGGCCGCGATGGCCGAAAACGGGCGACGACCGGATCTCGTAGATGTCGCCGTCCCGTTCTAAATCTGCGAGTGCATCTTCCGTGCCAAAATTGAGCGAATCGTTCGGCACGAGATCGGTTATCGGGGTACCAACCACTTCCGACTGGTCACAGTGTAGGATGTCAGTCCCGGTATCATTGAGGTAGACGATGCAGTCATTCTCGTTGACGACGACGAGTCCGTCTTCGAGATCAGCGACTGCTGACCGTCGCCCAATATGTCGAACGGCAGGAACTATTTGCAACATATCTTGTCTGAACAAGACGTAACTGAAACACAGCAGTGTGAATGGCAGAGCGTAGACTTCCAGATCTATTCCATAGCCTGCAATACTGGCAATATTCGGTACGACTGCACTCAGCACGCCCACAGTGAGCAACACGATCTGAGATCTATACATTTGTTCAGATCTGAGGCTAACCCGGATGAGAAGCAGTATTCCTGCGCCAATGAGAATATACGCATAAAGCGTAAACAACCAGAAAACGATACCTTTCGTGTCGATATATGCCCATCCGGGAGTAAGTGGTTTTCCCTCGACGGGTGACCAGACGAGGGTATGATACCTGTTCGTCCAGGCGAGCGCGATAGTGCCGAGAGGAACTGCAGAGAATACAACTTTGCGCCGTACGCCGAGATCGACGCCCGTGTACTCCGCCGCGAAGAAAAACCAAAATAGGGGAGTCAGTGCCAATCCAACCCATTCGACGGACCCGGATAACCGAAAGATGGCTGGATCTGTCGTCAATATCATGACGACGTTGCCGGACAGCCAAATCGCGATGGCGACTGCCATAGCCGCAAGAGGCGGTGCACCCGGTGTCTCGCGACGTTGCCAGGCGAAGGCTGCTACAGCAATCGCTACGAGCGCCCCCGCGAAGAGATAGACCGACTGGGCGACCGACACCCCCAATCCCATCTACCCCTTTGTACCCACAGACTGGTTAATCAAAATACCGGTCTCGAGCAAGTCTCAGTGCCTTGCATCGAGTGTATCGAAGGCAGATGCGTACCGATGTTCTCTGGACAAGTACCTGTGATACTCGCCCCACTCTAGTCGATTAGAGGTGGACTTCACACCGTCAACCCACGTGGGTACGCGTGGATGTCTGACAACGAACAGACGCAGAGCGACGAGGGACAGCGGGAGATAACAGGAAGTAGCGGACTGTCAAAATCAACTCGCAGTCACAGGCCAACTGAGTCGGGACGGGAAAATGGAGCAGGGTTGCACAGCGGTCGGCGGAAATTCATCGTCAGTACAGCCCTGGCCGCCAGCCTGTCTGGGTGCTCGGGAATCCTCGGGTCGAACGGACCTGGTGGCTCAAGTGGAACTGGCGGCTCCGGCGCGAGTGGCGAGGTAGTAAATAACGCGGTTCCGAATTCCAACATCTCTGATGTAAGCGTTGAAGTCAAAGAGACAGAGGTTGCTGGCAACGTTCTCGCCGTTTCCGGGGTGATCGAACTCACCGGGAACGACGACATCGCGAATCTGGTAACCATCCGGGTCGATTTCTACGATTCCGAGGACGTGAAGCTCCAGTCGCTGAAACACATATTTCCTGACGGGCTGACCGCCGGACAGCAGGCCCAGTTCGAGGTCTCGTACGAGGAGCCCTCTGAGGTGGAGAGATATGAGATCTACGCCGGAACTGGGCCAGATGCGCCGAGAGGTACCCCGACATAGACGACTATAGAGAAGACAGCCACGGGTACCACGACCATAGAACAGTCCTCGCCTACATCTTCGGACACCACAACCTCAACCTCGACTGGCACACCGACAGCGGACACCACCACGATTACCACAGAACCGCCAGGAGAAGTGATAGATGACTTCGAAGGTTCCAATCCGTTCGCATCCTACCTCGAACCGGAGGAACATGCTGGAACGCCTGCAGTAACATCCGAGCATGCCTGGCAGGGTGAACGGGCACTCCATCTGGTGGCAGCGTCCGGTTCCGACCGAAACCCGGTTCTCTACTCGAAGCCCGATCATGGGCTAAATGCGTATCCTGGTCCGGGTTCGACGTTCGAGGCCTGGTTGCGAACTGATAATGTGAGTACCGGTGGACTCTCACTCCTCTTCGGCGGCTCTGACAACCAGAACTGCTATCGAATCCACAACAGGGTTAATCAGTCCAAACTCGAGATTCAGGTTCTATCCGGCGGAAACAATGAAATTCTCGCACAGACATCCGATGTCCAGTATGTCACTAATACGTGGTACCGAGCAAGGGTCGACTGGGGGAGTGATGGGGAAATTACTGTCGAACTCTTCGATCAGGAACAAAACATCCTCGGCGAAGTCACCGCGTCCAGCTCTGAGTATTCGGAGCCGCTCATCGGCTACCGTCGCTGGAGTGGAGGTTCGCGTGCGCATGCTTGGATAGATTCCGTAGCGCTGGATACCAGTTAATCGACCGGAGACTGGTGGTGTTCAGGTAACGGAATTGTACCAGCTACCGAAGGCCGATGTCTCTGATTCGACTGTCTTCGGGCTGGTGTGACTGAAGCGATCCAAATACGATGGAATTCGGCATTTGAGGTCGCGCAAGACTCTGTTGACTGCATCACGCCGTGGAATCCCCGTTCTCGTCGGGTTCGAACCGGATACGGTTCACACACTGAGTTCGTCGTATGCGCGGTCACTGGAGCTCTCTACTCATGTCCGAAACGATGGGGGAGGAATCGTTAATCGTTGTTCCCGCCTCCACTCCTGAGATGGGTCGTTTGAGGGACGTCTGGCGTCAAATCGTCACTGGCCGTCACTTGGACGGACAAGTACCGACCGATAGTGGCCGTTTCCAGAACGCTATGATGATGTCCTCGATCGAGAATAGGTGCAGGTCGTCGCGCTCCTCTGCAGCCTCTATCAGGCTCTGGTTGAAGCCACTTCGGGAGAACAGACAGAACTCGTGGGCGACATCACCCTCGCCCTGTGGCGTCCAGCGGATGTCCTCCACGTCGCGTTCGAGGTCGTTCAGCACGTCGTACCCCATTGGCTGGCTGGTGAACTTGCACTCACCGGCGACCATCGTCTCGTCGGTCGTTAGTCCGACCACGTCGACCTCCTGCTCCTGATACCACCAGCGGCCGACTCGATCGAACGTGTACTCGTCGTAGAGGTTGTACACGGCGGTTCGACACAGTTCCTCGAACTTCGGACTGACCGCATCCGCGAGGTGTGGTTCGATCAGCTCCTCGTAGGCGTCGGTACCTGCCCGGTCGTACTTCTCGCCTTGCCCGTAGACGAATCGAAACCAGAACCGGAACAGCGCGTCCTTCAATACGTACTGGCCGCGTCGCGATTGCGCGGGGTTCTCGGTCACCGGCACCTCTCGGTTGACGATTTCCAGGTCTTGCAGGTTCTTCAGGTAGTGGCTGATCTGGTCGGAGTCAATGCCGGCCGCCTGTGCAATCTCGTTCGAAGTTGCGTTCCCGGCGGCTATCGTCTTCAGGATCGAGAAATAGCGGTTCGGATTTTCCAGTTCGGTGCGCAATACGTACTCGGGTTCATCGTGGAGGAATCCGCGCTTCGAAAGGACGGCATCCCGGATATTCTCCCGCAGAGATCGATCGTCGTCGACTGCCTGCAGATAGTGTGGGGTGCCGCCGAAAACGCCCCAGGCCAGCACCGTCTCTTCGGGGTCGTAGTCGGGGAAGAACTCCGTCGCGGCGTCGAACGGCAGTTCCTCCAGCTGGAGGCGCATATCCAACCGGCCGTGAAGCGGGCTCCCGCCACTCATCACCTTCTCCTTCATCATACTGATCGACGACCCGACCAGCACCAGCGTGGCACTCGTACCTTCGACCTCGTGATCCCACAGTCGCTGGATGACCGAAGGGAGACTCTCGTCGCTCTCGATCATGAACGGGAACTCGTCGAGGACGATCATTGCGTCCTGCTCGATAAGGTAGCCGAGGATGTCTTCCCACTCGCGGCGGATGCGCTCGATCCCCGGAAAGGGTCTCGCCGCCTCGGCCACGAAGTCGTCGAGTTGCACTTGCTTCGTCGTCTCCGTGGCCTGGTAGTAGACGACGTTGTCCCGGTCACGAATAGAGTGTTCGACCAGTTCCGTCTTCCCGACACGCCTGCGGCCCCAGACGGTAATCAGCGAGGGCTCGTCGATATCGTACCTCTCTTGAAGGGCCGCAATATCCGCATCGCGGTCGACGAACGCATCCATGTACTCACAGTCTGGACCCACGGCAATAATAGTGCTGGATAAGGTAGTCGAAAATAGGGTATTTTGTAATACCCAATATTGAACTACCTTATTCGAACACCAGGTGAGTGGGCCGGCACTTATCAGAGGGCAATGACGTCGTCGTGGTATGCGAGGCCCCAAGTTCGATTCCAGCCAAGACGGCAAAGACGCGCTGACCACAGTCCATGGAATCAGTCGTGCGTCGATCGACGAACTATTCGACGAGATCGACGAAGCCGCTCCCAAACTCCTCGAAGAATACGGTGTTGAGGGTGAGACCGACACTGATGTCGTGAGGGAATATCTGAAAATCGCGTGCTGTGAGGATATCGCGTGGATGGCGGATCAGGGAATGTGGAATGGAGATGAGGATGTGAAGCGGATCGTCAATGAGATGAACGAGTACGCGGGTTCGAACACGAAGATGATGGTCGGGCGCGTTGCTTCCCGTCACTGCGATATGAGGCGACTTAGCGGCGCCATCATGCAGGAGACGTTCAGCAGCGAGTAACTCACGGTCTCTTGAGCTTATCTATCGGTTCGTTTATCGACAGGGTGGTAACGCATTCGCGGTATCGAATTGACCCATTCATCAAATCCTTCGATCCAGCGCAGGCTCTATGACCTCGAGAGATGTTGTGGCTGTATGACCGGTTCCCTCTCGCTCGGTGAGTTGACCGAAGATCTGCCGGAAGCGATCCCAGCGATCGACAGCGAAACAACCGGACAGTATGGCGATGGGCTGGGGTCGGAGGATGAGGAACGCCAGCTGAAGTTGCTTGTCAAGCATCTCTGTGAAATGGACGAACGCTATGGAAGGCTCAAGCGTGAAGTAGGGTACCCTGACCGCAGCGGGAGGTGCGACCTCGTGTTGCCGAGCGGAATGCCAGTGGAAGCGAAGCTGATCCGGTACTGGCGAGCGAACGGCGATCCCGAGCCCACGATGTACAGTCACGTATTCAGCCCATTCCACCAGAACACGCTCCTGACAGACGCTCGCAGGCTCCACGAGTCAACTATTGCTGACCGCAGTGGCCTGCTGGGACTGTTCTATACCCGTGCAGACGAGGATTCGAAGGCGGTCTCGGAGTTACCCGAGCGGTACACCGCCACGGATATTGCCGAGAAAATCGTCCGAGACATTGATTACTGGTATGGGGTCAACGCGAGTGTGTGCAATATCTCCCGTTTTGGCGGTCTGCAGCATACCGTCCACAAACAGGGTGCAGTCCTCTCGTTCATGCTACAGTAGCTGTCTCACTACCTACGAATGAAAGGCGTGACTGCTCACCCAGAAGGATGAGCAGAATGCCTCCTCCAAGCCCACCGCCCGACTGGCTTTCACCAGCTAGGCTCGTAGTGGTGCCCCGTGAGGGGCAAGCTTTCTCTCGATAGCCAGCCCCGTAAAACTGATGGTGAAATTACACTACCCACGTAATACTTGGGTTTTTGCGGCAAGAGGGTACACCGCCACAGTCATGTTACTAGTTAACACAGCGAACTGAGAGTGGCGATTTGAGCACGAACCAGCCGCAAAATCTGCCACAGTTATTAAATATATGTCAATACCCTATCTCGGGCTTAGTTGCCCCGTTCACAGAGATAGCACTCACCACGGTCGACTGATGGAGAGTCGTCGTGGTACTGGGAGGGTGCCATCTACTGCCCGCTTCACCGGAACGGGGCATCCATTCATATTCGCATGCGTTGGCTCAATTCTCCAGAGACTGTGACTTGGCGGTTCTGTCAGATGATTTGATCAGGGCCCTCCTATGTTATCGTAGCGCATGGATGGGGTTTTTCATGGTTGATGCTGGATACTATGCTTAATGGCCGGCCAGGGAAAAGAGGAGTTGACCTCGCTTCAGCGGCAAATCATTCATATA